>NZ_JBBPCO010000002.1 GCF_038070005.1 Thermithiobacillus plumbiphilus | reverse complement strand
AATACAACTAGAGCTGGACGTGGCCGCAAAAAGAGAGGAAGGGGAAGCCAGCCCGCACAAACCAGCCAATGAGTCTTTCGACACTGGCCAAACAGGCAGTTAAAAGGTTAGCTTGCGGAAGCAATCAGAAACAGCTGGAGGAAGTATGCGCGGCTTGGAATGCGAACTGCTCTGTCACTCGAATTCTCCACACCTGCAGCAGGTATATACAGGCTATCATCTCTTGGAGAAGCAGGGATACTTGCGTCTACACCAGCGCGTTGACAAAAAGAATATTTACGATGACCGCAAGCCACCGCATCTGCGGGACGCCCGGCATGCCCATCTCTTGGTGCGCCTTGGTAATGGAATTTTCCTTTTCTACGATACGCATGACAGCCATGAAATCGATAAGGGAGCTCTGGAGCAGGTGGATTTCTATTTCAAGCGCAGCTTCCTGCGTGGAGAATTCGAAGACAGGCGCATACTCCCTCTTGGTTTGAACTATCCCGTTGTAGCAGATGGAGTTGACATGCGCCGACTGTACCGGACCTTGGCACTTGAAAGCGGGCCAGGCAGACGAATGAATCTGCTGAAGCAAATACTACACAGAGAACATATTTATTTATCCAGGACGCAAGCCCTGCCAGATTTCCGCCAAGAATCGAGAATACTCTTCATGGTGACCAGCTGGGACCCCAGGGAGGCCCCGAGTCCCGAAAAAGCCGCTGAGCGGGAAGACATAAACAATATGAGGGCCCAATGTATCAGGTTGCTGAAAAAAGAGTTCAAGGACAGGTTTCTGGGAGGCTTCCAACATACGGAACATGCGCGCAAGAATTACCCTGACTGTTTACTGCCAGACCCGGCGCTCTTCCGGAAGAAGATTTTTATGCGCACCATGAGGACTTATCCTATCTGCGTCGCTACCAGTGGACTGCACGCCTCCACTGGCTGGAAGATGGCGGAATATGTTGCTCACTCCAAAGCCATTCTTTCAGAGACCTTACATTATCGACCTACCGGTAGTTTTGGACCCGAGTCTCATTATCTAAACTTCGCATCCGCCGAGGAATGCATTACGCAGGCAGTACGTTTATTTGAAAGCCAGCCACTACGAAATCGCCTCATGTTGAATAACTACCATTACTATCAGAACCACCTGAGACCAGACAGCCTGGTGCTCAACACACTGGCTATCGCCTTGAGTGAGAGCGTCCAGGCCGAAGACTTTTCTGACAAATCCTTATCGCAGGCGCGAACGAGCGCCTGATGCTGTCATCCTACAGGGACTTTCATAGGCCGGGCATCAACAAACATAACCTATATCATCCTTCATCTTTCTGTTCATTTCTGCTTTCTTCTCGTCATCAACATTTTTGGCAAGTGTATAGGTTTCATCGAATACTGGCACAGCGTGCATTTCCGATTTACGCCTGTTCAGAAATTCTTCCAGGCCACACAGAACCCGGCATGGGTTGCCAGCAGCAACAACGCCATCGGGAATATTCTTTGTAACTATGCTACCTGCGCCAATGATGACATCATTGCCGATCGTTACGCCTGGCAGGATGATGGACGATGCACCAATGAATACTCTATCACCTATTTTCACCTTGCCGATTCTGGTATAACCAAGGTGTGTCTTTGTACTCGCGTCATGCGCCAGGATATGCACTCTAGGCGCTATGGTGACGTCATTTCCAATCCTGATATGCCAACAATGGCTCCAGTCGATTCTCGCTTCTGGCAGGAGTTTGAGGTTGTTACCCACGACCAGCCCGCGCCTCTTTAATCCTTCCAAGTAGTCTGGCATCAGATATTTCTTTGCCAGCTTTGAAAGTACATTATAGAAAGTGGACATGGCGACCTCCTGACTTCAATTATGTTTTCAAATCCATCGAATAATGACCAAGGCTATGACGAAGTCCGGCGCAGAATGATTCCATCCTTTGCGGGGAGGGTGACTGTCTTCACCGGTCGGCCATCATTGATGTCAGGATCCTGCTTGCCTGCAATTCGCTTGTAACCCGGATCAACAGTGACCATGACCTCATGAGGGGAGGGATTGACCAGCACCATGCCTTTCTGGAATATACGACGGTAGACGCCACGCTTCCAAGGCTTGGTCTGCGCACCTTCCACCGGCCGGCCCAGGCTGACGTCATACTCGTCGAACCATGGCACCGAGCTGTAACCCTTGGCCTCATCCGTGAAGGAGAAGTAACCGTCGTCCATCAGGGTGGAGGCAAAGGCATAGCGGAAGAACCTGTAGTCAGTGGGCTTGCCCCAGACATTGAAGCCCACGATCCTGGGGGCTACCGTATTACGAATTACGCTGTGATATATCCTCATCATGGCCTGCCAGCCATGCTGCCTTTCAATAGACCATGATTTGCCCATCATGCCTTCCAGGAATGCGCCTTGCAGTTTTCCTCGATATTCGGGTGCGGACAGATCATGATCGACATTGGCCATCAACATCAAACGAGGCGCCAGTTTGTGGGCTTCACGCCATTCCGCCAGATGGGCCTTCCGGTACATTGAGGAGTAACGAGGATCAACATTGCGGTCATCAGCCCCATCCTCATTCCAATCGGCACTTGGAATGCGGCTTTTCTCGAACACATTGTCGAAGTACCAGATGTCGAACTGCGGCACCGGCTTGAAGTACTTGTTGTAGTCCCGCTGTGCCAGCCATTGTGGCCAGTATCTGCCTTGGTCATCCTTGCGGGTGAACGTGCCAACATTCACATCATATGTATCGTACTCCTTGGTCCATCGCACTTTTGAACCATCGGCCTTGCGCAACCACCAGTTCTCGGCATCCAGTTTCTGCGCCTTGTCCTTGTCTGCTGAATATTTTGGATCATTGGCAGTGGTAGCATCACCGAGAATGGTGTACTGGCCGAGCAGGATATCGGGATTTCTGTCCTTGATCGCCTTCACGGCAGCTCGAATACCCTTGTCGCCGCCATAGGAATAATTGGTTTTCCAACCCGGATAAAAGCCCAGGATTGCAACATCCAGCCGACTCAAGGCCTTCTGATAGTTCGGGTCGTCGTAATGTTTGTCACCGATATTCATGCCATACAGCCGGGGGAAAGGCGGATTATATTCATGCGCAGCGACATGTGCAGGGAGGAGTGTTATACCCCACAGGAGTCCCATGCCAAAGATTGATCTGGTCAGGTGCTTCATTGACTGTGAGTCCATCTCCCCTCCTCTTGCCACCAGGCTGGTATGCTAATGCTGTTTCGAAAATATGCAGGAACCATTATATCTCCCTAATGGGCCCAATCAGACCCGTCTGCGACGCCGCAGCACATCTTCAAGCACTGACTTGATCAGATCTCCCTTGCCAAGCAGAATGAGCATCAGTATATAGACTGTGATCATGGAGAGCCCGCCCAGGAACAACTGCCCAATCAGATGGCCGGAAAACATGGGAAGTAGCGCTACACCCTTGCCCACGCCTCCGGCGACAATCGCAGCGCCCAGCAGAATTCCAAGTTGTTTCCAGTCCAGGAAGCGGCTAAAAGACGTGTTTGTAACGGATACGGCATGGCGCAGATTCATAAGTTCTCCCAAGGAGAGAGCCAGAACGCTACCCAAGGCGGCCCCCAGAAGTCCAAACACACGAGCCCCCAAATAGCTGACGACAATGGACATGAGTAGCAAGCCAAAGTTGACGCGAACCGTAAATCGCCCCTGGCTGAAGACTCTCAATATTGAATTGACTTCCACAGCTTGGGCCAGCATGCCTAAAAGATAGATCCGCATGACATCAGCTGCCATGAGATAAGATCCAGTATAGATCAACTCTATGAGTTGCGTAGAAAAGACAAAAAAGAACACCAGCATGGGAAATAGCAAGAAGTTGCTGCCTGCATTGGCCTTGCGGTTCAGATTCAGAAGCTCTTCGCGATCTCCACTGGCATGCAGCTCACTGAGCCTGGGCATGACGGCATTGCTTACCGACTGACGGATAATGTTTGCCAAGGGTGAAAAAACGTATGCAACCGAAAAAGTAGCAAACACGCTGGTCGAAAATAAAGATGCAACCACCCACTGATCTGCCTGACCGCGTAGAATGTAGAGGCTGCCAGAAATCCCGAATGGCGCTGCGTATATAATCTGTCCTCTCAACAGATTGAGGTTCACTTTGAAAACATTCCGGCCGTGGTATTTACCGATGTAATAATACAGCAGGCCGAGCTTCACGAAGGCAAACAGCAGCAGTGCTGCGAAAACCCATTCGATGTCCCGTGTGACGAATACCACAAGCACAATAGTGCTCGCTCGCAACAGGGAAAGACCTACGATGACACGTGCCTGCCAAGCGATACGCTGGTCGGCGTTGGGCAGAAACTCCACAAGAGACGCGAGCACCCAGACAAATATGAAAAGCGGCAGGAAAAACGCATTGCTTGACAGATGCTCCATCTGGCCGGGCAACCAATGATTCCAAGGACCAACCAACACTGCGCCAATCAGGCCGGTGCTGGCAAGAAAGAGCAGAGTGTTATTGATGTAAATCCTGGCCCTTTCAGCCCCCTCTCTCGGCAGGAGATATAAAAGGCTGTGCGGCATATGCAATTGGCCAAGCGCGATAGCCGCATTGGCAGCTAGCCAGAGCATTCGGTACTGACCGAATTCCGTAGGATCCAGCAGGCGAACCAAGACAATCGGAAGCACAATCTGGATCATGAAATCCAGCAGGTTTGCCTTGCCAAGAGACATGGCCTGTGAACGTGTGCTCGTATTCACCCTGGCGGAACCAGGGGGCTGGCTGGCAATCGACATGATATGATCAACATGAAAGGACAACGTGAATGACGGGGTCTGTACATACTGCCATACGACCCGGATTTTTTATGTGGAGCAAGCCCTGGATATACCCGATGTCAAAACATCCTTTTCCATGAGGATATCCTCATAGGCCGCGAGCATGCGATCCAGAGTAAATCGTTCTACTACCGTTGCCCGTGCCGATCTCCCCATTTCTTCCCGCAGGGGCTTATCCGACAAGCGGAGAAGCAGCTCCACCAAGGCATCCACATCTCCCTTTTCGAAGAGAAACCCTGTAGCGCCATGTGTGATCTGTTCGGGCACTCCGCCGATAGCAGTGGAAATGACCGGCTTTCCAAGTGCCATGGATTCCAGCACAGCAATCGAGAAGGTTTCGACGGCAATTGATGTCAGGACCATGACATCGCAAATTGCAATCAATGGCCTGACATCAGATTGAAATCCGGTAATCACGACAGCGTCTTCAAGCGCGGACTGTCTGATGTAGGCCTCTATTTCTAAGCGCGTGGGGCCATCGCCAATGAGAAGCGCCTTGGCAGGAAGTCCAAGATCCCGCACTCTCCGCAACGCCTTTAAAAAGTCAAGATGGCTTTTCTCGGGCCTGAATGCTGCACAGACTCCTACCAGATAATCGCTTTCTGCAAAGCCATACCGATTTCTTATTGCAACTTTCTCCACTTTCGAAAAGCTGTCCCGGAAATGCTCTGTATCAACCCCGTTATGGATATACTGATGCTGCTTCAGGCGCAAGCCTTGTGCAAGCCAGTATTCCTGCTGGTTTTTGCTGACAAATATCACTTTGTCACATTTGCTGAACAACTTATGATATAACCGTTGATGCCATTGATTTGCATTCTTGGGCATCTCAGTGGTATGGAATACCTCAATAAGCTCAAACCGGTACCCGGCAAGAAGACGTGCCAGGTATCCATACAGCATGGAATATTGATTGGTGCACATCACCACTTCTGGCCTGGTACTTCGGATGTGCCGGATCAGTTTTCGCAGGGCAGCCCAGTCAAAGCCATTCCTCGCCTCACAACAAAATAAATAATCCAGCCGTTCCGCATTTACCTGGGGTAGCAGGTTTTCCTGCCGTTTGAGATAGGCAAGAGACAATTTGAACATATCGCGATCCAGGCCATCGACGAGGCTAAGCACATGCCTTTCAGCTCCGCCACTCAGCAGCGAGTTCAGCAACAAAAGCACTTTGCGTTTTTTCTTCATGGCTTGACCTTGACTGCCGAAGATTTCAGTGCCTGACCTGAAGGCTTGCCATCCATCAAGGCATCAAAGGTGCTGATGTACGGTTCCAGAATCTTGTCCGGGTTATATTCCTGGCGCATGTATTGCAAGCAACGTTGACTTGCCTCATGCCAGGAGTGCTCTGCCTGTAGATATTGCTCCACCATGTTCCGCATTTCTGCCAGATCCTTGACGCCATTGCCCAAGCGTTTACGCTCAATGATATCGTCCGGGTCAAACAGCGCCACGACTGGAGTGCCACGCACCCATGCCTGGAGATAGGTATTGGGGAATCCCTCCAGATCTGACGTATTCACGAATACCTTGGCCCGGTCATAGAGCTCGTGCACCTGACTATACGGCACCTGCCCGTGAAAGGTCACATTGGGCAATTTCTCCGCACGGGATGATATTTCATCATACAGCCTGGGTTCGGTAGGGTACCTGCCGCCTACGATATGAAATTGCCGGTGCGGCATGGTTTCTGCCAGATCAACAGCCAGATCCGGACGTTTTATGGCCCGCAGATTGCTGACCCAGAGCATATCGATATCTCTGCCCGAATAGCTTTTGATATCATCAGGCTCGTCGACGAGCATGGTCGCCACTTTGCTGTCACGGCCGAAGTTCTTGCGCAAGCGCTCCTGCTGGTGTTGTGTCTGGGCCAGGATCGTGTCGGCTCTGGCAAGCCCATACCGGTACAACCACTTGTCCCGGGTGTGCTTGATTGGCAGATTGTCTGGCTCGCAATCACTGTTTAGGGCGATGCGGAAGACCAGACGCCGCTGATACACGCGACAAAACATGGCGACCTGTCCAAGCATCATGCCAGCGCAGCTTACATAATAGATATCTGCGTTCGCTCTTCGCAAAGCCGACCAGACCTTGGTCCAGCGTGGATAGACAAAACGGACTATGGGAATTCCTTCATCTGGCTTGTAAGCCTTGTATGTCGTCACACCACTCCAGCTCTGGCCATCATCCTGGCCATAGTCCGAGACTATTATCGAAACGTCATAACCCCTCTTGTTCAGCGCCCTGGCAAGCAAAGCATGTTGAACCTCTTCGCCACCGTTTCCATGATGTCCATACTCCGGGGCCAGCACCGAAAGGCTTCTCAAACCCACGAAGCATATCTTAGGCTTTCTGGAGCGCACCAGCTTCCCTCCCATATCGCATATTTATTTCGGCATTTTTCAATTCCATGCTTTCAGCCACCTTGCTTTTTCTGGAAGCATATGCCATCCGTCCAAACAGTATTCCAATGGCCATCCAAAGAAAGACCTGAGGGTGTGTCGGAAAGAACTTGTCATCCGTTATGCCCTGGATCAACAGTACGATGATGGCTATTGATCCTCCCTCGAAGAACCCGCGCATGATTTTGCTATCTTCCGCGTTTCTCATCTTGCGAAACCCGTCCCACAGATACTTATAAAACAGCATGATCATGGCAAAGCCGATGATACCGACATCCATCAGTGCGCCAAGATAGGCATTATGGGTATGCCCTACGATCAACATGTGCCCTGTCTTCATGGGCTCGGACCAGAGTATCGAGGAGATGCCATGGCCAATCAGCGGGCTAGTGAAAAGCTCTGGGAGCAGCGGCATCCAAATCGTATCCACGCGACCAGCGCTTATTTCGCTGACATTGCCGTCACTGACGCCGGTCATGGCCCGATCTATGAATGCATGTGGCAGCAGGAATGCGACCACCAGCGCCGCCAAAAGAAGGTAAAGAACTGCCTTGCCCTGACCACGAGTCAGCATGTAGATAAGGTTGGTGATGGCAAATCCCAGGAATCCACCACGACTGAAGGTCAACAGAATGGTCAATCCAAGCATGGCAGCAACGACAAACAGTAGAAATCTAGTCTTGGCGCTGTCCAAATTGGCTCGCGTGAACAAGACCAGGGCGTAGGCGATATTGAAAAGCAAGCCAAGCTCATTGGCATGCATTCCGACCTTGCCCATGACGCCGCGTGAGGTGGCCTGTGCCAGCGCCGATAGGCCAAGACCGGAGGTGGCTACTGCGAGAAGCGCCATCAGTGAGATCAAAACCACTGAAATCAAAGCCGGTGCCATGAACAGAACCGGGCGATCGCTGTCATATACTGCTGCCCCGATCAACAAGGCAAACAACACCAGGAACAGCGGCTTGATCACGAGATCCCGCAGGTACCCCGCGACATTGTCGAAGCTGAGCATCTTGCTGGCATACAGAAATGACGGAATCTGATCCGCCGACATGGCACCGTGAATAGCACCAATGGCGATAGGTATCAGGTAAAGCCAGAACATCTTGGCCGGTATGAAGGGGTAATCCTGGCGCTGAAAAACCCTTTTGAGCAAATAGGAAGCCAAGGTTGCCATCAACAGCATATTCAAGGGGTTGAGGCCAGTCACGCCAAGCATCTGGCGTGGAAAGAATTCACTTTCCGCCAGCGGCATGAACACGATCAGCAGCACCACACCCAGGCGATAATCCCGCAGAATCAAAGCTGCGGCGGCAACTGCTGCGGCAAGAATGAAGGTATTTGCATTGCCGAGAAACACCAGCGCCAGCCCACCAACCATAGCAACACCGGCTGCTATTACATAAAGCCAGAGCTCTTTGTTATTGGACTGCTGGCGCAGAATGTCTTGACGTTGGGATGCAGATGACATGATTTATCGTCCCCTTTGAGCCGGAATTTGGCCCACGGACGGGTCCACCACTCCCCTGAGTGGACCCGCCTGCCGCAATCAGAACCGGTTCAGCACGCTACCTACGATTTCAGCGTTGGTCGCTGCGATCGTGGCTTTCAGCGACACGGCATCGTTGACGCGGGTGAGATCCTGGCGCATGACCATCAAAGCGCCGCCTGTGTGTTTCAGAACCGTCTGCGCATCGGCGTTCATGTTGCTCGGCGGTGTATCGATGATGATGACGTCATAAAGATCACTGAAATCTTCCAGCAAAGCCGGAAAATCCTGACGGCTGAGCAGTTCCTGGGGGTTGGGCGGAATCGTGCCCGAAGTCAGTAGATAAAAGTTGGAGAAGGCATTCACCAGCATGACGGCGCTGTGATTGACGCGATGCGCCAGGACGTCCGACAGGCCTTCCCGGTTGGGCATGTTGAAGATTTCATGCTGGCGTGGGTTGCGCAGGTCGGCATCGATGAGCAGAGTCCGCCGGCCAAGCTGCGAGAACAGCACAGCCAGATTCGCTGCCATGGCGCTACAACCCTCACCGACATTGGCGCTGACCAGGGAAATCATCTTCTGACCCCGGTCGAACCAGCGCAGCAGCAATTGGCTTCGCAATGTCCGCAAGGCCTCGACTTCTGGCGAGAATGGCTTGTAGGCGGCAATCAGCTCCTCGCTCATGCCGGCATCGGAATGCGGCAGATAAGTGTAGCCAAACTGACGCGCCAAGGCGAAACGAACGTCCTCTGGCAACACCAACCCCAGTTGCAGGGCAGCTTCACCGAATCGCAGTTCCTGCTCGCGTTGCAGGCGGAGAATGGGGTCGATGTCCTCCCATTGCAGTTTGCCAGATTCCACCAGCAAGGCACCAATCTTGTTTTCTTCTGTGACCAGTGACTTGACTTCGAATCTGGCCTGGCTTTCCGGAAGTGTCGAGCTCATGAGTTCACCCCTTTTATTTACTATTTGGCGGGATTGGGAAGCGCTTTGGGCGCGAGGCCTTCCAGACGCGGCCAAGTACCGGCGAATCGATCGTGACCAACCTCCTTGCTGACGACGCCAAGAACCGGCACGCCAATCGCATCGAAGATATCCGCCTCGGAGCGCACCCGGCGATCCATCATTTCAAAGAGGATGGCAAGCAGCAGCCCAAGTCCAAGGCCCAATACCCCGGCACCAAGTACATTGAAGAGGAGCTTTGGCTTCGAGGGCAGCACAGGCGCGGTGGCCTGACTGAGCACCGAAACATTGTTCATGCTGACCTGGCTTTCCATGCGTGCCTGGGTGAAGCGCTGCAGGGCGGTGTCATAGGCCTTCTGCGCGGTATCCACATCCCGGACCAGTACCGCCATCTGATCGCGCTTGCGCTTGATCTCCAGCACCTTGGCCTTCTGCTCCGCAAGCGCCTGGCGTATGGCTGCCTCACGAGACTGCTGAATGCTGTTGTTGTTCCTTACGCCGCTGACGATCTTGGAGATTTCCTGATTCACCCTGGTGCGAAGTCCAGCCACCTGGGCAGCCACTTCCTTGTACTGCGGATGGCTGGGATTGAGGGAGGTTGCCAGCTCATTGAGCTCTGCTTCTTTCTGGTAGAGCTGCGATTTCAGGTTCTGCACCAGCGGACTGGCAAGCACTTCAGGCATGGTATCCGCGCCACCACCAAGCTTGCCGGCCGTGCTGTTACGCGAGCTGCTCTCGAAGGCTGAGGCCTGCGCCTGTACCAGCTGGTTTGAAAGGTCGCTGAGGCGCGCATTCTCGACATCCAGACGTTCATCCACATCAATGATGCCATTGCGCTGCTGATAGGCTGAAAGTGTAGCCTGCGCCTTTTCCCAGTTCTTGCGCAGCGCGTTGAGCTGGTCGTCGAAGAGCGTGGCTGACTGCTTGGCAGGATCCACACGCAGCGCCAGGGTGGTCTGCATATAGGCAGCGGCGAAGGCATTGGCAACAGCTGCGGCCATGCGCGGATCATTGGCGGTATAAGTGACAGCTACCACCCCACTATCCTTGGACGGCTCAGCCACCAGGTTCTCCAGAAGGCCAACTGCCAGCCATTCCCGAATGGAACCCCTGCCTTCGGTAGCTTCCATGAAGGCTTCACGATTTTTGGGGTCCTGATCCAGCTTCAGGTTCTCCACCACCTTCTCGGCGACTGCCTTGCTCTTGAGGATGTCGAGCTGGGTAGACATGTAGGCCGGGAGAATCTGGGGATTCAAGGCGCTGGCCTGGCCACTGATGGGATTGGGATCTTTGAAGTCCATGACCAGGCTGGTGCTAGCCTCGTACTCCTTGGGCATCAGCAGGCTGACGGCGACTGCCACGAATACGGCAACCAGAAAAGTGAAAAGGATGAGCTTTGCACGTGAATGCAGAATGTAGATAAATCGCTGAAAGTTCATATGTCCATCCCCAATTAATAAGTCCTGTTTACCCACCGGAATCAAGAGGCAGGCCGCTTGACCATCAGAACAGACCCTTCTCTATCGGGCTTTTCTCATGAATTCCTACAGCCCGTTTTAAACCCCGCTTCAAGCCCGAATTTGTGCGACAACGGTGGAGACGCCCTTTTTCATCGAACTTTGGAAACCATAATGGAGGGAACTTTCTGAAACCATAAGACTGATGGGATAGGACGTCAGACCTAAGACTTAGAGAGGAGGATCGCAAATGCTGCAGCAGCAAGGACTTCAAGACCAGTAGATGTTGCAGGTGCAATTGGGCGCCCTGCCGAGCCTGTCTTGTCAGACTTTTTGCAGAAAGAAATCCTGCGTGGCGCGGGAATCAGGCTGATCTGACATGAACGGCAGATGCCACTGGCACGGATCAGCTTGGGGAGGCTGAACCGGATTGCCAGAGTTTGTCCAGCAGTCCCGAGGCTCGGCTGACCCGACGGCGGATGGCCAGACTGAGGATGGAGGCACTGCCATGCAGTATCATATGCCGGCGCGCGCGCGTGACGCCGGTGTAGATGAGTTCACGCGTGAGCACCGGTGCATCGGCCTCCGGCAACACCAGCAACACCTCATCGAACTCGGAGCCTTGGCTCTTGTGCACCGTCATGGCATAGGCGGTGTCGTGCTCAGGGAGGCGATTGGGATGAATGGCGCGGACGCTGCCATCCGGCTGGGCAAAGAAGGCACGGATTGCGCCATTGGCCGCGGGATCGGGCAGCAGGATACCGATATCGCCATTGTACAGCCGCAGCGTGTAATCGTTGCGGATGACCATGACCGGACGACCAGCATAGTGCAGGTTGCCGGGACTGATCAGGCCCTTGTGCGCCAGCGCGCTCTCGATGGCCTGGTTCAACCCTGCCACCCCGTAAGGGCCATCGCGCAAGGCGCAAAGCACCCGAAAACGGTTGAAGGCCTCCAGGGCAGCGCCAGGAGCATCAAGACCCAGATATAACCCGTAGGCCCCGGCTGCGCGCTGCGCGACCAGATCCAGGGACGCCGCGCCACTTTCGCCCTGCCAGGCAAGATCAGCAAACTGATTGCTGCGCAGTATCCTGCCGGCCGCTTCCGCGTCCCCCTGGTTGATGGCCTGGGCCAGCGCGCCAATCCCGCTATCCTGACGAAAGCGGTGACTGGCCCGCAGGTGCACGATGCAATCCTGCAAGGGGCCTGCCACGGATTCAGTTGCTGGCAGGGCAACGCCCGCGAGTGCCTGCAACTGCCCGCATAGCTCTGGCGAGTAGCCACGCTGCGCAGATGCGCCACAGATATCCGCGAGCACGCTGCCGGCCTCGACCGAGGCAAGCTGGTCCTGATCACCAAGCATATAGAGACGCGCCTGCGGCGGCAGGGCATCCACCAGGCGCGCCATGAGCGGCAGATCCACCATGGAAGCCTCATCCAGCACCAGTACGTCCACCGGCAGAGGATGGCCGGCATGATGCCGAAAGCCATTCTGCCCAGGCAGCGCCTTGAGCAGCCGATGGATGGTGCCGGCCTCTTCGGGAACCGCCTGACGGATGACAGCATCGCAGGCCAGATCCTGCTTGCGCGCCTTGATCGACTCGCTCAGGCGCGCGGCGGCCTTGCCGGTGGGCGCGACCAGCGCGATGCGCAGGTTTTGATCCTGCTCCAGCAGGAGCGCCAGGATCTTCACCACCGTGGTGGTCTTGCCGGTACCCGGACCTCCAGCTATGACGGCAAGGCCGCGCAGGAGCGCAATGGCTGCGGCCAGCTTCTGCCAGTCCGGTTCCGCGCTGGCTGGCCCGAAAAAGCGCTCCAGGCCGGCCCGCAGTCTTTGCAGATCGATTTCGGGCTGCATCAGCGCCCGCGCACGCAACTGCCGGGCCAGGGCGTCCTCGAAACGCCAGTAGCGGCCAAGGTAAAGCCGGTCCTGCTCATCCAGGATCAGTGGCATGCCCTGGCCGGGCTGACCGACGACGCCGCTGGCCTGCAGATGTTTGCGCCAGCTATTCAGATCAGGCGCGAGGATGACTTCACCATCAGCCTGGGATTCACTGCCAAAAAGTGGGCGCCCGGCCAGTTGCGCCAGATCGACACAGACATGTCCGAGCCCCACCTGATGGCTGACCAGGCAGGCGCCCAGCGAGAGCGCCTCGGATCTGCCATCCGCCAGCCGCTCCAGGGTGCGGGCGAAGTGCAGATCAAGCGACCGGATCAGCCCTCGGCTGGCCGCAGCATATAGTTGGTCAGGCACAGGCCACCTCTGCAGTAGACATCCTTGAACCGGCGAAAAAGGCATCCAGCATCTCGACCAGCGCCCGCGACGGCTTGTTGAAGTATATGCCGGAACCAGCCCCCGTGGCCGGGTCCATTCCCCTGAGAAAGAGATAGAAGACCCCGCCGAAATGCCGGTCGTAATCGTAATCAACGATGCGCTGCCCAAGATATCGATGCAGTGCCACGCTATAGATAAGTGCCTGAAGGGTATAGGACTGCGCATCCATGACGCCCGCCAGCCGCTCCGGCGTATAGTCCTCTGGCCTGTCGCCCAAATGATTGGACTTGTAATCAGCGAGATAGAACGTGCCCTGATGTTCAAAGACCAGATCGACAAAACCCTTCATCATGCCCTGAAAGGCTTCGAAGCTGAGCCGACATGCGATTCCCTGCCTTGCCAGCAATGCTGTCAAAGACGCGGGATCCAGGGAATGCACGGGGAAATGGAACTCCAGTTCGCGCAGGCAACGCGAGGCATCCAGCTGGCGCAAACTCAGGGTGGCCTCAGGATCGAGCGGCGTGTCGAGTACCCGATCCAGCCAGCTTTCGACTACCGGCTGCCATTCCGGGTTGAAGGCAAAGCGGGTCAGGCCACGCGCAATCAGGGCTTGCAGGGCTGGCCCCCGGGCCGTCGGGAAATCCATTTTTTCCAGCAGGAAATGCAGGAAGGACCCGGCCTGGGCGCCACGCGGAAAGCGATAGACGTCCGCCACGGCCGCGACCGGCGCGGCTCCGGCAGCATCCTGGGCATCGTGATCCGGGCGTTCGAATTGCCCCTGTAGCCCCTGGATGAGGGAGGTATAGCTGCCAATCCGCCAGCTTTTATCGATGCGAGCCGTGAAATCTCGTGCAGCAAGGGTGTGATGTTCCGGCACAGGCGGGCTCCAGGGCGTGACTGAGGCCGTCGGTGGCGGACAAACCCGGATGCAATCCGGGTGCTCGTCGGCAAGCCGGTCCAGCGGCGCGCGCAACTGCTCATCACTGAAGTCGCAGACTTTCTGCTCCAGGGTCGTGACGGGATTGGCGCCAGAATCTTCTGGCGCATGCAGCAGATACCCCAGCGCCGAATGCTCGACACCGCCAAAGCGGCCCCAGCTGACATAACATAGATATTTCGCCCGGGTCAGGGCCACATAGAGCAGCCGAAGATCCTCGGCCAGGCGCTCGCGCTCGGCGAGTGCATGGTGGTGCTCCAGATCCGGCGAGCCCAGATCCAGGCAGGACCTGCCCGCTGCTTCATCATGAAAGCGCAGGGGGGCCTCTTTACGACCTGGCCGGGCGGTCCAGGCGAAGGGCAGGAAAACCACCGGGTACTCCAGCCCCTTGCTCTTGTGAATGGTCACGATCTGCACCAGGTCTTCGTCACTTTCAAGCCGCAGTTGCCATTCCTCCTGGCCCTCGCCTTCCGCACTGCATTGCGTCTGATACCAGCGCAGCAGGCCCGCCATGCCATGCTGCTCACGGCTCATGCTGGCAAGCACTTCCATCAGATGCAGCAGATTGGTCAGACGGCGCTCGCCATCCACGCAGGCCAGCAGGCGGCTGACCACCTGAGCTTCCTGGATCAGGTGCTGGCACATGGCCATGACACCGCGCTCCAGCCAGAGTCGCTGGTAGCGCTGGAAACGCTGAAGCCATGTCTCCCAGACGACATCGTCGCTACGACAGGCCTCCATCGCCTGCGCATCCTGGCCCAGCAGACTGGTGCATAAAGCCGCGCGCAGCAGGCCTTCCCTGCCCGGTTCGAGCACAGCGCAAAGCACGCGCAGCAGTTCCCCGGCTTCCTCGGTATCAAAGACACTGTCACGGCTGAGAAAGACGCTTGCGATACGTACATCACGCAGTGCGTTCTGAATGGCGCGGGCTTCATGGCGATCACGCACCAGCACGGCAATGTCGCGCGCGCTCAATGGCCGCTCACCGATCCGGGCACGGCCCGCCGCACCGGCCTGCAGCAGTTCAAGGATTTCGCTGGCACAGGCCTGGCCGAGATGCTCCTTGGCCCAGTCTCTGGAAATCTGGCCCTTTGGCGCATTTTGCGCATCGCGCTCGACAAACCAGCATTGCAGTGGCACCGGCGGCACGCCATCGATTGCCAACGGGCTCTCATCCGCCTTGCCACCGGCCTTCACCGGATGAAAAGTAATATCCGCATCGTGAATGAAAGGCGCGCGGGCCGCGCCGAAGATGCTGTTGATGGCCTGAATCAGCCGGGTGCTGGCACGCCAGTTCGTATCAAGGGTGTAATGTCCACTCTCGGCCGGGACGTCTCGACGCGCCTGCATATAAGTAAAGATGTCAGCGCCACGGAAACTGTAGATGGCCTGCTTGGGATCGCCGATCATCAGCAGGGTCAAATGCTCGCCTGACTGGTAGATCCTGCGAAAGATGCCGTACTGGATGGGGTCGGTGTCCTGAAACTCGTCGATCAGCGCCACCGGATACTGGCTGCTGATGCGGTTTGCCAGGGCCGCGCCTGCCTCGGCGTGCAGCGCCTGGTGCAGGTGGCCGAGCAGGTCGTCAAAGCACAGAATCCGCAGCTGCGCCTTGCGCCTGGCGAGTTCCTCGCGGCAGTAGCTCAACGCCTCGGCGTGGAGTTTCACGAGAAAGGCCAGGCGCAGTTTTCCATGACAGGCAAGCAGGGCCTGACAGTGATCGAAGAAGGGGTGCTTGGGTGCAACAGCCAGTTTTTTGCGCTTGTCCAGGGCCGTCGCCAGCTTTTCGGCAGTAAACAACTCGAAATCGCGGGGCAGCATCAAGGGGACATCATCAGCAGTAAAGAATGCCTGCAATCCCTCCGCCACTGCCAGAATGTTTTCTCTGGAATACCCCGCCCCAGATTTAAGCGCCCCATGATCCACGAGCAGGGAGACGATATTCTCCTGGGCATCAAGCCAGGCAGTCCTTGCCACAGCCACCTGGTTCCTGTAGGCATCAAGTGGGGTATCAAGATCCCCGGGCTCGGGCAGGATCAGGAGGTTCTCATCCCGCAGATAGGGTCGGATGGCGGCCAGCAGGCTGGATGGGGTTTTCCAGATGGTCTGCACCAGTGCGATCCACTCGGCGGAAAGTGGGTAAAAGCGCCGACGCCAGAAGTCCTCGCAGACTGCCTGCAGATACGGCAGTTCATCCTGCACCAGCTCGGTCTCGAAAGCCGCACCGCTCTCGAAGGCATTGCTTGCCAAAGTACGCTGGCAGAATCCGTGGATGGTGAAAATCGAGGCCTCATCCATGCGCGTCAGGGCATTCCTGAGACGTTGCCGGGCAAGTTCATGATCCGGCAGATGCTCCAGGAGGGCAGAGAGGAAGGTATCCTCGCTCGTTCCCGCCTGAAAGGCGGTCAGGGCCTCGCGAATGCGGCCGCGAACGCGGTCCCGCAATTCCTGGGTGGCGGCCGTGGTGAAGGTCACCACCAGGATCTGGTCGATTTCCCGACCGCTCTCTAGGAGAAAGCGCAGGAAGAGCGCGGCAATGGTGTAGGTCTTGCCGGTACCGGCACTGGCCTCGATCAGCCGGGTGCCAGCCAGGGGAAACGCCAGGGGATCCAGTGCCTGCATGGATTTCAGGACCTCTTTTTCTGCAACAGTTCGCACATGGGTACCAGAAGCCGCTGCGCCAGATCCTCAAAGTCGCGCTCGAAGGGCCTGCGTCCCCGCCAGGCCACCCGGATCTCGGAGCTATCGCCCTCGCCGATCTGAAAAGGCGTGCTTTCCCAGAGTTTTTCGGCGCTAGCCAGGGCTTCCTCGGCAGATTTGCCCGCCGCGCGGGCACTGGCATAGGCATGGCTGCACTGCGGAAAGAAGGCCAGCGGCTCTCGCAGGCCCTGCCAGTGGGCTTGAAGAAATCTTTCAAGTTGCGCTTCGGCGTCGCTGAACGGTGCAAGGCGCAAGATCTGATCAGTGCCTATGTGGATGCTGTTGGGGCTTTCTGTCGGAGTACAGCACAGGACCAGATGCTGGAGCCAGAGCCCGATGCGATCGCTGGCCTTGACCTTCGCGGGACGGTAGCTCAGCAGGCCTGCCGCAGTCAGGCCGCGCAGCCAGCCATGCAGGTGAAAGTCACCCAGTCGCAGCCTGATTTCCAGAGGCTCGCAGGGATCGCCCAGATGTGGCGCCACGCGCTCCCGGGCAAAGTCTTCGATCGTTTGACGCTGTTGCTGATAGATCGTCTGGCCGAAAGCGCCGCAGGGCAGCGCCCCCTGGGCCCGCAGCACGGGAAAGTAGGTTTCGAGATCTTCGCCGGCCAGCGCACGCGCCAGCATCTCCGACTGCATCTGATAACGCGACAGGCCAGCAAGCTCGAAGGGCTCGGCATCCGCCAATGCGGCTTCAGCTTCTTCCAGATGGATACCGAGGCGGTCCCTGAGAAAGAACTTCGCGGGATTGCGAAAGAAGCGGAGCAGATCAGCCAGGTCCACCTGCCGGCGATCAGGCTCCGGCTCACAGAGTGGCTGCTCAATGAAAGGCGGTTCACCGGAAATTTCCGGCAGGGCCGGCAGCCACTCGCTGGCGTAGCTGAAAAGGCCGGTCTCCCTGCCATAGTAGTGATGGCCGAAGGGCTGCAGCGGGTGCTCGGTGATCAGCTGATCCGAGATCCTGCCCTGCTCGCCAATATAGCCGACCTCAAGGTAATCCAGCAGTTCGCTGACCAGTACCGAGGGCAGCATCACGCTGTTATCGCGCTGATTGCGCCCGACGTAACTGAGATAGAGGCGCTCCCGGGTCGACAGCAGGCATTCCAGAAAGAGGTAGCGATCATCTTCCCGCAGCGAGCGGTCGCCGGGCTCGGGCCGCGCAGCCATCAGGTCGAAGCCGGGGCGTCGCTGGATGCGCGGGTAGTCCCCGTCATTGAGACCGATCAGGCAAAGCACCCGAAAGGGGATGCTGCGCATCGGCACCATGCCGCAGAAATTGACCTGACCGGCCAGAAAGCGGGCCCTGGCTCCCGGATCCCGCAAGGCGCCCTGCAGGGCATCCCGGACCACGCCAAGCCCAAGCGGGGCGTCGAAGCCCGCCCGCCCGGTATCCTCCAGCCAGGCATCCAGCGAATCACGGATACCCTGCAACAAGGGGGTTTCTTCATCGTCCGCCAGGAAAAAGGCGTTCAGGAGACGATTGAGCAGTTCCACCCACTGCGCGGGTTTCAGATCGTCGTCGAGCAGCACCCGATAGCTGTCCAGTGCCTCGATGAAGCTGCTGAGACTGCCAAGATGACGGGCATCGGCGCCCTCTATCACCGTGTAGGGGTGGCGTTCCATGAACAGGCTGTCCTCGGGATGCATGGCATAGCCAAGATACATGCGCTCCAGCCCGAACTGCCAGGTGTGATCGCTGAGCGCAGGCAGGCCAAGGGCGGTGCGCGCCGCAGGATCGCGCCCCCAGCGCACGCCACTGTCGCGCACCCACTGGCGCAGGCAGTCCAGCCCGTCGGCATCGAGTCCGAAGCGCCGCAGCACGGCAGGCACCTCGAGCAGGGCCAGCACCTCGGAGACCCCGTAACGGCTACCCGGCAACTGCAGCAATTGCAAAAAAGCCTGCAGCAAGGGATGTTCCTGGCGCGGGCTGCGATCGCTGATGGCCCAGGGAATGTAGCGATTGCCGCTGGCCGCCCCGAACACCGCCTCGATATAGGGCGCATAGCGCTCGATATTCGGACACATGACGGCGATGTCCGCTGGCCGCAGGTCCGGGTGGGACTCGAAGCAGGCCAGCAACTGATCGTGCAACACTTGCACCTCGCGCAGTGGGCTGTGGCAGGCATGGATCTGCAGGGAAAGATCCTGGGCCGGGATGCTTACCTGCCCAGTGGCCTGACCGCCGTCGAGCAGCAGGATATCGGTCTGTAGGCAACCCAGCAGCGTGTTCGTGTCCGGGGCTTCGAAGCACATTTCCACTTCGGCATCCGCAGCGTATTTTTGCAGCAGCTCCTGATACTCGCGCCCGAGCCGCCCCTGGGAGGCCAGGATTTCGTTGAGCACCGGGAAATAAGCGCTGGCATCGGTCTTGCCCTTGCGTTGCCAGTAAGCCTGCAGGCGCGCCTGGTCCCGGGAGGACACGAGATCACCCCAGTATTCCAGGCAGGGATTGAGCACGAACAGATGCACATCGCGGATCCTGGACAGCTGAACGAGCACTTCGAGGTAGATCGGTGGCAGGGTATTGATGCCAAAAATGCTGATGCGTTCGGGCAAGCTGCTGTTCCATGAACCTTGCCGGCAACGTGTCAGGAAATCTGTCAGCAGTTGCGCCCGGTGCCGGGTATCGCCCTCCCCCACCAGCTTGCGCCAGAGCTGCGCCTGCCAGTGATCATCCTCGCCCGCCTCCCAGGCCAGCAGCCATTGCGGCCGGTAGATCAGGTACTGATCGAAGACGTCGGCAATCTGTCCGGCCAGCTGATAGCGTTTGAACTCGCCAGCATCCTCGCGCAGATAGTGCTGCAACTCCTCAAAACCCGGCTGCGCCAGGCATTCGGGCAGACAGGCAAAGATCCGCCAGACCAGCACCGCTCGGTCAAAGGGAGACTCCTGCGGCAAGGCTGCATCCTGTTCCCGCAGGACGCGCCAGACAAAGGCCGAGGGCAGCGGAAAATCGAGATTGGCGGCAATGCCCTGCTGGATGGCAAGTCGCTGGGACAGCCAGCGCGCCATGCCGGCGTGCTGGGTGATGATCAGTTCCGGCGCCAGCGGATTGGCCAGCGGCGTGCGACACAGATCACTCAGGCGCTCAAGCAGCGTTTCAAGCCGATTGCCGTGATAGATCCTCAGCATCCCCTTCCCCTCCCTCATCCATCCCACCCAGAGTGGCATCAGCCTGCCAGCTCAGCTGTGCATCCACCACCCGGACGCGGCTGCGCCCGCTGCCCATCGCCTCGACATGCACCTGCACGCCGATGCTCTCCACCAGGGCCGGCACATGCGAAATCACGCCAATCTGGCGGCCCTGGGACTGCAGGGCATCGAGGCTGCCGACAGCAATGCCCAGGGTATCCGGATCCAGGGCGCCAAAGCCCTCATCGATGAACAGAGACTCGACCTGGGTGCGCTGCGAGGACAGTGAGGCTAGCCCCAGCGCAAGCGCAAGTGAAACAAGAAAACTCTCGCCCCCCGATAGACTGTGCACGCTGCGCACCTCATCGGCCATTTCAAGATCGACGACCTGGATGTCGAGATCGCTGCCAGGCGCCCGTTCAAGCCGGTAGCGCCGCGCCAGATCGACAAGATGGCGGTTGGCCTGCCCCAGCAGGGCATCGAGCGTGAGGCTCTGGGCGAAGTTGCGAAACTTGGCGCCGTCCGCCGAGCCAATCAGCTCCCGAAGACTTTCCCAGAGCGCCCAGTGGGCGCGTTGAACCTCGGCGCTTTCCCGCGTGCTCGCCGCCTGTTCCCGTTGCTGGTCGTCCTGGCGCAGGCGCGCATCGATGCCAGCGAGGTCCGTTACATGTGACTGCAGGCGGGCCTGCAGCATGGCCAGCGCTTCCCTGGCGTCCTCTTCAGACATGGGCGGCACTGACTGTTCGTGCCGCGCCAGCAGGGATTGGCGCGCCTCCAGCCGGACGCTGGCATCACGACAGGCATTTTGCAGGGCTTCGAGCGCGGCACTCTCGCGCGCCAGCCAGCTGGCCTCATGGCTCAGCCATTGGCGCAACTCGACTTCCTGCCAGCCGAGTCCAGCCAGGGCTGCGGACAATTCAGCCTGTGCGGCCACCAGTTGCCGTTGCGCATCCGCTACCTGTGTCGTCCGATGCGCCAAGGTCTGCCTGGCGAGCGCCAGGGCCTCGCGCGCGGCAGCGAGGGCATCCCTGGCGGCATCGAGCGATGCGCGGGCCTGGTCAAGCTCGACCTGGAGCTGTCTGCTCGCCGACTCCACCGCTGCGCCATCGAAGAATTGCCGGCGTTCCGCCTCCAGTCCGGCAAGATGCTGGCGACATTGCAGCAATCCCTGGAGCGCTTCACCCGCCTGGGCCGCCAGGGTACGCGCCAGGCTTTCGGCTTCGGCCAGCTTTGGCGCGATTTCCCGCAGGGCGGCATCCGCATCGGCAGCCTGCTTCGCGCGGGCTTCATAGGCGAGTACCCGCTGACAGCAGGCAGCCAGGAATCGCATGCCCTCACTGGCAAGCTGTGTCTGCCAGTTCGGGATACCGGCCAGGGCTTCGGCGAGCTGCCCGCAGGCGGATTGGTACTCTGCCAGGGCGGCAGTCGCGGTCGCGGATTCCTGCTCAAGGGCATGGATCAGCATCTGCTCCCGCCCGCGCCGGGCCTGAGTGTCAGCCTGCAGGCGCTCACGTTTCCTGCGCTGCGATTCGCAGGTCTCGCGGGCAGTTCTGAGCGCGGCTTCGCTGGCAAGCGCCGCCTTTTCCTGGCCCTGCAACTGCTCAAGCTCGGCAGTGACTGCCAAGAGCCGTGCCTGCATGCGCGTGGCAAGGGCAGCGTCCCAGACCGGACCCAATTCATCCTGACGCTCCGGCAGGGACGCCCACTCAGCCTGCAGCGCCTGACAGCGTTGCTCCAGGTCACTGATCTGCTGCTCGCAATCAGCCATGGCCTGACGTGACTGTTCCAGCTTGCCCTGCCAGCGCAACTCGGTCTCGATCAGGGTCTGCAACTCGGCCTTCAAGGTATTGACGCGAGCCCGCTGATCCCCCAACAAGGCCTCAAAAGCCGGGTGATGCTGGGCCCAGGGATGCTCCTGGGCGCCACAGACCATGCAGGGCTCGCCCGTCTGCAGTTGCGCGCGCAGTTGCGCGACATCCCCCTGCGCTGCCAGGAGGGTGCGCTCCAGCATGGATTCGGCTTCCGCCAGCCGGGCTTCGAGCGGCGGACGCAAGGGCTGATGGCTGGCCAGGGCCTGTTCGGCAGCCAGCAACTCGGCAGCCAGCGATTGCCGCTGCGCCTGAACCCGAGACAAGGCCTGCCAACGTTCACCGGCCTGGGTCAGCAGGCCAGCCGCGTGTTGCAGGCGGGCACGCAGGGCTTCCCGGGTATTTCGCTGATTGCTGATCGCTTCCAGGGAGTAGCGGGAGGCCGCGGCTTCGCATTCAGCCAGGCTCTGCTCTGCGGATTCCTCGGCGGCCAGGGCGGCCTGCAGCTCGGCTTCCAGACGCAGAATGCCCGCCTGAAAATCCTGTAGTTGCGACTGATGCAGGGGCAAGGCGCCTTCTGCTGTCAATTGCGTTTGCCGGGACTGCAGGGCGCGCTTGAGCAGATCCTCCCAGCGCGGCCACTGGGCGGCCAGGCTGGCCACATGCTGTTGCCTGCCAAGCCATTCCCGATCGGCATCCAGAGCACTTTCCTGAAGCGCCTGCCGGGCACGAAGTTCACTCGCTGCATCGGCGGCCTGCGCCGCCTGCAGCCCGGCCTCGCGGTGCAGGCGCTCTGCCGATTCGAGTTGATGCCCCGCCTCGCGGATGCGTACATCCAGCTCCCGAGCGGCCTGCAGCGCAGGCTGGGCCGCGTCCCAGGCAGATGCCGCCGTCTGATGTCGGCCTTCCGCCGTGCTGTAGGCCTGCTCCTGAACTGAGAGATCTACCTCGGCCTTTGCGAGCTCTTTCAGAGCCGCCTGTCTGGCGGCTTCGGCTTCTCGTCCGGCTCCAGCAGCCCGGTCGCAGGCCTCCAGCAGCGGTCGCAGAGGCTGGGCCGCCCGCACCCGGTTCAGCACCTCCACCCGATCAGCCGCGGCCTGCCAGGCAAGCTCAGCCTGCTGCAGGGTCTGCACCGCCCGATCACAATCCTGGCGCAGGCTGGTGGCCTGCTCATGCCAGCGCAAGGCATCCTGCACGACAGCCAGCTCGCCTTGCGTCTTGTCCCGCGCCTCGGCAATCAGCGCCTTCTCGGCCAGCAGGGCTTGGCGGTCATCATCGCTCAATACCGAAAGTGCCTGCAGACGCAGTTCCAGCTCGCGCAGTTTCTGCTCCTCTTCCCTGGCGCGATGGTAGGCCGCACGCGAGAGCTCGCTGTAGATTTCCGTGCCGGTGATGCGTTCCAGCAGCTCGGAGCGCTCCTTGTGAGCGGCCTTGAGGAAGGCGGCGAAATCACCCTGGGCCAGCAGCACGGCACGCCTGAACTGGTCAAAGCTCAGGCCAAGGCGCTGGCTGATTTCGGCGAGGATTTCCTTCTTGGTGCGGCCGATCAGATGATCATCCGGCAGAGTGCGAAGCGTCAGCACCTGTTCCTGCAGCCTGCCGCCTGGTTTGTTCTTTGCCCGACGCACTTCCCAGCGCGCGCGATAGGTCTTGCGATCGATCCCGATGAAATCCACCTCGGCGTAGCCTTCGGCAGCCCCCCGACGCAGGATGCCGCGCACGTCATCACCGCTGATGCGCAATTCTGGCGCGAGATCCGCCTGCCCAACCGCAACCTTGTTTGCCTGGGTCAGACGCGGCACGCGGTCAAAGAGCGCCAGACACAGGGCATCGAGCAGGGTGCTCTTGCCCGCGCCAGTCCGGCCGCTGATGGCGAACAGCCCCGCTCGCCCCAGTGGGCCATTGGCAAGATCCAGCTCGAAGCTGCCCGCCAGACTGGCGAGATTGCGACCGCGGATGGCAAGGATTCTCATGCCGCGTCCCCCGCATGCACTTTATCCAGCAGCTCATGAAAGGCCTCCAGCAGCTCGGCAGAGGGCGCGGCATCATAGCGCTCCCGGTAGCGGCGCAGGAACACCTCGGCAGGGTCCAGACCCTGCAGGGCATCTTCGGGAAGACGGTCGGCCAGGCTCTGCGCGGCTCCTGCCTGGATTTTGTCGATCCTCACCAGCCGCAGTGGCTTGTCTGCCAGCACCTCGTCGAGTTGCTGACGCAATCCAGGCTCGGGCTTGTCGAGCTGAACCCGAATCTCCAGCAAGGGCCACTCCGCTTCCGGGCGCACCGGCAGGATCAGATGTTTCAGCTGCTCCAGAACTTCCTTGAGCGGCAGGGGACCCTCGGAGGGCAGACGCAGGATATCGACCGTGCGCGGCACGCGAATGTCTTCGATCCCGACGCGGCGCCCGGCCTCGAAATCGATCTGCAGCACCTGATGGGGATAGTCGGCCTCTGACAGCGACATGGGAATGGGCGAGCCACTGTAGCGGACATGCTCGTGGCCGCCGACCTTTTGCGGCCGGTGCATGTGCCCCAGGGCCACGTAATCGATCGTGTCAGGAAAGAGATCCACCGGCAGGGCATGCTGATTGCCGCCCAAGACCTTGCGCTCGCTCAGGGCCGAAATCTCCGTGCCAACCATGTAGCAATGCCCCGTGGCGATCAGGGCCTGTCCCGGCTGGCGTCGCGCCTGCGCTGCGGCCAGGGCTGCGGCATAGACCTGGCGCACCCCCTCGATCAGGGGATCGGTATCAGCATCTGTCACCACGGGCAGATCGGCGGGGCGCAGAAAGGGCATGGCCACGCACCAGGCGACAAGCTCGCCGACGCGGTTTTTCAAGGGCAGGATCAGGCGCTCGAAATCCGGCACGCCGACAGCATCGCGCGGCAATGCGCCAAGGACCTGCACGCCGAGCCGGGCCAGCAGCGGCTGGGGTGCTTCCAGCCGGGCCGGCGAGTCGTGATTGCCGCCGAGCACGATGATGCCCAGATGCGGGCAATGCTGGCGCGCGCTGGCGAGAAAATCATAGAAAAGCGCCTGGGCGCTGGCAGGCGGATTGGCGGTATCGAACACATCTCCCGCAATCAGCAACTGATCCACCGCGCGCGTCTGCAACTGCGAAAGCAGCCAGTCAAGAAAGCGCCGATGCTCCTCATCGCGGCTGATGCCGTGCAGGCTATGACCCAGATGCCAGTCGGCCGTATGCAGAATGCGCAGCATGTTCCCCCCTTATTGCGCTATATTCCAGAATAGTCGGCCTCATTGATATGTCAAGTTTCTTTACATATCATGCGACTTTCCCGTTCAGGCGAGATCAAATTGCCCATTCACGTGATCGATAAGGAAGCCCCGCTCAAGTGGGAAGTGCGCCAGCGCCTGACCCTGCTGGAAGCCACTGTGCTCTGGACCGACTGCCTCGGCACCCGCGACCTGGTCAATGCCTTCGGCATCAGCCGGGTACAGGCCTCCAATGACATCGGCCTGTATCTGACTCTCTTTCCAGGCAGCCTCCTGTACGATCGCTCGCGCAAATGTTACCGCGCCGGATCAAGCTTTCAGCCGCATTTCCTGCGCGGCACGCCCGAGGAGTTCCTGCATCTTCTAAAGAGCGCTGCGGGCCCGGATGGCCCGGTGCTGGTATTGCTGGGCGAGCTGCCGCCGGTGGAGATCGTCAGCCCACTGGAGCGCGAGCTGCGGCTCGACACCCTGCAGGCCATCAGCCAGGCGATCCGCGAAAGCCGCTGCCTGCAACTCGACTACCAGTCGCTGAACCGCGAGGCACCAGTGACACACACGCTAGTCCCCCACGCCCTGGTCTATAACGGCTACCGCTGGCACATGCGCGCCTATAGCGAATCACATGGCGAATTTCGGGATTTCGTGCTGGCGCGCATCCAGGGAAAACCCTTGCTGCGAGAAATACGGGATCAGAATGCAGCGGCGGATACTGCCTGGCAGACTTATGTCACGCTGCGCATCGGCCCGCACCCGGGACTGACGCCGGCCCAGCGCGCCGTGATCGAGGATGACTTTGGCATGCAGCAGGGTGAGGTCACAAAGCGTCTGCGCGCCGCCCTGCTCCCCTACTTTCTGCGCCTGATGCATCTGGAAATCGAGCCACACGCAGGTTCTGCCCGCGAGCAGCAGATCGTGCTGCTGAATGCAGAAGAGTTGCGGCCCTGGGTTCGATTTTAGGCAGGGAAGCGTTGCGCCCGCACCTGCCAGTCCGTGGTTCCGGCTTCCAGGATCAGACAGGATGGCCCGCCGAAGGTCCGCACCCGCCCGGCAGCCCCCGGATTGAGCACCCAGGGAGTTTGGGCGGTATCGCAAATCAATTGATGACTATGGCCATAGACAATGGCACGGGCCGCCGGATAAAGCGCCCGCAGGCGCGCATGGCGCGTTTTGGTTGGGCCCGCCCGATCACCATGCACCACCACCAGATCACCGCCGGGCAGCATCAGACTCACTTCCAGCGGAATGCCACTGAGCAGTGCAAGCTCGCTGCCCGGCCACTTTTCCGGCACGTCGTTATTGCCCCGCACCGCCAGAACCTGGCCGAGTCGCGGTTGCAAGGCAGCCAGTACCGCAGCGCCCATGATATCTCCGGCATGCACGGCAAGATCACAGCCCGCCACGAGTTCGCCGATGCGCGCGTCGAGCTGCCCATGGGTATCCGAGACGATGGCCAGCCGCACCCGCTCCAGCCCGCGCCAGTCGGTATCCAGGCCGGAAGCGCTGACCTCTGAACCCTTCTGTGCCACACTATGTGCATTCTGATCACGATGCATGCCGATGACTACCTCGCTGTTCGAGCACACCCTGTCCGCCCTGCTGAGCACGGACCCCGAAGCCAAATGCGCGCTCACCAGCAGCCTGCGCGAGCAATGGCTGGCCGGCAACCTGACTCTGGCGGAGGGTCCGGCGCCCCGGGAAATCCCGATTCCCGGCCGCCCGGAAAAGCCGCTTCTGGTGCACCCGCGTGAGCTGCCCAAGCGCAACAAGCTCCAGACTGCGGAGGGTCGCGCCTGCCTCCTGCATGCCCTGGCACACATCGAGTTCAACGCCATCAATCTCGCCCTGGACGCCGTCTATCGTTTCCGGGATCTACCCACAGACTACTACAGCGACTGGCTGGGTGTCGCGGCCGAAGAGGCCTACCATTTCCAGCTCCTGCAGGGTCATCTGCATACGCTTGGATTTGCTTATGGGGACTTTGCCGCGCACAACGGCCTCTGGGAGATGGCCATCGATACCGCGCACGATGCCTTGATCCGCATGGCACTGGTGCCACGGGTGCTGGAAGCGCGCGGGCTGGACGTCACCCCGGCGCTGATTCAAAAGCTGGAATCCGCCAATGATCACGCCGCCGCCGACATCCTGCGCATCATCCGCCGCGATGAGATCGGCCATGTGGCAGTGGGAACCCGCTGGTACCGCCATCTCTGCCAGACGCGCGACCTGGATCCCGCGACGACCTTCTTTGAACTGGTCGAGCGCTATCTGAAAGGAAAGCTCAAGGGCCCCTTCAACTTCCCCGACCGGATTGCAGCCGGGTTTGATGCCGAGGAGATCCAGCGACTTGAGCATTGGCCCTGATCACCTGGTGTCACCCAGCCCCATGCGTCCCAGAAAATCATTGGCAAAATGCCGGGCCGTGCGACCACTGCGCGAGCCCCGGGCCAAGGCCCAGCGCAGGGCTTCGGCATGCATTTCCTCAAGAGGAATGGTCGCAGGCAACCGGGCCTGCAAGTAATGATCGACAATGGCGAGATAGGTGTCCTGATCGAAGGGATAAAATCCAATCCACAGCCCGAAGCGATCCGACAGGCTCAGCTTTTCCTCGGCGCTCTCGCCAGGAATGATTTCCTCGCCACGGCGTTCGTATTCCTGGTTTTCCGCAAAGAAACGCGGCATCAGGTGGCGCCGGTTGCTGGTGGCATAGATCAGGACATTGCTGGGCCGTGCCTCCAGCCCGCCATCGAGCACGGACTTCAGCCCCTTGTAGGCGGGATCGTCGGCCTCGAAGGAGAGATCATCGCAGAAGAGAACGAAGCGGAAACGCTCATCGGGATCGGCTTCGCGCAGGCTTTCCAGGACGTCCGGCAGTTGCGCCAGACCCTCGCGATCGAGTTCCACCAGCCGTAGCCCCTCGCTGCCATAGCGCGCCAGCATCGCCTTCACCAAGGAGGACTTGCCGGTGCCCCGGCCGCCCCAGAGCAGGGCATCATTGGCCGGCAGACCGCGCACGAACTGGCGGGTATTGGTATCGAGTAGCTCACGTGCCCGATCGATGCCCAGCAGATCGTCCTGGGACAGGCTGTGCGCCTGGCGAATACCCTGCAGCCAGCCACCGCCAGGACCTGAACGCCAGCGCGCAGCAAGCACATCGTCAAAGGACACCGGGTGGCCAGCCCTGGTCGAAACGCCAAGCGCGGCCTGCAAGACCTTGATCAAATCCGCTGATTCCATACCTACTCCAGTCGCGGGACAGTCAGCCGGATTCTATGGTATTTTGGTGGCGGGCTGAAGCCCGTGCATGCCCGCCCTTTCAGGAGAAATCGATTCCGGTATGAAAGCACTTCTGGACTTCCTGCCTGTCCTGCTGTTTTTCATCGTCTACAAATTTCAGGACATCTACGCCGCCACGGCCGTGGCCATCGTCGCCTCCATACTCATGATCCTCGGCCAGTACATCATGCAGCGCAAGGTCGAGCCCATGACCCTGCTCTCGGGCGCTCTCGTCGTGGTGTTTGGTGGAGCGACCATCTGGTTGCACAACGAGGTCTTCATCAAGCTCAAGCCCAGCCTGCTCTACTTTCTCTTTGCTGGGGGCTTTCTGATCGCCGAACTGCGCGGCACCCTGGTGGTGGAAAAATTCATTGGCCGGCAGATCGATCGCGAAGTTGCTCCGGCAGTCTGGCGTCAGCTCAATCATTACTGGATCCTTTTTTTCGTGCTGGCGGCCCTGCTGAACCTCTATGTCGCCTATACTTTTCCCACGGACACCTGGGTCAACTTCAAACTCTTCGGGCTGATGGCGATCACCCTGGTATTCATGGTGTTTCAGTCGTTTTTCATCATGCGTGCCCTGGACGCCTCGGAAAAGCTGAAGAATTCGACCGATCCCGATTCGCCAGAGAGGAAACCCTGAGCCATGCTCTACGCCATCATAGCCAAGGATAACGACAACTCGCTCGCACTGCGTCAAATGAGCCGTCCCGATCACCTGGCGCGTCTGCATCAGCTCAACGATGCGGGCCGCCTGGTACTGGCCGGTCCGATGCCGGCCATCGACAGCGAGGACCCGGGCACGGCAGGCTTTCGCGGCAGCCTGATCGTGGCGGAATTCGACAGTCTGATCGCCGCCCAGGACTGGGCCGCGGCGGACCCCTATCTCGCCAGCGGCGTCTATGCCGAGGTCAGCGTGCAGCCTTTCAAGCGGGTGCTGCCATGAGTACCGAGCAGTCTACGCCGGAGCGCATCGAGGCCCTGCTGCGTGAGGCCCTGCAACCGCTAGAGCTGCAGCTCAGCGACGACAGCCACAAGCACGCCCGCCACGCGGGCGCGCGCGAGCGCGGTGGCGGCCACTACGATCTGCGCGTCGTCTCGGATCGCTTCGAAGGCCTGAATCCTGTTGCCCGGCAACGGCTGATCTACCAGATCCTGGGCCCCCTGCAGTCCGAGATCCACGCCTTGTCCATGCGCACCCTGACGCCCGCCGAGGCCGCCGCGGAGCGCCCGGCTTGAACAGCACGCCCGGCCTGCGGGAGATGCTGAGCGCCCTGGTGGCAGCGCCTTCCGTCAGCAGCGCGGACCCGGCCCTGGACCAGAGCAACGCCGGCGTCATCGATCTGCTGGCCGGCTGGCTGGCGGAATTCGGCTTTGCGCTGGAGCGCATCGAGAGCAGTCCCGGAAAATTCAACCTGATCGCCACACTCGGCAGTGGTCCCGGCGGGCTGGTACTGGCCGGGCACACCGATACCGTGCCCTTCAATGCCGAACGCTGGCAACAGGATCCCCTGCGTCTGCGCGATGCGGATAATTGCTGGTATGGCATGGGCACCGCCGACATGAAGGGCTTCTTTCCGCTGGTGATCGAGGCCTTGCGCAATCTGCGCGCAAAAGACCTGAAAGCGCCGCTGATCGTGCTGGCCACCGCCGACGAGGAAACCAGCATGCAGGGGGCCCGCACCCTGCAGGCCCTGGGGCGCCCCAGGGCGCGGCACGCCGTCATTGGCGAGCCGACCAGCCTGCGCCCGGTGCGCATGCACAAGGGCATCCTCATGGAATCCCTGCGCCTCATCGGCCAGAGCGGCCACTCCAGCAACCCCGCACTGGGGCGCAATGCCCTGGATGGCATGTACCAGCTCATGGGTGCTCTCATGCACTGGCGCGAGGATCTGGCGCGGCGTCATCAAAATCCGCTGTTCGAAGTCACCTACCCCACGCTCAATCTCGGGCACATCCATGGCGGCGACAATCCCAACCGCATCTGCGGCGACTGCGAGCTGCACATTGATCTGCGCCCCCTGCCCGGCATGGAGATTGCCGAACTGCGTGAGGAACTCTATGCGGTCGCTCGCCAGAGCATGAGCGATACCGGCCTGCAACTGGAGTGCCGGTCACTTTTTCCCGGCAACCCGGCTTACGAAACGCCCGATACGGCGCCGCTGGTCAAAGCAGCCGAAAGCCTCACCGGACATGCCGCCGAGGCGGTCGCCTTCGGCACCGAGGCGCCCTTTCTGCAGGCGCTGGGCATGGACACCATCGTGCTGGGCCCGGGCGACATCAGTTGCGCCCATCAGCCCGAGGAACACCTGCGCCTGGACCGGATCAAGCCCACGGTGTCGATACTGCAGGACCTGATCCGGCGCTTTTGCATCGACCTGGAGCCCGCCCCATGATCAAGGACCTGCAGCAATACATCGGCTGGTTTCGGGAGTCGTCCCCCTATATCCATCGCTTTCGCAACCAGACCTTCGTGATCGCCTTTGGTGGCGAGGTGGTCAGCGACGACCACATGCACCGGCTGGCCCAGGACATCGCGCTGCTCAACAGCCTCGGGATCAACATCGTGCTGGTCCATGGCGCCGGGCCGCAGATTGATGAACTGCTGGCCCGGTTCAGGCTGACGACCGAGCGATCACAGGGTCGGCGCATCACCGATGCCGCCGCCCTGCCGGTGGTCAGAATGGCGATTGGGGCGGTTCGCCTTGAAATCGAGGCGGCGCTCTCGCAAGGCTTGGCCAACTCCCCCATGGAGGGTGCCAAGGTCCGGATCTGCAGCGGCAACTTCGTGCTGGCGCGCCCGCTCGGAGTGCTCGATGGCGTGGATTTTCAGCATACCGGACAGGTACGGCGCATCGATGCCAGCGCCATCCGCCAGCATCTGGCGCTCGATGAGATCGTGCTGCTCTCACCCTTGGGCTTTTCGACCACTGGCGAGATCTTCAACATCGGTGTCGAGGATATCGCGCGTGAAGCGGCCGTTGCCCTGAATGCCGCCAAGCTGATCTTCCTGACCGATGAGCCAGGGCTGCCCGACAGTAATGGCAACCTGCAGCGCCAGTTGATCGCCTCGGATGTTCCGGCCTATCTCGACTCGCAGCCCGAGTTGCCGGAAAGCCTCAGAAATCATGTGCAAACCGCCCTGCGCGCCTGTAATCAGGGCGTGAGTCGCGTTCACATCGTCAGTCGCCACATGGACGGCGCGTTGTTGCTGGAGCTTTTCAGCCGCGACGGCTGCGGCACCCTGATATCCAGTGATCCTTTCGAGAACATCCGGCCCGCTGGCATCCAGGATGTCGGCGGCATTCTGGATCTGATCGAGCCCCTGGAAGCCGCTGGCGTGCTGGTCAAGCGCAGCCGGGAAATGCTTGAGATGGAAATCGGCAACTTCATCGTGGTGGAGCGCGACCAGCAGGTGATCGCCTGCGCCGCGCTCGTCGCCTATCCGCAGGAGGGCCTCGGCGAGCTGTCCTGCCTGGCGGTGCATGAGGACTACCGCCGCCAGGGACGTGCCGAATCGCTGCTACAATACATGGTGAGGAAGGCCAGAAGCGAGGGGCTCAAGGGACTGTTCGTGCTGACGACCCAGACGGCGCACTGGTTCCTGGAGCGGGGTTTCGTGCCGGCGGAAATCGATACCCTGCCCATGCCACGCCAGCAACTCTACAATTTTCAGCGGCGCAGCAAGGTGTTCATCAAGCCACTGGCCTAAGCCTTGCGGCAGGAGGCATCCGCATGAACGACATCCGGAGTCCGCGTGCCTGATCTGGCCCTGTTCGATTTCCTGCCGGCCTGGGTCTTTCCCTTCCTGGTGGCGCTCGCCATCGGGCTCTTGATCGGCCTGGAACGTGAAGCCAGCCCGCATCCCGCGAACGAGCGCCCCATCGGAGTGCGCACCTTTCCGCTCATCACCGTTCTCGGCTTCGTCAGCGCCCACTGGTTTCCGTTGCCGGTTTTCCTGACGACGCTGGTGCTTTTCGGCCTCCTGTTGCTGGGCAGCTATCTGCTCGCCAATTTTGGCAGGCCTTCCCTGGGTCTGACCACCGAGTACTCCGCCTTGGCTGCCTTCCTGCTGGGTGGGCTCACGGCCTCCGGCCATCTGCTGGCCGCCATGATCATCGCCGTCATCGTCACGCTGCTGTTGGCCAGCAAGGAGCCTCTGCACGGCTTCATCGCCCGCAACATTGGCCGGGCGGAGCTGGTCGCCATCATCCGCTTCGCCTTGGTCTCCTTGGTGGTTTTCCCCTTGTTGCCGGACCAGAACTACACTGCCCTGCAGTTCAACCCACGCAAGATCTGGCTGATGGTGGTGCTGGTCTCCGGGCTGTCCTTCCTGGGCTATTTCGGCGCCAAGCTCCTCGACACGCGCAAGGGCGTACTGATCAGCGCCATCTTCGGCGGCCTGGTCAGCTCCACCGCGGTGACCATGAGCTTTGCCCGGCTCAGCAAGAGCAATCCGCAGCTCTCGGCCGGCCTGGCCAGCGGCATCATTCTCGCCTCCGCCATGATGTTCCTGCGCCAGGCGGCGGTGGCCTGGGCCATCAATCCGCGCATGGGGCAGCTGCTGGCCCTCTTCGTGCTGCCTGCCGCCCTGCTGGGCGCACTGTTTTTCTGGCGCACCCAGCATCAAGTACAGGAAAGCACGGACGTGCCCCTGCGCAATCCCTTCGAACTCACCCAGGCGCTCAGTTTCGCGGCGATCTACGCGGTCACCCTGGCCGCAGCGCAACTGGCGCTCGACTATTACGGACAGGCGGGCGTCTATGCCCTGGCCCTGGCCTCCGGCATCGCCGACGTGGATGCCATCAACCTGTCCATGGCCGAATTGAGCATGGATGGACGGCTGGTATTGAGCGTGGCGGTGGGCGGCGCCTTGCTGGCGGGGCTCAGCAATACGCTGGTGAAGACGGGATTGGGGGTGGGATTAGGCGACCGGCGGTTGCGGCCCTATCTCCTGTGGGGCATGGGCAGCATGGCTCTGAGCGCCGGCGCGGGCGTGTTCCTGCTGGCGCTCTGGTATTGACGCGGGGCGCTAGACGGTCGCCGGCTTGACCGCGTTCTCCTGGCCACGCTCGGCAGTATCCGTGCCGTTGCGCTCGCCACGGCTGTCGCCTTTGCCGTCATAACGGTGCACCACGGCGCAGCGCCGGGCGACGAAACCGCCTTTCTCCCGCTCGCTCGGCTCCAGATCGAACTCGAAGATGATGTCGCGACTGGGCAGGTCCGACGCATCCAGATTGCTGGGAAGATCGGAATGATGCAGGAAGGCGGTCTGATAGGGTGATTCCGGGTTGCGGCTGTCAGTGATCCACATCTCCGCGGCAATGTCCTTCAGGAAACGCAGAAAGCCGAAGCCGCGGCTGCCATCCCAGCTGGTACAGACGCCGCGCACCCGGGAGCCGAGTTCGCCCCAAGGGATGCGCGCGTCGCGCATGGGCAAGAGCCCGGGAATCAGATAGCCGGAATAAAAAACATCCGCCTCATGCTGCAGGGCGCGGGACACGTTCTTGAAGGCCAGCACCTCGACCCGGCAGCCCTTGTTCTGCAGGGCCTTGACCACCTGCAGGAAGTCCCCGTCGCCGGTCACCAGCAGTACCTGATCCAGCCGGTCGGACTGCAGCATGACATCCACCGCCAGATCGAGATCGGCATTGGCCTTGGAGGTCCAGGTGCCATCCTCGTTGAAATACCAGTGCACGGGCTTGACGATCACCTTCCAGCCGGAATCGCGCACCGCCCGCTGATAACCCTCGATGCGCTCGGCGTACTCGGCATCCACTTTGGTACGCTGCTTGTCCACCGCCAGATAGGTGTTCAGGCGCAGGGGGGAAGCGCCATCCCGCACCGCAAAGCGGCGCAGGACATCGTAACGCAGGGAGAAGCCGCCATTGCACTTGATGTTTTCGGCATCCACATAGACGCCCAGACGATTGCTGCTCTGCGGCATCAGCTTTCCAGCACCGCGCCCTTGGAGGCGTTGGTCACGAGCTTGCGATAGCGGCGCAGCCAGGGCGAGCTCAGCGGCTTTTCCAGCGGCTGCCAGCTCTCGCGCCGGGTGGCGAGTTCGGCATCGGAAAGCTTCACATTGAGGGTGCCGGCATCGATGTCGATCTCGATGATGTCACCATCCCTGAGCAGCCCGATGGGTCCACCCTCGGCGGCTTCGGGCGAGACATGGCCGATGCAGGCGCCGCGCGTGGCACCCGAGAAGCGGCCATCGGTGATCAGCGCCACGCTCTCACCCAGGCCCATGCCCATGATGTTAGCGGTGGGCGCGAGCTGCTCGGGCATGCCCGGACCACCCTTGGGCCCTTCGTAGCGGATCACCACCACTTCCCCGGCCTGTACCTCGCCGGCCAGGATGCGCTCGCTGGCCGATTCCATGCTGTCGTAGATCCGCGCCGGACCGGAGAACTTGCGCATGCTCGCAGCCACGGCACCGGCCTTGATGATGGAGCCCTCGGGCGCGAGATTGCCGAACAGCACGCGCAGGCCGCCGGTGGCGGATACTGGGTTGTCGGCGCGGCGGATGATGGTGTCATCCTTGACCTCGGCCTTCTCGACGATTTCGCGCAGGGTTTCGCCGCTGACCGTGGGCTTGTCGAGATGCATGACGTTGGGATTGCGCTTGTGTACTTCATGCATGATGGCGGCGATGCCACCGGCGCGGCCGACGTCCTCGATGTGCACGGTCGAGAGCGCCGGGCTGATCTTGGCGAGATAGGCCACCTGCTGCGACAGCTCGTTGAGCCGCTCCAGCGGATATTCGATGCCGGCCTCGCGGGCAATGGCCAGCGTGTGCAGCACGGTATTGGTCGAGCCACCCATGGCCATGTCGAGAATGAAGGCGTTGTCGATGGCATCGAAGTCCACCATCTGCTTCATGGTCGGGCCACCCGCCAGGGCCAGGGCCACGATGCGCTGCGCCGCGTGACGCACCAGATCGCGCCGGCGCGGGCTGGTGGCGAGGATGGTGCCGTTCTCGGACAGCGCCACGCCCAGGGCCTCCATCAGGCAGTTCATGGAATTGGCGGTGAACATGCCGGAACAGGAACCGCAGGTCGGGCAGGCCTTGTCCTCGATTTCCTTCAGGCGAATATCGGTGATCTTGCCAAGCTTGTACTGGCCCACCGCCTCGAAGGCGGTCACGAGATCAATGGAAGTCCCGTCGCTGAGCTTGCCGGCCTCCATCGGGCCGCCCGAGACGAACACGGTGGGCAAGTCGCAGCGCACCGCACCCATCAGCATGCCGGGCACGATCTTGTCGCAGTTGGGGATGCAGATCAGGGCATCGAAGTGATGCGCGCGCACCACGGTTTCGAGCGAATCAGCAATGATCTCGCGTGAAGGCAGGGAATAGCGCATGCCTTCATGCCCCATGACGATTCCGTCATCCACGCCAATGGTGTTGAACTCGAAGGGCACGCCGCCGGCCTTGCGGATCTCTTCCTTGACGATGCGCCCGAACTCCTGCAGGTGCACGTGGCCGGGAATGATGTCGATATAGGAGTTGCAGACGCCGATGAAGGGCTTGTCCATATCGGCATCGGTCAGGCCGCAGGCCTTGAGCAGGGAGCGGTGGGGCGTCCGTTCAAAGCCTTTCTTGATCATATCTGAGCGCATGTTTACCCTTCCCTGCGCTTCCACGGTCATCAGGGCCTGTCGCCCCTTGCCGGGAAAAGCGCTACAATGGTGAAATTTCTGGCGCGGGCTCCGGCCCGTGCGCGGGCCCTCATTATAAGCCTTGATCCCAATCCGCGAAAGGCATGCTTTCGCGAGCGCATCTGGAGGATATTGCATGACCTACGTCGTCACCGAAGCCTGTATCAAGTGCAAGTACACTGACTGCGTGGATGTCTGTCCGGTGGACTGTTTCCGCGAGGGGCCCAACTTCCTCGTGATCGATCCGGACGAATGCATCGATTGCACGCTCTGCGAACCCGAGTGTCCGGTCAACGCCATCTACCGCGATGACGATTTGCCGGAAGGTCAGGAAGTCTTCCTGGAGCTGAATGCCGAACTGGCGCAACAGTGGAAGCCCATCATCCAGAAAAAGGATGCGCCCGCCGATGCCGACGAATGGGCAGAGGTCAAGGACAAGCTCGAACTGCTGGAACGCTGATTTGCCGCCCTTCCAGGTCGCCGCCCCTGGCGGCGCCGAAACGTGAAACGCCCATTGGATACCGCCCCACCCAGCAGTTTTCGCCGCCTTGTCGGAAATCTGCGTCCTTACCGTCCGCGCATCCTGCTGGCGATGCTGCTCATGGCCCTGTCGGGCGGTTTCGCCGCAGCCGGCGCCTATCTGATCAAGCCCGTGCTGGATCAGATCTTCATCGCCCGCGATGCGGAAATGCTCTACCTGCTACCGCTGGCCATCGTTGCCATCTATGCCCTCAAGGGCCTGGCGGACTACAGCCAGAACCTGATCATGGCTGGCATCGAGGAACGCATCCTCTGCCAGCTCAAGGAAAGACTCTATGCCCATACCCTGCGGCTGCCGCTGGAGGACCATCTGCGGGCAAAACGCGGCGAGATCCTCTCGCGCATGAGCCTGGACATGACCCTTCTCCAGAATGGGCTCAGCGTGCTGGCAAGCTTCTTTCTCTCGGGCTTCACCATCATCGCCCTGATGGGGGTGGTGCTGTATCAGAACTGGCAGCTGGCCCTGATCAGCTTTCTCACCCTGCCGGTGGCGCTCTATCCATTGATCCGCTTTGGCGAGAACCTGCGCCGGCGCGGCGGCAAGCAGCAACAGAACATGGGTGAATTGCTGGATCATTATGCCCAGAGCCTGGATGGCATCGAGGTCATCAAGGTGCATGGCATGGAAGGGGCCGAGGAGAACCGCTTTGCGAAACATGCGCAGCGCTATTTCGAAACCATGATGCAAATCTGGCGGGTGCAGAAGGCCACCCTCCCCTTTATGGAATTCGTCGGGGCACTCGGTATCGCCCTGATCATCTTTCTCGGCGGGCAGTCGGTCATCCGTGGTGAAATGAGCACCGGCGCATTCTTCAGCTTTCTCGCCGCTCTGGTGATGCTCTACGAACCGCTGCGCCGGCTCTCGGCGGCCAACAATCAGTTACAGCAGGGGCTATCAGCCGCGGACCGGCTGTTTGCCTGGATCGATCAGCCGGTCGAGGAACTTCCGAGGCGTGCCGCCAGCTTGCAGCCGGGCTGCTGGCCCGGCTGGCATTGCCAGGCGCTCTCCGTGCGTTACGAGGGCGCTGAGGACTGGAGCCTCAGAAATCTCGATCTCGATTTTCCGCCGAACCAGACCATCGCCTTTGCCGGACCTTCCGGCAGCGGCAAGACCACGCTCGCCCGGGTACTGCTTGGCTTGCTGAAGCCTGATGCTGGCCGCATCCAGGTAGGTGGGCAGCCTCTGGAGGAGATTCCGCTGGCGCAATACCGCCAGTTCTTTTCCTTTGTCGGCCAGGAACCGACGCTGTTCGGAGGCACCGCCCTGTCAAACATCGCCTTTGGTGATCAGAATCCCGATCTGGAGCGGGCCCGCCAGGCCGCGCGGGATGCCCATGCCTGGGAATTTCTCGAACCGCTGGGTGGCCTGGAGGCAGCCATTGGACCGCGCGGCGGCAGCCTCTCGGGTGGCCAGAAACAGCGTCTGGCCATTGCCCGCGCCCTGTACCGCAACAGTCCGGTGCTGGTGCTCGATGAAGCGACCAGTGCGCTGGATGCCGAAAGCGAGGAAAAGATTGCCCGGACCCTGGCGGCGCTGCATGGGCGCAAGAGCATCTTCATCATCGCCCACCGGCCCCGCACCCTGCTGCTTGCGGATCGCGTGGTCCGGCTCGAAAATGGCCGCGTCATTGCCGAGGAAGCGGGTGAACGTTCAACGCTGCCGGTTCAGCACTGATTCAGGAAGGGGAATTCAGGGGGCTGGCGAGATCTGCAGCCACTGACGGATCTGTCCGTCGCTCACGAAACCTGTCAACAGACTGCCATTGTCCAGCACCATGCTGGGCAGGCCCTGAATATTCAGCTTGCGGGCCAGTACCAGGTAGTCGGTCATCGGTGCCTTGCAGTTCCGGGTAGGCAGCTTCTGCCCGGAAAAGGCCTTCTCCAGCGCCCGCGCCCGATCCGGGGCACACCAGACAGACTCGGCTTCGGCATAGCTGGCCGCCCCCTTGCGACCATCCGGCAGCAATACGTACCGAACCTGCACGTCTCCCTGGGCCAGCACCGATTTCAGTGATTGATGCAGATTGCGGCAGTACTGGCAGTGTATGTTGGTAAAGGCGGTGATCACCCTTCTGGGGCTCGCGGACCCGAACACGATCAGCGAGCCTGGATCGACCTGCCCCAGAAGCTGACGACGCAGATCCGCGCGGCGGGCCTCCGAGAGGTTGGCATCACTCTTGAGATCTATCAGGTCGCCAAGGATCAGATAGCGACCGTTGCCACTGACATAGAGCACCTGACTGCCGAGATTGACCTCGTAATACCCGGTAATGCTGGATGGCTGCGGCGTGCCGATCTGCGCGTCCGGAAAACGCGCCTGCAATACCGAAAGAACCCGCTCGGCCCCCTGGTCGGCGGCCTGGGCGACAGACGCTGCCGATAGCGTCAACAGACCCAGCAAGGAAAGCGGCAGCGTGCTCAGATACCTTCTCATATAAGACTTTTCCTATTTCCCCTTGATATAGTGCGCGTCATCGAAGGTGCGCACGAGCCCTGGCCGGTATACCACCATCATGGTGATCAGCATGCCGGTGGTCAGGGCCTCGCCCCAGGCACCCAGCACCATGGATATCAGCCAGTTGTCCACCAGAAATTGCCAGGCATAGGCCCCGGAGCTCAACAGCACCAGGGTGACGACGGCACTGGTCGCTGCGATGGTCAGGGCGCTGCCGATGAATGCCACCACAAAGATGTAAATGAAGAAGTGGCCCGGAAGATGTTTCTCAACCACCTTCAGGATGCCATAGGCCGTGCCTACCGGGACCAGGGACAGGACCAGCAGGTTTACCCCGAGGCTGGCCCAGCCACCGACGCCCAGCGCGGTCATCAGCAGGACCAGGGTGGCCATGCCCAGCAAGGCCAGTGCCGGGCCGAACATCAGGGTCAGGATCATCGCACCCAGCAGGTGAACGTTCAGACCTGGATAGATGCCGGCCCGGGTGGACCAGACGACGACCAGCGCAATCAGGGCAAAAACAAAAGGCCAGCTCGTGTGATGTACCTGGAGATCATGCCAGTCAGCCTTGCGCAGGGCGGCCAGCAATACCGGCACTACCATGATCCAGCCAAGAATCATCCAGAATGGCGTGATTAATCCGTCCTCGATATGCATCGTCCAGTCCTCATTCATGAACACAGAATCAAGGCCTATCCAGGCAAGATAGGCGGAGTTCGATATTAATCCAGCTTCACGGGAATTTGACCAGGTTTGCCGGGATTGGTTTTTCTGCATGGAAAAACACGGCCACTGGCGCTCACTTACCAGTAAAGCTTTTCGCAGTTGTGCCGTTACCCTCCTTGAACCGGATTTGCCAGCACAGCCTGGCATGAAATGTGCTTATTCCTTCTCACTCAGAAATTTCAGGGATCCGTACCATGTCCAGCTTCAATCGACTTGCCTTCAAGACCCGCTTGATCATTGCTGTCCTGTTCGCCGGCATGGCCATGACCACAGGCGCCGCCATAGCCTTGCTCGCGGTTTCCCTGTTGAATGAGGGCGTTTCAAGCATCCGCCACAACCAGGATCTGACCACGCAGCTTGCCCTGGTCCAGCGGCTCCTGACCTCGACATCAAGCGCCACCGAACAGATGGTCTATGCCAGGAATCCGGCAGTCACCCGGCGGATGGAGGCCCGCATCCAGGAAAATCGTCAAAGCTATGGCGCTGCCCTGAAATCGATGCAGCATCTGGTTGCTAGCCCGGGTGAAAGGCAGATGCTCGCGAACATCATCGAGGCCCGCGATGCCGGCAAGCGAGCCGTCGATCGTACCAGGCAACTGGCGCTGGCCGGTCAGTATGATCTGGCTCAGGCCCTGTTCGAGCGCGAGGTTTTGCCTGGCTCGACCCGCCACATGCGTGCTGTGGAGCAATTCGCTGCGACGGAAGCCAAAAGCGCCGCAGCCGCCAGTACTGACGCCGCCTCTCTGGCGCAGGGCACGAAACAACTGCTCATCATTAGCGGCGCCGGCTCGGTGCTGCTGGTCTTCCTGCTGGGCTGGCTGATGGTCCGCAGCCTGGTGGGCAATCTGCACGAATTGCGCGATGCCTTGCGGAAGGTGGCCAGAGGCGACCTGCGCAGCGAGGTGGTGATCGAGACCCGCGGCGAGATCGGCGAGATCGCCCAGGCGGCCAACGAGATGATCCGTCAGCTTCGCAAGCTGACCGGGGAAATGCAGCAGAATGCCGAAAGACTGCTGGCAAGCGCGCAGATGCAGCGCAACTCGGCGGCCATGCTGGCTCAGGAAATGGACGATCAGGGCGCCCAGACCGCGCAGGTCAGCACCGCCATGGAAGAAATGGCTGCCACTGCCTCCGAGGTTGCCCGGCGTGCCGAGGAAATCGCGCAGGCGGCCCGCCGCACCAGCGATGAATCCAGTGTCGGGGCCGGGGTCATACGCGGGACCCTGGATGGCATGGATCAGGTCGCGGCCGCCATGGCCGACGCCGCTGGCACCGTCAGCAAGCTGGGTAGCTCCTCCGAACGGATCGGCAGCATCATTGCCACCATCAACGAGATTGCCGATCAGACCAATCTTTTGGCGCTCAATGCCGCCATCGAGGCGGCCCGCGCCGGCGAGCAGGGCCGCGGCTTTGCCGTGGTGGCCGACGAGGTGCGCAAGCTCGCCGAACGCACGGCTGGCGCCACCGGCGAGATCGGTACCATGATCCAGGCCATCCAGAACGAAACCCGCGAGGCGGTCGCCGCCATGGAGAGCGGCAGCAGCAAGGTGGAGCACGGTGCCCGCTCTGCCCGGGAAGCGGGCCAGAGTCTGGACCGTATCCGCAGTGCCGCTGACATCGTCACCGATCAGGTATCGGCCGTGGCCACGGCCGCCGAGGAACAAAGCAGCGTGGCCGCGGAAATTTCCAACAACATCGAACGCATCGCCCACGCCAGTGAAAACATCCGTCAGGGCATGCAGCTTGCCCGCCAGAAGAGCGAGGAATTGCAGATCATGGCAGGTGGCGTCCAGGAAATGGTGAAACATTTCAGGAACTGATCAGCTAGCAGCGCACAAGCTCCCCGGGAGGGCATATTGATGGCCAATCACAACTTTCTTCAAAAACTGGCGGGTCTGGAAGACATGGCGGCGATCCTGAACGCCTACCTCGGGGCGGATCTTGCCAGTGTGCACGCCTTGCAGCAGACGCATCCGCAGGCCTGGGCGGCCTTGCGTCCGCAGATCGAGCAACTGGACACCTGGCGTCAGCGCCTGGTGGGCATTGCCGACGAAGGTGTCAAGATTCTGACATCCATCCAGCAGACCAGCACCATCACTCAACAGTTTTCCAGCGGCCTGCAAAGTGATTTTGGCAAGCTGTCCGGCGTCGCCACGGCGGTCGAAGAACTCTCATCGACGGCGCGTGAAATCGCCCGCAATGCCGAGGCAGCGGCCAGCGAGTCCGCCAACAGCCTGGAGCAGACCCGCCATGGCAACGAGGCCCTGGCCAAGCTCGTCGGTGAAATGGACGCGGTGGAATCGGCAGTCCGCATGATGGCGGATACGGTCGGCGAGTTCGTGCACAGCACCCAGATGATCACCGACCTGACATCGAAGATGAAGGACATCGCCGATCAGACCAATCTTTTGGCGCTCAATGCCGCCATCGAGGCGGCCCGCGCCGGCGAACAGGGCCGCGGCTTTGCCGTGGTGGCCGACGAGGTGCGCAAACTGGCGGAAAAATCGGCCCAGGCGGCTGCGGAAATCGATCAGGTCACCAGCCGCATCGGGCAACAATCACGCAGCGTCGAGTCAGCCATCCAGGAAGGACTGGGTCATCTCACGTCGAGCCAGGACTCCCTGGAAAACGTCGCCATGGTGCTTGCCGAAGCAAATGGCGCCGTCACCCAGGCCTCGGATCGCGTCAACCAGATTGCCTCGGCGGCGGACGAACAAAGCAAGGTGGCGACGACCATGGCCCGGTTGCTGGCTGAACTGCACGAAGGTGTCCGGCATCATGAGGAGAGCCTTGAGCTTCTGAATACGCAGTCCCTGTCCCTCTCCGACCTCACCCAGCAGATGATTGACCGTTTCGCGCAGTGGTCCTTCGACGACCTCTTGCTGGTCATTGCCAAGGCCGATCACGTGAAGTGGATCAGCGACATCCTGATACGGGTCAGCAAGGGCGAAGCCGGCGATCCGGCTGACCTGAAAGACCATCATCAGTGCCGCCTGGGCAAGTGGTACCACGGGGTCGGCCAGCAACGCTTTGGCCACCTCAAGGCCTTTCGTGAACTGGAATCCCTGCATCAGCAGATGCATGTCACCGGCATCGAGATCATGAAATCCATGCAGGCCGGGCAAAAGGCCCAGGGCCAGGAAAAGCAGGCCGCGCTGCTCGCCCTCTCGGATCGGGTGCAGAATCAGCTCGATCAGCTCCGTGCCCAGCTTCGCTTCAAATAAGCCCACCTAAGGGGTGGAAAACCGCCTATGGAGTCAGAAACATGCCCAGTTTAATGCAATCCGTGGATGAGCGGACCCGCCTGGCCGGCGCCAACCGGCTGGAGATCCTGCTGTTCAGCCTCGGCCGGGATCACCGCTCGGGACGCGACGAAACCTTCGCCATCAATGTCTTCAAGGTGCGAGAGGTGATGCGGATCCCGGAAATCACCCATGCGCCGGAAATGCCCGCCTCGGTGGAAGGCATGGTCAGCCTGCGTGGCCAGCTGGTGCCGGTGGTGGACCTGGCGAAGTTCTGCGGCATTCAGGCCGAGTTCGCGCCACAGATCATGATCGTCACCGAATACAACAAGCATACCCAGGGCTTTCTGGTGGACAAGGTGGAGAACATCCACCGCCTGGAGTGGTCGCAGGTCAAGGTGCCCCCACCCATGATCACCGCCCGCATGGGCGGCCTGGTCACCGCCGTCACCGAGCTCAGGGACGGGCGCATCGTGATGATCATGGATGTCGAGAAGGTGCTGGCGGAAACCATCCATGTCGGCATGGACAGTCGTGATTTCAATGGCATCGAGACCTTGGCACAGGGCGGCACGATATTCTTTGCGGACGACTCCACGGTGGCGCGCAAGCAGATCGAGAACACCCTGGATGCCATGGGCCTGAAATCCATTGGCGCCAGCAACGGCCAGGAAGCCTGGAGCAAACTCCAGCAGCTCGCCGCGCGCGCCGAATCCTCGCGTACCCCGCTCCATGAGATGCTGCAAATGATTCTCACCGATGTGGAGATGCCGGAAATGGATGGCTATGTGCTGACCAAACACATCAAGTCCGATCCCCGCTTTCGGGGCATCCCGGTGATCATGCACTCCTCGCTGTCGAGCGAGGCGAATATGGTACTCGGCAAGGCCGTCGGCGCCGACGGCTATGTGCCGAAATTCAACCCCAATGAGCTCAGCGACACGATACGACAGTTCCTCCGCGGCCTCTAAGGCATGACCGCCTGATGGCATGCCAGAATGGCTTGATTTTTTTCCAAAGCAACGTTCAGAAGGATGCAAGATGTTCGGTTTTACGGCAACAATCAAGGGAAGACTGATTTTCTCCACCCTGCTCGCGGCCACGCTGTTTCTGGTGGCGCTTGGGGTTGCGCTGAGCGGCATGAACAGCATGAGCCAGCGCTTTGTCACTTTCATCCAGCATGACCAGGCCATCCTGTCATCGCTTCAGGGCATGTACGCCCAGGGTCTCCAGAACGGCCAGGCCCTGCGCAACATCATCTTCAATCCGTCCAATGCCAAAGGGCACGAGAACTTCAGAAATTCTGCCGAAGGATTCCAGGAATCCTACGACAAGGCGCTCAAGCTGACAGCCGGCAATCCCGAGATGCAGAACCTGCTCAGGCAGACCGGGGAAAGCTGGCAGCAGGACAACCAAATCAAGGCGCGCATCATCGAGTTGGCGAGCAGCGATCCCCAGGCCGCAATCGCCACGCTCAACCAAGAGGAAACGCCCGTCTGGCGCGAGGTCCGCAAGAACCTGCTGGTTTTGATCAGGGATCAGGGTGCATCCGCTGAAACAACCAGGCAGGAGACCATGAGCTATGCCAATGGCATCATTGCCACCAGCCTCGGGCTGGCGCTTGCCGCTCTCCTGTTTGGTGGCATGATCATGTTCTGGGTGGTGCGCAACATCAGTCAGCGCCTGCATTCCGTGCAAAGGGCCATCGACGAACTGCGTCAGGGTGATGGCGATCTGACCCGTCGCCTGCCGGACCAGGGCCGTGACGAAATCGCTCGCCTTTCCAGCTCGATCAACGACTTCATCGGCAAGATCCGCAAGATCATCATCGGCGTGCGTGATGCCGCTGAAAGTGCCAGCGTAACGGCCACGCAGCTCAATGCCATGACCGTCAACGTCAGCCGTGATGCCAGAACCCAGACCGAGGGCATCTTCCAGATCAGCACCGCCATGGAGGAAATGAGCAACACCGTCAAGGAAGTGGCCAACAATGCCGGCAGTGCAGCCAATGCCTCCAGCCAGGCCAGCGAGGTGGTCAAGGCCGGCAACGCCATCGGTCAGCAGACCATGGCGGCCCTGAACCGCATCGATGGCACGGTTGGCAGCTCCGCCGGGCGCATCAGTGAACTGAACACGGCCATCCAGCAGATCGGCGAGGTCACCCGCGTCATCAAGGACATTGCCGAACAGACTAATCTGCTGGCCTTGAATGCCGCCATCGAGGCGGCGCGGGCCGGGGAGCATGGTCGCGGCTTTGCGGTGGTGGCCGACGAGGTGCGCAAACTCTCCGAACGCACCGCGGCCAGCACCACCGACATCGCCAGTATCGTGCAGACCGTCCAGGCCGGCACGCAGCAGGCGGTATCGGCCATGGACCAGGCGCGCGGCGAAGTCTCGCAGGGCGTCGAGCATGGCCAGGAAGCCGGCAAGGCCTTCCAGCAGATCGACAGCTCGGTACGCACGGTCACCGAGATGATGCATCAGATCGCCACCGCCGCCGAGGAGCAATCAGCCGTGGGCACCGAGATTTCCCGCAATCTGGAGCAGGTCTCCCGCATCGCGGACAGTACCAATCAGGACATCCAGCGCACGACGGAAGCCGTTGCCAATCTGGCCGAGACAGCCCAGAATCTGCGCATATTGGTGAACCAGTTCAAGCTTGGCGGGGCTTAAGCCAACCTTAAGCTTTCCGGTATGAAATCAAGCTGTGCCCGTTCCGGTTTCCAGGGTCTCTGGAAGAAGGCACGGGCACTTGTTTTTCATGGAATCCTTATATAAGCTGAGTCGATGATTGCCCGAAAACCCGCCATGCTGGTGCTTGCCCTGCTGGTCCTGCAGTTTCTGGGACCGCTCCTGCATGCCCATTTTTCTGGGCCGGCGGATCCCACCCAAACCAGCATGCATATGCACACGGAAGGCTTCCCGGAGTTTACCGACACATCCACCCTCGAACCTTTGGGTCATCTACTAGCGCATGAACATCTGATAACAACGGTGACGCTGCAACAGACACTGACCGATCAGAATGAGCTTTCGATCCCTGACTGGCAGATCCTGCTATCCGTCTTACTACTTCTGTTTCCCTTGCTGATGCAGGGTTTGGCCGTTGAGGCGATTCCGCGCCTCATTCCGCCACGACCACAACGATATCCCAATCCTCACTCTCCGCGCGCGCCCCCTGGCCTGAAGGCAGGTTAATCCGTTAGCGGCCGGCAGGCCCGGCCTCTTATCAATCCGCGCGCGGAGCTCATCATGGTATTTTCCCCCTTTGGGACCCGCCTTCGCTGGCTGGGTCTTGTCGGGTTGTTTTGCCTCAGCCTCAATGGCATGGCGGCGCCCACAGCCAGTTTTCCAGTCAGCCAGCAGCAGATGCAGGCTCTTGGCATTCGCCTGCAACCCTTGCAAGCAAATGAATCAGACCTCTCCAAACCCTATCCCGGACGGGTGACGCTGCCCCCAGGGCAGGAATCCATCGTCAGTGCCCCGGTTGATGGTCTGGTGACTGAAGTGCTGACCCAAGCCAATGCCCAGGTGAAATCCGGGCAGGCCCTGCTGCGCCTGCTCAGCCCGGATCTCGGGCCCTTGCAGCTACAACTGATGCAGGTAGCCAGTCAGGTCCGCCTCGCCAGTCAGACTGCCAATCGGGAAGGCAGCCTGTTCCGGGAAGGCATCATCGCCCGACGTCGGGTGGAGGAAGCCCAAGCAGGCTTGGCAGAAGCCAGGGCGGCCCTGAACCAGGCGCGTGCCGCGCTGCGACTGGCTGGCATGTCGCCCGCGCAGATCCAGAAAGTCGAGCGCAGCGGCGCCCTCCAGGACACCCTGACCCTGAGCGCCCGCAAGCCGGGCACTGTCCTGAGCCTGGATGCGCAACAGGGCCAGCGCGTGCCGGCGGGTACGCCGCTGCTGCGCGTGGCCAGCCTGGACACGCTCTGGCTGGACATTCAGGTACCACTGGATGATGCCCGCAGCTGGCCCGTGGGCACGGCCGTCACGGTACCCGGAAGACAGGTACAGGCCCGGGTCATCAGCCAGGGGCCCACGGTGGCTTCAGGCAGTCAGACGATCAGCCTGCGCGCCCAGGTATTGAGCGGGGCCGACCAGCTTCGTCCAGGCGAACTGGTGCAGGCTGCCATGCCGGTCACCCAGACCAGTGGCAGCTGGGACCTGCCTCTCTCAGCGCTGGCGCGCGAGGGGCAACAGGCCTATGTCTTCGTGCGCACAGCCCAGGGATTTGAAGCCCGGCCGGTCCGTGTTTTGGCGAGTTCCGGCCAGCGCGTCCGGGTACAGGGCACCCTCAAGGCCGGCGAACGCCTGGCAGTGAGCAGTGTCATTGCCCTGAAGGCCGCCTGGCTGGGCCAAGGCGGAGGGGCATGACATGCTTGCACGCCTGATCCAGTTTTCCCTCACCCAACGGCTTTTCGTCCTGCTCGCCACGGTCCTGCTGGCCGGCGCCGGCTGGCTCTCCTTCCAGAACCTGCCCATCGACGCCTTTCCGGATGTTTCGAGCACCCAGGTCAAGATCATCATGAAGGCTCCGGGTATGACGCCCGAGGAGGTCGAGACCCGCATAGCACTCCCCATCGAAGTGGAAATGCTCGGGATTCCGAAGCAGCGCATGCTGCGCTCGGTCACGAAATATGGCCTGGTGGACGTCACCATCGATTTCGAGGACGGCACGGATATCTACTGGGCGCGTCAGCAGGTATCGGAGCGCCTGAACGGCATCCAGGCTGATCTGCCTGCCGGCATCAGTGGCGGCATGGCGCCGATCACCACACCCCTGGGCGAGATGTTCATGTTCACCATCGAGGGCGGCAATCTCTCGTTGATGGAAAGACGCGGCCTGCTCGACTGGGTGATCCGCCCGGCCCTGCGCACCGTGCCCGGCGTGGCCGACGTCAATGCCCTGGGAGGACTGGTACGCAGCTTCGAGGTGATTCCCGATCCCATCCGCATGGCTGCGGCCGGGATCTCCACGGAAGCGCTCGCCCAGGCCATCCAATCCAATAACCGCAATGACGGCGCGGGACGCCTGAGCGAAGGCGACGAAGTCCTGCTGGTACGGGGCGAGGGGCGCATCAAGAACCTGGAGGATCTGCGGGCCCTGGTGGTGACCAATCGTGATGGCGTGCCAGTCAGGCTGGGCGACGTGGCCGAAATCCGCATCGGGGCGCTGACTCGCTATGGTGTCGTCACGCAGGATGGCAAAGGCGAGGCGGTCGAGGGCCTGGTGCTGGGTCTGGCCGGGGCCAATGCCCGCGAGGTAGTGAATGGGGTACAGACACGGCTCCAGGAACTCCAGCCCAGCCTGCCCAAGGGCGTTCAGATCAAGGTGTTCTACAACCGTGCGGGATTGGTGGACAAGGCGGTGGGCACCGTCTCTGAAGCTCTGCTGGAGGCCGTTGTCCTGGTACTGATCCTGCTGGCGCTGTTTCTCGGCAACCTGCGCGCAGCACTCACCGTGGCCCTGGTGCTGCCACTGGCGGCGCTGATCACCTTCATTCTAATGCGCTTTGTCGGCATGTCGGCCAACCTGATGAGCCTCGGCGGGCTGGCCATCGCCATCGGCATGCTGGTGGATGCCGCGGTGGTGGTCGTGGAAAACGTGGTGCAGCACCTGGCGCACGATCCCTCCAGCGGCAAGCTGCCGCGCCTGCACATCATCTATCGCGCGGTACGCGAGGTCGCGGCGCCCGTCACCTCCGGCATCCTGATCATCATCATCGTGTTCCTGCCGCTGCTGACCCTGCAGGGCCTGGAAGGCAAGTTCTTCATTCCGGTCGCCCTGACCATCGTCTTTGCCCTGGCAGGCTCCCTCCTGCTATCACTCACGGTCATTCCTGTTTTGGCTTCCTTTCTGCTCAAGCGCGTCAAGCATGAGGAACCCTGGCTGCCACGTCAGCTTCTGCGCGGCTATACCCCGCTTCTCAACTGGGCGCTGGTACATCAGCGGAGCGTTGCAATTGGCGCCGTGCTGATGCTTGGGGTGGCGGCCTTCGTCTACACCCAGGTCGGCAAGACCTTCATGCCGACCATGGATGAGGGTGACATTATCATTGGCATCGAGAAGCTGCCCTCAGTGAGCCTGGAACAGACGGCGGCACTGGATCTGAAGATTCAGCAGGCCTTGATGTCACGCATTCCGGAGATCAAGGGTATCGTCGCGCGCGCCGGTTCCGATGAAATCGGGCTCGATCCCATGGGACTGAACCAGACCGATACTTTTCTGGTACTGAAACCGCGTGACGAATGGCGCATGGACAGCAAGGAGGCCCTGATCGGTGAAATCCGCAAGGTGCTCGACCAGTTGCCGGGGGTGAATTACAGCTTCACGCAACCGATCGAGATGCGCGTGTCGGAAATGATCATCGGCGTGCGTGGCGACGTGGCGGCCAAGATCTTCGGACCCGACCTCAACACCCTGAATGATCTGGCGACGAAACTCGTCGAGCTGCTCAAGACCATTCCCGGCAGTCAGGACGCCTACACCGTGCGCAACGAAGGCGTCCAGTACCTGCAGGTGAATGTGGACCGGTTGGCCGCGGGGCGCCTGGGGCTGTCCGTCGAGGCGGTGCAGGACGCCCTGCGCGCGCAGGTCGAGGGCCGTCAGGCTGGTAGCGTGATCGAGGGCGTGCGGCGTACGCCTCTGCTGATTCGCGGGCCGGAAGACCTGCGTCTGTCGCCTGCGGAGTTCGCCGCCCTGCGCATCACCACGCCAGAAGGACAGAACGTGCCACTGTCCGCCATTGCCAGCATGGAGCGCACCGGTGGTCCGGTGAAGATCGAGCGCGAGATGGGCAATCGCTACAGCGTGGTCATCAGCAACGTGCGCGGGCGCGACCTCGTCGGCTTCGTCAACGAGGCCAGGCAACTGGCGGCACAGAAGCTCGACCTGCCCACCGGCTATCACATCACCTGGGGCGGGCAGTTCGAGAACCAGCAGCGCGCCGCCAAGCGTCTGGGCATCGTGGTGCCGGTGGCTTTGGGGCTGATCTTTCTCTTGCTCTTTTCGACCTTCGGCTCGCTGAGACAGGCCCTGCTCGTGCTCAGCAACATTCCCTTCGCCCTGGTGGGCGGCATCGTCGCGCTCTGGCTCTCCGGCGAGTACCTGTCGGTGCCGGCCTCGGTCGGCTTCATTGCCCTGCTGGGTATCGCGGTACTCAACGGCGTCATGCTGGTGAGCTATTTCAACCAGTTGCATGCCGAGGGTGTTGCCCTGCGGGATCTGGTGGTCACCGGCGCGCAACGGCGTCTGCGCCCGGTAATGATGACCGCCTCGATCACCGCCTTCGGGCTGCTTCCCCTGCTCTTCGCCAGTGGCCCCGGCTCGGAGATCCAGCGACCACTGGCAATCGTGGTGATCGGCGGCCTGATCACGGCCACGCTACTCACCCTGGTGATCCTGCCGATCCTCTATCTGCGCTTCGCCCATGCTAAAAAGGATGTCCAGCATGTCTGAAACATCGTATTGCCTCACCATGATTCTCGCGCCCACCCTGGAAGAGCAGGTGCTGGACCTGTTGCTCACTGCGCCAGAGACCAGCGCCTTCACCAGCACGTCGGTTTTTGGCCATGGCGCCAACCCCGGCGACCTGAACACTGCCGAACAGGTGCTCGGTCGCACCCGGCAGGTCCAGGTACAACTCATCCTCAGCCGGCAGGATGCGGACGCCCTGCTCGCGCGCCTGCGCCAGCAGCTGCCGGGCATAGGTATCCCTTTCTGGCTGAGCCCTGTCCTTGAGCGAGGGATGATCTGATGTCAAAGAAACGACTTCTTCTATCCCTCCTGGCCAGCTTCTTGAGCGTCACGGTTCAGGCCCAGGAGATCCCGCCCCCCCCCGACCTGCCGTCTACCACCCTCGCCCGCCAGGTGCTGGATCAGGATCCCGGCGTGCGCGCCGCCCGCGCGGCGCTCGAAGCAGGACGCACGGAAGCGCAACTGTATGCAACCGGCCCCTATGAATTCAGCACGCGCCTGAGCGGCCAGCAGCGCGACCTGCGCGGTGGATCCAATTACGGCGAATGGAGCGTCGGCATCGAACGCCCGGTGCGACTGCCGGGCAAGGCCGCGCTGGATCGAGGTATCGGCCAGCAGGTCGTGGCCGAAATGGATGCCCGCTACGGGGATGCGCTCCACCAGGCCAGCCGGGAACTGCTCAGGCTCTGGCTGAGCTGGCGCGGCGCCGAAGCCACGCGCGAGTTGCTCTCTACCCAGCGTCTTGCCGCCGAGGAGAATCTCAGGGCGGTGGAAAAGCGCTTCAAGGCCGGTGATGCCGCCCGCCTGGATGTCCATCTGGCCGAGGCCGAGTTTGAGGAACTTCGACGCGCGGAAAACGAGGCCGATACTGGGCGTGCCACATCCCTGGCGCGTCTGCAGGGCCGCTTTCCCGGCATTCAGGCGGTTTCCTCGCCACTTGGCAACCCCCGGCCGCTGGAAAATGATCCGGCATTCTGGCGCGAACGCATCCTCGCGCACAGCCATGAGCTCCTCATTCCAAAGGCGCAGCTTGCACGCGCTGTGGTCGAAGCCCGCCGCGCGCGCGCGGAACGGATACCCGATCCCACGCTCGGGGCCTATGCCGCCTCCGAGTTCGGTGGCGCGGAACGCATTCTGGGGCTGAGTGTGAGCATACCGATTCCCGGTGATCGCCGGCGCCTGGAGGCAGCGCGTGCCGAAAGTCTCGTGCAGGGTGCGCGCGCGCAACTGAACCTGCAGACCCGTAGCGTGGAGACAGAGATCAGCGCGGCCCTGGCGCAGGCCCAGGGGACCTATCAGAGCTGGCAGGCAGCGGATCGCGCCGCCCAGGCCATGCGCAACAATGCGCAGCTCATGCAGCGTGCCTATGAATTGGGCGAAGCGGATCTGCAAGCCCTCTTGCTGGCGCGCCGCCAGGCCCTGAGTGCCCAGCTAGCCGCGAACAAGGCCCAGATCGAAACCTTGCTTGCGCATTATCTGCTACTGGTGGATGGCCATCTGATCTGGAACATGGAAGCCAGTGACCATGAGGACTAGAGGGTATCGCAGTCAAGCGTCAGCATCGTTCAAGCCGCTTTGCAGTCCGGCCTGCAGTGCTCGGCAACAGGCAAGCCCCGCGTGGCGGCCGTAGACCTCAATCCCGGAAATTGGTGAACTGCAGGGGCAAACCAAACTCCTCCCCACGAAGCGCTGCGATGGCCGTCTGCAGGTCATCGCGGCTCTTGCCGGTCACACGGACCTGATCGCCCTGAATCGAGGCCTGCACCTTGAGCTTGCTGTCCTTGATGAACTTGACGATCTTCTTCCCGGTTTCGGTATCCACGCCGACCTTGACCTTGATCTTCTGACGCACGGCATTGCCAGCGGCATTCTCCACCTTGCCCCGATCCAGGGCCTTCAGATCGATGTTGCGCTTGACCAGACGCTGACTCAGCAGGTCATCGAGCTGGCCGAGTTTGTAATCGTCCTCGGCGCTCAGCGTAAGCTCTTCCTCATTGCGCTCCACCTTGGCCTTGGAACCCTTGAAGTCGTAACGGGTGCCGATCTCTTTCATGGTCTGGTTCAGGGCATTGTCCACTTCCTGAAGATCAACCTTGGATACCACGTCAAAGGAAGGCATTCTCTCTCCTTTTCATTCATGTCCTTGCGAACCAGCCGGCCCGAAATCATGATGATGATGCTGATGCGCCTGGCCATGCGCACCCGCCCGGCAGCCGGGACAATCCGTGACCCAGCGCTTGCCAGCCGGCGTGACCTCCTGTTTCCAGAAGGGCGCGCGGGTCTTCAGCTCATCGATGATATAGCGGCAGGCATCGAAGGCCGCCGCCCGGTGCCGCGACCAGACCGTCACCTGCACGATGCGATCCGCGGGCAGCAACCGGCCATAACGGTGAATGACCAGCGAATCGAGGATTTCGTAACGCTGGGCGGCCTCGGCGCAAACCCGCTCCAGCTCCCGTTCGGTCATGCCCGGATAGTGCTCGATCTCCATCGCAAGGATGTCGCTGGATTCGCTGTAATCCCGCACCAGACCAACGAAGCTGACCTCGCCACCTGCCGCCCGGATTGTCTCCTGCGGAAAGGACGCGATTTCCTGACCGGGATCAAAGTCCTCTGCCTGCACCCTGACGCGCATCTCAGCCTCCTGTGACCGGCGGGAAAAAGGCAACCTCATCCCCATCCCGCACCGGCTGGGAAGGCTGGGCATGAGTCATGTTCACCGCGGCAAGCAGATGCCGCCCGGCCAGGGATTTGCCCGTCCGTTCTTCAAGCGCCCGCAGCACGTCGGCCACGGTCGCCTGCTGCCCGGGCAGCGGCAGTTCAAGTTCACCAAAGCCAAGTTCCTCACGGACACTGGCAAAACATCTGACATGCAGCATTGCAAAACTCCCGGATGGTCCTGGCGGGACAAACCCCCAAAATACCACCAACCGCCGCCTGAATCATCCCATCGGCGGGGTTCAGCCCTTTCCTCCATCATCCGCTGTGATCCGGGCCTGCAGCATGTCTTCCACGCGCTGATCGTTGCCAGGATCAGGCGCCTGGGGTGCAAGATAGAATTCATCATAGTAGGCAATGATGAAACCGGTCAGCGGCATCGAGATCAGCGCCCCCCAGAAACCGAAGAACTGGATCAGGATCAGCAGAAAGACCAGTTGCACCACCGGGTGGATGTTCATCTGACTCTGGCGGATCTTTGGCCCGATGACATCACCCGCGATCTCCTGCAGGACGATATAGAACAGGGCCACCCAAAGAGCCGTCTGCGGATCGATGGCCAATGCCACCAGCACCGGCGGGATGGTCATGATGTAGGGGCCCAGTTTTGGCACCAGCTCGGAAAAAAACGCCAGCACCCCCCAGACGAAGGCGCCGGGCACATCCATGAAGCTGAGAAAGACGATGATGGACACCGCCTCGATCCCACCGATGATGGCATTGGACCAGAGCCAGGCAATGACCATCTGGGAGCCCCGGGCAAAGGCGCACGCTGCGCGGTCCCGCAAGGCGGGCGGCACCATCAGGAGATAACCCTCGAGCAGCGGCCGGGGAGAAATCAGGGCATAAATCACGGCGCTGGCAAAGATCACCCCGAAAATCATGGCACTGGCCAGGTTCAGGGAATACTCGCCCAGTTTGAATAGCAGGGTCTGCAGGGAAGGGATGAGTCGCCCGGCGGCCTCGGCGTTCAGAAACTGCTGGAACTCCTCCTGGATCCGGGGATTGTTGTCCAGGAGGATTGATACCCGCTCGGCGATGGCATTGGCATAATTGGGAAGATCATTCGCCAGGCCTGAAACCTGTTCGGCCAGATCAGGAATGATCAGCCAGCCAATCAGCCCCACGAGCAGCAGGGAAACCAGAATGACCAGGAAGGAACCCCAGCCACGCCGGAGACCATGATTTTCCAGCCAGGTTACCGGGGCATTCAGCACCAGGGCAAAGATCAGGACAAAAGCCAGGAAAAGCAGTACCTGGGCAATGTCCTGCAGGAAGCCCACCAGCAGATACAGCCCGAAACCCGCAAGCAGCGTGCGCAGCAGGACGCGGTAAAGACGCTGGTCCCAGTTACCGGCAGGCTTGCCTGGACTGCTCATGAAAAAAAGGGCGCGCCAGACCCGAACAGCGGATCAGCACGAAAGAACGGCCTCCTGTTGCGGATCACTTGTTGGCCTCGTCCTCCTGCTCCCTCCATGCCTGATGACAGTCCACCCCACAAAAGTACAGCACGTAATCATCGGCTTCAGCGTTTGCCGCCTCTGACTTCGGCACCTCCCTGAGGCAAACCTGACAGGCGACGAGATGATCCTGATGAGGTCTCGGTCTATCCTTCATGTGTCGCTCCTTGCGTGTGTGCCAGCCGTCATGAACAGGGTCACCTATAAATTCTATAGCAGATTTCCCCGACGGCAAGCGCCCTTCAGGCATTGGCAACCAGCCGTGTCGTGTCTGGCACCTGCTCGCTGAAGATCCCCAGAAGCTGCTCAAGAAAGGCATCGAATTCCAGACTCATCAGGACGAACATGGCATCCAGTTCTGCCGCGGCGTCATCCGTTTTTTCCAGTTCATCACGCAGCACATCGTCGAGACGCACGCGGCGCACGAGCAGATCGTCGCCGAGCACACAGGACAGGTGATCCGTCCAGTTCAGGGCCAGGCGGCTGACCTGCTTGCCCGCCTGAAGATGAGACATGATCTCGCTGGCGGCAAGATCATGGCGCTTGCAGCGCACGATGCCCCCCTCCTCGCCCGCTTCCACCAGTTCACACTCGTCGCCAAGCTCAAAGCCCGCGGGCAGATCTTCCTCACCGGCCAGCCAGCGCGTCATGATTGCACCCGGATTGCCCTGCAACACCGGCGGGTGCGCCTGGAAACCATCGATACTGCGGCGCAGCAGGTCCACGAAATCCTCGGCCTTCTTTGCGCTGGCGGCATCGATCACCATCCAGCCCTTTTCCGGGCTGATATAGGCGCACGTCTGGCTGCTGCGGGTGAAGGCGCGTGGCAGTAGGTCCTGCATCACCTCATCGCGCAGGGCGTCCCGTTCCTTGCGCCTGACCTTACGGCCCTGCTGCGCCTCGATCTCCTCGGCCTTGTGGTCCACGAATTCCTTGATGACAGCGGCCGGCAGGATCTTTTCTTCCTTCTGCGCGCAAAGCAGCAGGCGTCCCTGCGCGGCATGGACCAGTACCCGGCCCTGGCGCCCCAGCGGCGATACCCAGCCCGTGCTGGACAGATCGACGCGCCCGCAGGGCTTGAAAGCCAGCGCGCTCAGGTGAGTTTCGAGATCCCTGGGGGAGATGTGAAAGGGTTTGGTAAGGCGATACAGCTGAAGGTTCTTGAAAAACATGTAAACAACCTGAATTATCGACAAAAATGCGCTCAGATTGAGCAAATGAAAGGCGCCCTATCAGAGACGCCCGGAATCATGAATACTTTTCAGGATCAGGGCTGCAGGCGCCATAGACTACCAAGCAACCAGACCATGAGGCTTACCCAGACAAAATAGGGCAAAAGCAGGAATCCCGCCACTGCCAGACGACGCCAGAAAATAACAATGGTCTGCAGCAGAACCACCCACTGGACCAGCACCACGGCAAATGCCCAGCCAGGGAGATGCAGGAAAAACAGCAAGACCAGCCAGACCAGCCCGAGCAGGAGTTGCAGGAAAAAGAACCGGATGCCGGTTTGCGCCGTGGCCCTTTCCCCGCTCTTGATGAACAGGAATACCGCCACGCCCACGGAAAACAGGAGAGCGAAGGAGGCAGAGGAAAAGATCACAAGCGGCAGATCAGGGATCTGCGGGAACACCGGGCCAGTACCGGCCGGCGCCTGCGCCAGCATGCCGCCGAACTCCCCGGACCTGGTCAGCAATCCTTCCCTCATGCGAACCATCTCCCCCTATCTCCAGAGCAGTACTCTGGCGACTTGTATAACAGCAGTGGCCGAAGCGGGGAAGCACCCTTTGGCCAGCCAGCCACGTGCTTCAGCGACCTTCGTGGATCACGCGACCATTGAGGGCCTGGATCGGGCGTGCATTATTGGGGTAAAGCCTTTGAAAGCTCGCCAGTTGCTGGTTTGAGATGCTCACGGGCTTTTCCATGACAAACCAGGATACGCCCTCGGTGCAAGGCGGCGTGGTCAGCGAGCCTTCAAAAGCGTAGTGCATCTTATGTGTGGGCAGCAACTGCTTGAGATGCACCTTTATGTTCCTGTAATCATGCACCTCCCCGGCTTTCACGGGCAGATGAGACCAGATGGGCTGCAAGGCCCGGTTTTGCCCTCCGCGCTCGAATTCCACCGCGACTACTGCCAGATGCCCTTCGGCATCCTTGTGCACGAGGTGCGCCACCATCGGATAATGCTTGCCGTGGAAAGCTTCCTCGCTGGGGGTGTGAAAGTGGAACTGGACCAGCTCATAGCGGTGCTCATTCACGCGCAGGGTGTTGCCGGCCGGAATGTCCACCTCGATGGTATGGCCATTGTTGACGATATGCAGCGGGGCATCATGATAATCAAATGCCAGATGCGCTGCATCGCCCATCACCGCCTTGTCGATATCAATGGGTGACTGATGCTTGCCGCTGGCGCAGGTGGCGTACTTCTCGCTCAACTCCGCCCAGTGTTCGGGCCCGTCCTGCCCGGCATAGCCCCAGTGTTCCCCGTCAGCCAGAACTGGCCCTGCAGCGAGTGCCAGAAAAATACCCAGGGCAAACTGCCTTACCTGCATATTCTCTCCTTTTTTATTGAAAAGCCCTCCAGAGGAGGGCTGAGTCGGCTACAACTGAGGATGCTTCCGCCCACTGGGCTGAGCCAGGCGGTTCAAGGCGTTAAGGTAGGCCTTGGCGCTGGCGATGACGATGTCGGTATCTGCGCCCTGCCCGTTCACCACACGCCCGGCCTTTTCAAGCCGCACCGTGACCTCGCCCTGGGCATCGGTGCCGGTGGTGATGGCGTTCACTGAATACAGCAGCAAGGTCGCCCCGGAATTGGCAAGGGCCTCGATCGCCTTGAAAGTGGCGTCCACCGGCCCGCTGCCGCTGGCATGACTGGTTTTCTCCACCCCATCCACCAGCATTTCCAGCGTCGCCTCGGGACGGCAACCCATCTCCGAGCAGACCTTGAGATAACCGAGCCGATAATGCTCAGCAAGGCTGGTCTGGACCTCGTTGCTCACCAGAGCCTGCAGATCCTCGTCGAAGATCTCGCTCTTGCGATCCGCCAGGTCCTTGAAGCGGGCAAAGGCTGCATTCAGGCGATCGTCATTGAGCGTGATGCCCAACTCCTGCAAGCGCGCCCGAAACGCGGCCCGGCCCGAAAGCTTGCCCAGCGAAATGCGATTGGTGCTCCAGCCGACATCCTCGGCGCGCATGATTTCGTAGGTCTCGCGGTGCTTGAGCACGCCATCCTGATGTATGCCGGATTCATGCGCAAAGGCATTCGCGCCGACGATGGCCTTGTTCGGCTGCACCGGAAACCCGGTGATGGTGGAGACAAGCTTGGAAACCGGCACGATCTGTGTGGTATCGATGCGCGTATCGCAAGTGAACACATCTCGGCGCGTACGCACCGCCATCACGATCTCTTCGAGCGCGGCATTGCCGGCCCGTTCACCCAGGGCATTGATGGTGCACTCGACCTGGCGCGCGCCGTTCTGTACCGCCGACAGCGAGTTGGCCACCGCCAGCCCGAGATCATTGTGGCAGTGCACCGAAAAGATCACCTTGTCGCTGTTGGGAACGCGCTCGCGCAGATTGCGGATGAGCTGGCCAAAGCGATCCGGCAGGTTGTAGCCGACCGTATCGGGGATGTTGATGGCGCGCGCGCCCGCCTGGATGACGGCATCGACGATACGGCAGAGGAAGTCCTCGTCAGAACGCCCGGCATCTTCGGCGGAAAACTCCACGTCATCGGTGAACTGGCGCGCAGTGCGCACCGCCATGACCGCCGCTTCCAGCACCTGCTCCGGCGTCATGCGCAGCTTGGCCTGCATGTGAATCGGGCTGGTGGCAATGAAGGTGTGGATGCGGTTGGCCGCGGCTGGCTTCAGGGCTTCGCCGGCGCGTATGATGTCGGCCTCGCGTGCCCGGGTCAGCGCGCAGATGCGCGAGTCGCGCACCGTTTCCGCCACGGCTCGAACTGCCTCGAAATCCCCGTTGCTCGCGGCCGGGAAACCGGCCTCGATGACATCCACGCGCAGGCGCTCCAGCGCCTTGGCAATACGGATCTTGTCGTCCTTGGTCATGGATGCGCCGGGCGACTGCTCGCCATCGCGCATCGTGGTATCGAATATGATCAAATGGTCACTCATGACCGTCCTCCAGATACAGATCCGGCCGTGGGGGCCGGAAAATGAATACAGTGCTGAAAACCCTGGCAAGGGCTGGAGAAGACTAGTGCAGCAGGACAGATAGTCGGAGGCCGGCAAAGACGACAGGCGAGCGCAATTGCAGGGCCCAGGCGCAGGCATGTTGCCAGCGCGCGGGCTCACAGGTGTGAGCTGGGGATGCGGTAGGTATGGGGTACATGCACGGAATCCTAGCGCAAGCCCGACGGTACCGCAAGAACCCTCAGCGAATCAGCGGAGCCTGTCCGGGCCGGGCACGGATCTTCGGTTCGCGTGGCCCCTTTCTGGCCGCGGCCCGGACCAGCTCGTCCTCATCGTTCAGAAGCTGCTGCCTTTGTGTCTCATCGAGCAGGGGGCTCTTGGCGATGAAGTAACGCACATTGGGATCGCGGTCATTGACGCAGCACGCGACCTGTGCAGGCGTGAGATCCATGCGCTTGGCGATGCACAAACGGATCACGTGATCCTGATCCGCGAGCAGTTGCGCAATCTCGGGCGGACGCAGATCCAGCCGGCGGGCGAAATAGCATTTGATCTGCATCCACTGATCGCGAACCAGAAAGGGCCGGTAGCAATCCGGCAGGTCCGCACTGAGCGCAAGTTCCATGCGTTCGCCGATGCTCATGGCTTTATATTGCCGTTCCAGATCGCTCATGCCGATTCACCGCCCTAGCGCCGCTGTTCCTTGCGCTGGCGCATTTGCAACAGAGTGAGTACAGGACCAGACAGCGCATAGGTCAGGCTTGCAGCAAAAAGCACCAGGGGCGGATGAACGGCGATCAGCGCCACGATCAGCACGCCAATGACCGCCAGCACAAAGGGGACCCTGCCACGCAGATCCACGTCCTTGAAGCTTTTGTAACGGAAATTGCTGACCATGAAGAGGCCCAGGAGATACACCAGTGCCAGGGCGATGGGCTGGGCAAAATCATCGATGAAGCCCGATACTTCCGGGCTTTCCGCCACCCAGACCAGGCCCGCGAGGGTAGCGGCGGCCGCCGGAATGGGCAGGCCCTGAAAATGGCTCTTGGAAGCAACGTGGACCTGGGTGTTGAAACGCGCCAGCCTGAGTGCTCCACAGGCGGTGAACACGAAAGCCCCCAGCCAGCCGATCTTGCCGTACCCTGAAAGCCCCCAAAGATAAAGCACCACTGATGGCGCCAGCCCAAAGGCAATCACGTCGGCGAGGGAGTCATACTCGGCGCCGAAGTCACTTTGCGTGTTGGTCAGGCGAGCGATGCGGCCATCCAGACCATCGAGCACCATGGCAATGAAGATGACAGAGGCCGCAAGCTGGAAATCACCGCCAATGGCCTTGATGATGGCATAGAATCCGGCAAAGAGGCTGGCGGTGGTGAAGAGATTGGGCAAGACATAAACCCCGCGACGCGGCGTATTTTCCACCAGAACGGCTCCTTTACTGGTCTGAAGTCTAGGCATTCACCCGATCCGCCATGGGCAGACGCGCAATCACATCCTGTCTGGAGCGAACCCGATCGCCCACACTCACCAGAACCTCGGTATCCAGGGGCAGAAAGGTGTCCACGCGGGACCCAAAGCGGATGAAGCCGAAACGATCTCCCTGACTTACGGCATCGCCTGCCTGCACGTAACAAAGGATGCGCCGGGCAACCAGTCCCGCCACCTGTACCACGGTGACATCACGGCCAGCCGGCGTTCGTACCCAGAGCGCGTTGCGTTCGTTTTCCAGGGAGGCCTTGTTCAGCGCGGCATTGAAAAAGCGCCCGGGATGATACCAGCGTTCCCGGATCTGTCCGTTGATGGGCATGCGGTTGATATGCACATCAAAGACATTCATGAATATGCTGATTTTAATCGCATCCCGCTTGAGATAGGGATCCTGCGTCTGTTCCACCAGGATCACCTTGCCATCGGCCGGGCAGACCACGGCCTCGGGATCCGTGGATACGGGCCGCGCCGGGTCTCGAAAGAAATTGATGGAAAAGGCGGTCAGGACATATAAAGGAAGCGCCCACCAGAAGCCTAGAAAGACCTGGATCAGGATGGCTGCGGCCGCGAACAGCAGAATGAAGGGCCAACCCTCGCGGGCGATCCAACGATGGGAACCAGCTATGTTTTGCATGCATGCATCCTCTGGTCTGGTGCTGCAGACAGCCCCTGGCTTTGCCAGTTTGCCGGGCAGCATGCTGGAATCAGGGGCATGACAAAAACAGGACAAGGACCATTGCTGGTCCCTGCCCTGTTTCCTGGATGACAGCTTAGTTCCTGCTCTTGTCGACGATCTTGGCGCTGTTGATCCAGCTCATCATGGAACGCAGCTTGCCGCCAACCTGCTCGATGGGATGCTCCGCACCCAGGCGGCGCATGGCCTGCAGCTTGGGCTTGCCGGCCTGATTTTCGAGAATGAACTCACGCGCGAACTCGCCGTTCTGGATTTCCTTGAGGATCCTGCGCATCTCGTCCTTGGTCTGATCCGTGATGACGCGCGGACCACGGGTGAAGTCCCCGTATTCAGCGGTATTGGAGATGGAGTAGCGCATGTTGGCGATGCCGCCCTCATACATCAGGTCCACGATCAGCTTGAGCTCGTGCAGGCACTCGAAGTAGGCCATTTCCGGGGCATAACCTGCCTCGACCAGGGTTTCGAAACCAGCCTGGACCAGCGCACTGGCACCACCGCAGAGCACCGCCTGCTCGCCAAAGAGATCGGTCTCGGTCTCTTCCCGGAAGGTGGTCTCGATGACACCGGCGCGCGTGCCGCCGTTGGCCTTGGCATAGGAAAGACCAAGCGCCAGGGCCTGCCCGGAGGCATCCTGATGGATGGCCACCAGGGAGGGCACGCCACCACCCTGTGTATAGGTGGAGCGCACCAGGTGCCCCGGTCCCTTGGGCGCAACCAGGAAAACGTCGAGATCCTTGCGCGGCTGAATCTGGCCAAAATGGACATTGAAGCCATGCGCAAACACCAGCGCGGCACCCTGCTTGAGGTTGGGTTCGATCACGTCGCGGTAGAGAGCACCCTGGGTTTCGTCAGGTGCCAGGATCATCACGACATCGGCGCCAGCCACGGCCTCGCCCGTTTCCCTGACTTCCAGTCCGGCCTTGATGGCCTTCTGCCAGGAAGCGGAGTCAGGGCGCAGGCCCACCGTGACATCCACGCCGGATTCCTTGAGATTGTTGGCGTGGGCATGACCCTGTGAACCGTAACCAATGATGGCCACTTTCTTGGCCTGGATAAGGGCCAGGTCGGCATCGTTGTCGTAGTAAATCTTCATGCTTTCTCCCTGAGGTAAATCGCTAAAAAGTTGGTTGATTGGTGATTCAGCCAGTGACAGGCCCGCAGGGTGTTACAACTGGCCGGCAGATGGACTGAAGTGGCGACAGGACGGGGCAACCGGGACATCAGATACCCTTGGCGCCCCGGCTGATGGCGCTGGTGCCCGTGCGGACCACCTCGATGATCATTCCGGCATCCAGGGCTTCCAGAAGTGCGTCGAGTTTGTCACTGGAGCCAGTCAGCTCGATGGTATAGGACCGGTCGGTGACGTCGATGATGTTGCCACGGAAGATGTCGGAAAGACGCTTGACCTCTTCGCGATCCGCGCCTACGGCGTGGACCTTGACGAGCATCATCTCGCGGGCGATATGCGGACCTTCGGTGAGATCCTGCACCCGGATCACCTCGATCAGCTTGTTCAACTGCTTGAGGATCTGCTCGATGACGTTATCGGGACCGACCGTGACCAGCGTCATGCGGGAAACGCGGGGATCATTGGTCGGCGCCACGGTCATGGCCTCAATATTGTAGCCACGGGCAGAGAAAAGCCCGGCCACCCGTGACAGGGCGCCGGCTTCGTTCTCAAGCAGGATGGAAATCACGTGACGCATCGTACACCAGATTCATGCCGGTAAACGCCAGAAATGGCGTATTCGCCGGACCTTGCCTTATTACGGAAATTCTGCGGTGGAATTCAACCTGTGACAGTACTGTTTCAGGGGAATTCCGTCAATAGTCATAGGCACAGGACAAAGCGGGATCACGCCTGTCTATTGGCCGTGCCCCGGTGCAATCTCTTCCAGATAGGCATGGGCGCGTTCCACCAGGGGACCATCCAGACCGCGCTGACGGGCCACGATCAGTCCCAGCGAGCGACCGGGCGTGCCGATCTCGAGCTGGTAGGTCGGTTCGAGACGCTCATAGTCAAAGCGCATCGAGGCATTTTCAAGCCGCGGATGCCGGCTGGCGAAGGTCTTCAAGGGCGAAAGATGCGTCGTCACCACACCGTGCACACCGCGCTCCGACAGTTCATCGAGCACGGCCATGGCCAGTGCCGCGCCTTCCTCGGGATCGGTGCCCGTGCCCAGTTCATCGAGCAGGACCAGGGTGCGCTCGTCGGATTCCGCCAGCAGCCGCTTGAGCACCTCGACGTGACCGGCAAAGGTGGACAGGTGATGGGCGATGCTCTGCTGGTCGCCAACATCCACGATGACCCGGCTGAAGTTGCCGATTCTCGCGACGCCTTCGGTGGGCAGATGCAGGCCACAATGCGCCATGACCGTCAGCAGGCCCAGGGTTTTCAGGACCACGGTCTTGCCACCGGTATTCGGCCCGGTGATGACCAGCACCGGCTTCTGGTCGTCGATGCAGAGATTCAGCGTGCGCGGCAGGGGACCCTGACGATTGGCATAGGCCAGCAGGAGCTGCGGATGATAGGCGCCCTGCAGCTCCACGATAGGCCGGTCGATGAGTTCGGGTGGCGTGGCATTGAGATGAAGGGAAAGCTGTCCCGCGGCCAGGGCCAGATCGATCCAGGTCAGCGCATCCATCAGGTGATTCAGGGCTGGCAGGCGGCCGCGGATTTCATCGGTGATCTGGCGCAGCTTGACCTGGTTCTCGGCATCGATCTTGCCACCGACGCTTTCCAGCCGGTTGTTCAGACCCAGCACCTCCATGGGCTCGACGTAGTAATCGCGGCCAGCCGGCCCGATCCCGCGCCGCACGCCCTTGATTCTGTCGGCCTGTTCGCCGGAGAGGGCCAGGACGGCGCGCTGCCCGTGCCAGTGCACCTTGTCCGGATCACTGATGGAGCCGACCAGGTCGGGCTGGCGCATGCGCGCGCGCAGCTGGCTCTGGACATCCTCGCGCAACTGCTTGAGTTCGCCATGCAGAGAGGCCAGTTCCGGGCTGGCGTCCTCACGCATGCGCCCGCTGGGCAGCAGCGCTGCATCGAAGATCTTGACGAGGTCCTGCGCGCCGCCGAGATGATCCAGCCCGCCCGGGTAGAGGCTTGGCCGCTCCGAGATGAAGGGCTTCAACCTGATGCCGGTCTCGATAACCATGCGAAGGTTCATAAGCGCCGTACCCGGCAATGCGGCACCGGGGCTGCTGGCCTGGCGCAGTGCGGCACGTACGTCCGGCAGTTCGGGCATGTGTGGCCCGTCACCGGCATCGAGGCCCTGGCGGGCGGCCGTCACGGCGGCCTGCATCTGTCGGGCAATGCCAAGCTCCGGAGCAGGCTCCAGGTTTCGTGCGGCTTCCGCGCCAAACGGGGTGGCGCACAACTTTTCCAGCAGGCGGCGGATGCCGTCAAACTCGAGGGCTTTCAGGTCGGCTTGCATAGGATGGCTGATTGTCGGGGATGAGGGCAAAATCCTAGCAGATTGCCGGAACGGGGGCAAAGCCGGGAACCTGGAGGAACGAACCCGGCACAGGAGGTGCCGGGCCGGGACTGGGATCAGTTGTGAATGGTCCCTTTCTGACCATCGAACTCGGTGGCGCCCCGCTTGTCCAGCGCCAGACTGACCGCGCTGAGGATCTCCGCCATGGAATCGAAGCGGGACTGGGCCGCCTCCTCGATCAGGGGGCGCAATGCTGCGCGCCGCCCCGGCTCATACTCGATCTCCTGTTCGCCCGCCATCGCCAGCACAGTCTGCTTGTCAGCCGGAAATCTCAGACCTGGCAAGGCATCCGCAAGGATCTGGGTGCCGTAGACCGAACCCCGCAAGGGTCCAGGTGATGACTTGCTTGCTTCACTGTTCTGTTCATTGGCCATGAAAACTCTCCCTCACTGGTTTTCCGGAACAGTGTCCCGCCTAGCGACGCGTCCTGTCCGGCTTCGAGTTTGCTTCATCCTCAAAGGGAATCTCGGCATCCGCCCGATAACGCTTGCTGGCACCAGCGCGAAACACGTACAGGATGATTCCCAGAAAAACGATGAAAAGCAGCACCATCCACCAGAAACCTGCCATATTTTCCATTTCGGCCCTCCGGCTGAATGCGTTTGTGCCGCGCCCGACGGCAAATCCATCGGAACTGCTTTTTTGACCGGATTCGCTGACTTAAATTCGCATCGGCAAGGCCGGAACAGGACCTTTGGCGGGCATCATTGCCGAGTTGCAGGCTAACCCAGCCCGCCGGCATGTTCGCGCGTGGCATGGAAGGTCACCTGGGGCCAGCGCTCCTGTGTCAGCTCGAGATTCACGCGCGAGCTGGCGAGATAGGCGAGATTTCCGGCACCATCATGGGCCAATTGGTCAGCGAGCTTTTTCTCGAAATCAGCGAGCACCCTGGCGTCGGAGCAACTGATCCAGCGCGCGGTATGGGTATTGACCGGCTCGAACACGGCATCGACCCCGTATTCCGCCTTCAGGCGATGGGCCACCACCTCGAACTGCAGGACCCCGACCGCACCGAGCACGAGATCTCCCCCATTGAGCGGCTTGAAGACCTGCGTGGCACCCTCTTCAGCCAGCTGCTGAAGACCCTTGTGCAACTGTTTGACTTTGATGGGGTTCTTGATGCGCACACGACGAAACAGCTCGGGGGCAAAATAGGGCACGCCAGTAAACTGCAGGGCCTCTCCGAGGGAAAAGCTGTCGCCAATCTGAATGTTGCCATGATTGTGCAGGCCGATGATGTCACCGGCGTAGGCCTCCTCCACCTGTTCGCGCTCCTGGGCCATGAAGGTGATGGCATTGGAGATCTGGATGTCGCGGTTCATGCGCAGATGCCGGATGCGCATGCCACGCTCGAAGCGGCCGGAACAGACGCGCAGGAAGGCGATGCGGTCACGGTGCTGCGGGTCCATGTTCGCCTGAATCTTGAAGACGAAGCCGGTGAACTTCTCCTCATCGGGCTTGACTGCCCGGGTGGTAGTCTGACGGGGTTGCGGCCCCGGGGCCCAGTCCACCAGGGCATCGAGAATCTCGCGCACCCCGAAGTTGTTGATGGCGGACCCGAAGAAGACAGGCGTCTGCCTTCCGGCCAGGAAGGCCTCCAGCTTGAAGGGATGAGAGGCGCCACGCACCAGTTCGACTTCGTCACGCAGTTCCCTGGCCTGATCACCGAAGCGTTCGTCCATTTGTGGATTGTCGAGACCCTCGATCACCTCCATGGCCTGGTTGCGACTTTCCTGACCGGGCTGAAACAGCAGGATGGAATCGCGCAGCAGATGGTAGACACCGCGAAAGCGCTTGCCCATGCCGATCGGCCAGGTCACCGGGGCGCACTGGATCTTGAGTACGGACTCGACCTCGTCGAGGAGCTCCATGGGATCGCGCGCCTCACGATCCATCTTGTTCATGAAGGTGATGATGGGGGTGTCGCGCAGGCGGCAGACGTCCAGGAGCTTGACGGTCTGGGTCTCCACGCCCTTGGCCGCGTCGATGACCATCAGCGCCGAATCCACGGCGGTCAGCACCCGGTAGGTATCCTCGGAAAAGTCCTGGTGACCGGGGGTATCCAGCAGGTTGACCACATGCTCGCGGAAGGGAAACTGCATGACCGAACTGGCGACGGAAATACCACGCTGCTTCTCGATTTCCATCCAGTCGGAGGTAGCGTGACGGCTGGCCTTGCGGGCCTTGACCGTACCGGCGAGCTGGATCGCGCCCCCGAACAGCAGCAGTTTTTCAGTCAGTGTGGTCTTGCCCGCATCCGGATGGGAGATGATGGCAAAGGTACGCCGCAACGCGGCTTTTGCAGCAACTCTTTCGCCGCGACTGCTTGTGTTTTCAATGGTTTGTGCAAAGTCATTCATGTTCGTTCTCAATCCTGAGCGATAGTGTTCCGCTTGTGGGCTGGACATCTGCATCCAGACGCCGGGCCAGGACCAGTGCATCCTCGCGGCCATGCTGATCCCGGTAATAGCCCTTGCGCACGCCAATCTGGCGGAAACCCATCTTTTTGTAGAGGGACTGCGCGAGCTGGTTGCTGACGCGCACCTCCAGGAAGACCACCCGGCCACCCAGCGCCCGAGCCCGCTCGGTGAGATGCTGGGTCAGACGATGGCCAAGCCCCCTGCCCCGGAATTTCTCATGGATGCCAAGGTTCAACAGGTGCGCCTCTCCTGCCGCTGCAGACAACATGCCGTAACCCACGATCCCGGCAGCAGCATCGTCGAAGACCCAGCCCTCATAGCCGCTCAACAGACAGTCGCGGAAAATGCCCACGCTCCAGGGGGTAATGCAGATCCTGGCCTCCAGCCGGGCAACGGCCGTCAGATCCTCCTGGCGCATGGGTCGCAATTCCATCAGGCACGGTTCTCCTCTGCCTGCGAGGGGCGAATATAAACCGGCAAAGCTTCTGTCACGTCAAGATACAGACCCGCCTCCCAGCGAGGCAGCGCCAGCCTGGCCACATCAGCGGCCTGGGGCAGGGCTTCGGGACAACGTAGCAGCAAGCGGTCGGCCAGTTGCGTGGCCAGACTGTCTCCGCAAGCGCCCCAGCCTGTTCCCATGCCTGCCCATTCATGCTCTCTGGGTAGCAATATTCTCTCCGGGGCAATGACCTGCTCCTGGCCCAGCAGCACGGGAATGCCATGCGCATTGCGCTCGAAGGCCGCCCAGTACAGTTCGCCCTTGCGGGCGTCGAAAGCCGCCAGCACCCGGTCATGTACTGACTGCATGGCCAGTGCCTGCAGGCTTGATACGGGAATGAGCGGGCGATCGATTGCAAGCGCCAGGCCCTGGGCGGCACTGACGGCAATGCGCACGCCGGTGAACGAACCCGGACCCTGGCCAAAGGCGATGGCATCCATAGCCGAAAGCGCCTGACCCGCATCAGCGAGAACCTGCTCGATCATGTCCCGGATCAGGGCCGCATGTCCCAGCGGCGCCAGTGCGAAGCGCTGAGAGACCTCGCCATCCTGCAGCAGGGCGACCGAACAGCCTTCGGTGGCAGTCTCGATGGCAAGCAACCGGGTCATCGCCAGGAATCATCCCGTTCAGTAGCGTCATTGTCCAACATCAGAGTGATCCTCCTGCCTGTCCCCGGCATCGAAAAATGCCTGTACATCCTTGATCGCGCGCGTTCGCCGCATGGGGGGCAGACTGTCCAGGAAAATGCGGCCATACGGCTTTGTCAGCAGGCGTGGATCACAGAGCATCGCCACGCCACGATCATCCACAGCCCGTATCAGGCGGCCCACGCCCTGCTTGAGCGCAATGACCGCCTGCGGTAGGTAGCCGTCCCGAAAGGGGTCGCGTCCGGTTGCCCTCAGGTGATTGGCGTAAGCCCTGCTCAGGGGGGCCTGCGGAGATGCAAATGGCAGTTTGTCGATGATGACACAGGACAGACCGGCACCACGCACGTCAACGCCCTCCCAGAAACTGGCGGCGCCCAGCAGGACACCATTGCCCGAACGGCGAAATTGCTCCAGCAGCACGGCCTGGCCCGCCTGGCCCTGCACAAACAGCGGATAGTCGATCCGTTCCGCCAGCCAGCCCGCCGCCTGCTGCAGGGCCTGATGGCTGGTGAAGAGCATGAAGGCTCGCCCCCTCCCCGCCCGCAGTACAGGCAGAGCCGCTTCGAGCATGGCCGCCAGGAACTCGGGTTCCCGCGGATCCGGGAGATTCCGGGGCAGATACAGCAGCGCCTGGGAGGCATAGTCAAATGGCGACTCCCAGTGGGCCGTATCTGCGGCATGCAAACCAAGCCGTTCCTGAAAATGACCGAACTCGCCGTTCACGCTCAGGGTGGCGCTGGTAAATATCAGTGCCGGACCCGCCGGTTTCTGCAAGGCGGCGAGACTGTCATCCACCCGGACCGGCATGGCATGCAGCAAAGCATCACGCCGGCTGGTCTCATACCAGTACAGATAGGCAGGGTCGTCGGCCCGCTCAAAGAAACGCAGCAGGGACTGCAGGCGCTCGGCCCGGCCATGACAGTTTTCCAGACCACGGCCGCGCTCAGCACCCATGGCGAGCTGGGCCAGGAAGCTGCGCAACGCGTGACCAAGCCGGTCGGTAGAGGCTGCCAGCTCGGGTTCAAGCATTATATCAAGCCAGTCGCTTTTGCGCTCCCCCGGCGCAAACCCGGCAAGCCAGTCACGCAGCGCGAGCAGCAGAACCTGCCCCGACTGCGTCAGCGCAGGCATGTCGGGCGCCTCCTGGCGAGCCATCCGTTGCACGTCCTGCACCAGCTCCACCACATGCCGGGAACCGAAATCCCGGCCCATGAAGGCACTGGCCACCTCTGGCAGATGGTGCGCCTCATCGAAAATGATGGCATCGAAAGGCGGCAGGATTTCCCGGCCTGAGTGCTGCTGCATGGCCAGATCGGCGAACACGAGATGATGGTTGGCCACCACCAGGTCTGCCTCCCAGGCCGACTCGCGCGCCTGCATGAGAAAACATGTCTCCATGTCAGGACAGCTTGCGCCAAGGCAGTTCTCGGCACTTGCAGTGATCAGGGGCCAGATCCCGGAGTCCCCGGCAAGGCCGGACAGTTCTCCGATATCCCCCGAATGGGTACTGGCAGCCCAGCGCGCCACCTGATGGAGATCCTGCAACAGCGCCGGCGGGCAGTCATCGGCAGACTGCAATGAAAGCCCGAGCCGGTAGCGGCAGAGGTAATTACGGCGTCCCTTGAGCCGCACCGCGCGTACCGGCTGGCCGAGCATCCTGCGAAGTTTTGCCAGCTCCGGTCCAAAGAGCTGATCCTGCAGGGTTTTGCTCGCGGTGGATACCAGCACTTTCTTGCCGCTGCAAAGCGCCGGTATCAGATAGGCGAGCGTTTTGCCGGTTCCGGTACCCGCCTCGACGATCAGCATGCCGCCACTGTCGAGGCTCAGCCAGATACGCTCGGCCATCGCCAGCTGCTGGGCACGCATCGAGAAACCATCCAGGGACCGGGCCAGGTGCCCATCCTCGGCGAAGAATTCACTTAGATCCATGGTCACGCTGTCACAGCCCGCCACCCTGTGTTAAAAAAGCGCATCGGTTCACGCCACCGGAGCTCCAATGTACAAACGTCGCGCCCGCCTGCTCTTCGTCCATCCCCTCGACCGTGAAAAAGCCAGGCAAGCCTCGGAGATTGCCACACAACTGGGTCAGGACTGGCTGGAAAGCCGGGGCACCTGCTACGCTGACCATATAGGCAACCTTGATTCGACAGGAAACCGGGACTGGGCGGACCTGGTGATTCATCTGGGTGCCCTGCCAGCAGGCGCCCTACCCCTTGCGCCACATGCTCAGTTACGCTGCTGGCAATTGACGGAGGACTCAGACTGGCCAGCGAGGCTATCGCACAAAATACAGGGCGTGATCGGTGGCCTGCGCCTGCTGGCCCGACTGGATGCCGGCAACGACGCTTTTGGCGAAGATCCACACCAAAAATAAAAATGCCCGGCAACTGGCCGGGCATTTCCTGATACGGTGTGGTCAGCTTAAGCCTGGGTCACCTTCTCAGCCTGCAGTCCCTTGGGGCCGCGCACCACTTCGTAGCTTACTCGCTGGCCCTCGGCCAGGGTCTTGAATCCTTCCATGGTGATGGCGGAGAAATGCACGAAGACATCCTCGCTGCCATCATCGGGGGAAATGAATCCAAAACCCTTGCTGTCATTGAACCACTTAACCGTACCTGTTGCCATCTTGCAATTCCTCGTTATTAAAATCAAAAGACCTACTGCCGCGGACACCCAAGCACCAAGTCGACCAGATGGTGAATCCGGACTGGCTCCTCCTGCCCGCAAGTCAGGAAATTACACCAGTGCCGGAATGCTTGCAAGCATCTGTGGTATATTACCCGATACCTGCAATAGAGGCCCGCTACCCCGATACACGCGGGCAAGCATGCTTTAGCGCTGATTATTTGGCCATCCAACCTTTGGATTATATTTCTGCATGAAAGATGCCTTTTCGCCTGTTGACGGCATGCCATCCGTTGCCCCGCTCTGGCGCAGAATGGCCGCCATCGTCTATGACATGATCGTGCTCGGCGGTTTGTTCATTTTTGACACGCTCGTGGCGCATGTCCTGGTTGGCACGGCAATCCAGCATGGTCTGGCGAAGGCCGTTTTTCAGACCGTACTGCTCTTTACGGCATTTGCCTACTTTGCCTATTTCTGGACCCATGGGGGCCAGACCACGGGCATGAAGGCCTGGCGCATCCAGTTGCGCAACGCCGACGCGAGCCGGCTCATATCACTCAACCAGGCCCTGCTCCGCTTCGTGGTTGCCATGCCAGCGGCCCTGCTTGGAGGACTTGGCTTTCTCTGGATGCTTTTCGATCCCCGGCGAATGACCTGGCACGACCGCTATTCCGAAAGTCAGATGTTCATGGCGCCCTGGCCAGGAAATACCAGGCAATGAGCGAGAAGAGCAGCAAGGGCAGCAGGGCCGAGAACCAGGACGGGATTCCGCCCGCCACGCTGATGTAGCCGCCCATCTGGTTCAGGAAGTGAAAGGCGAGCCCCAGGAACAGTCCAGTCAGAAGACGTGAGGCCACCCCGCCGCCACGGCTGCCGCGTACAGAAAATGGCAGGGCCACGGCGACCATCACCAGCCCGACCCAGGGATAGCTCAGACGCCGCCACCAGGCCAGCCCCAGCTCATTGGATTTCAGGCCTTCCGTCTGAATGCCGCGCCAGGCATACCAGATTTCGCCCAGGGTCATCATGTCGGTTTTCTGCGCAAAGCTGCGCAGGGTGCGCGGAGTGATGGTACTGCGCCAGGTCAGTTGCGGGATCCTACGCATCCGCAGCCGGTCCTCACCGATCAGGGTTTCCTGCACATTCCTGAGATGCCAGGCCCCCTGCGCATAATAGCCGCTCTCTGCCACATAGCCGCCCCGCAGACCAGCAAAGCTTGGCGTATAAAGCACCAGCACACCGCGTAGGACGCTGCCATCCCCTTCGATGGTGCGTACCCGAAAGATGCTGTCCTGCTCCCGGAACCAGATCTCGCCACCACGCATCTGCAGGACCTTGCCGGGACTCAGGGCGCTGGCGCGCACTGTCTCCGCCCAGGGCGTGCTGTGCGGAATCACCCACTCACTCAGGGCAAACATGGTAAGGCCCGCCAGGCCACCCACCAGCCACAGCGGCCGGGCAAGCCGGAACAGACTCCAGCCGGCCATGCGCAGTGCAATCAGTTCAGAGTGCGACGCCAGCACACTGACAAAAGCCATGACACCGAGCAGGATTGCCAGGGGAATGAGGTCGTAGGCCATGCGCGGCATGCTCAGCAACACATACTGCACCAGCTGGGCCAGATTGTACTTGCCCTTGCCCAGGTCACCGAGCTGATCGATGACGGCTGCCAGCACAAACAGACTCAGCAGGCCCAGCAGCATGCCAAGGGTGTAGCGCAGCGCGCCTGTGGCCAGATAGCGGTCCGCCCGAGTGAATAGGCGTGGCTGGCCCTGAACCCCTGCCGAGGGACTATTCAAAGATGAAGACATGCTAGCTCCTCAAAAAACCAAACGGCCAGATTTCCTGACCGGCATTGCGCCTGTAGAAGGTATAAAGCGCGACCAGAAGCAGCAGGCCATGTACCCACCAGATGCCCGGCAGCAGAGGCGCCTGTCCCTTTTCAACCCAGTTCTTGGCCAGAAGCAGCAGATTATTGAAGATCAACAGAAGCAGTACCCCGATGAGGATGCCCCCGGCCCGGCCTCCGCGCGGTGGTGTGTAGGATAGCGGGATGGCAAGCAGGGTCAGCAAGGGCAGCAGAAGCGGCCAGCCGATACGCCACTGCAGTTCGGCCCAGGCGCCGAGCTGATCCGGCCCTGTCTGATTGGCAACCCCGAGCAGATCCGTTGAGCTTCGCGCTGGCATGCGCCCGGGCCCATTCTGCACGCCATTCAGCTCTGGGGGCGGCAGGTGCACCCGATAGCGCTCGAAGGCCAGCACCTTGAACCCGGGTTTGCCAGGGACGCCCATATAGCGCCGGCCTTCGAGCAAGATGAGCTCCAGCCCGCCTGCCGGCGTGATGCTGACCTGCCCCCAGGTTGCCGTCGTGATGGAAAGTCGCTCGCCATTTTCATCGGATTCGTAGACAAAGACGCCCTGATATCGATCCGGCTGCTCGGGAAATGGCTCGCCAAGATAGAGAATGCGGCCACCCGGAAGCCGGTTGAAGGCCCCGGGCTGGATCAGCGCCAGCCCAGCCAGGCGGGCATATTCATTGGCCTCACGCACAATGCGACGCTGCGATTCGGGTGCCCAGTAAAAGGAAATGAAAAGCTGCAGGATGAAAAAGGCCAGCATGGCCAGCATCGCGGGACGGGCGAGCTGACGCAGGCTCACTCCTGCTCCGGCAATGGCCATCATCTCGTTTTGGCGGTAGAGCCGGTTGAAAGTGAGATAAACTCCAAAAAAAACGGCAATCGGCAGCACGGTGGAGATCAGCGAGGGCAGCGCCAGGCCGACCAGCGAGAGCACCGCCGCAAAGGGCAGCTCGCCAAAGGCGACCTGCTTGAGGTATTGGCTGATCTTGGCGACGGCGAGCATCAACAGCACGACAAAGCTCACCAGGGCGGTATTTACGAGTACCCCGCGCAGAATCTGCTGGTTGATCCGCCTCATTGCCGAATTTCCGCAAGCAGGGATCCGCTTGACAGGCCAGCAAATTGCGGGCCGGAACATGGATTTTCATGATGAACGCAATTTTTCAAGGCTTGCCCCAAAAAAGGAAATCACTCTAAAATGACTTCTAGCTGGTGAAACAAAGACAATTCGCCCCCGCAATCCTCAAAGCAGGAGTTTTCAGTGGAATTCACAATCAAGAGCGGCAGCCCGGAAAAACAGCGTACCGCCTGTCTCGTCATTGGTGTCTTTGAATCCCGGCGTCTGTCCCAGCCAGGCACCGAAATCGACCGATACACCGATCACGCCCTCTCCGCCATCCTGCGCCGCGGCGATATCGAGGGGCGACTGGGTCAGACCCTGCTGCTGCACAACCTGCCCAATATTCTCGCCGACCGGGTCTTGCTGGTTGGCTGTGGCAAGGAGCGCGACTTCCGCGACAGCAACTACCGCAAGGTCATCGCCACCGCCGTGCAGACCCTGAACGATACCGGCTCCATGGAGGCGGTGCTCTATCTGCCAGAGCTCAATGTCCGTGGCCGGGAGCTGGACTGGAAGGTGCAACATGCAGTCGAGGCAGCGCAATTCTGTCTCTATCGCTTCGACAAATACAAGACCGGGCGCGAGGAAGATCGCCGGCCGCTGCGCAAGATCACCCTGGCCGTGCCACGCCGTTCCGACCTGCGCAACAGCGAACTGGCCGTCACGCGTGCCGAGGCCATCGCCCGGGGCATCAATTTCGCACGCGACCTGGCCAACGAGCCGCCCAATGTCTGCACCCCGAGTTTTCTTGCCGACAAGGCCCGCGAACTGGCCGAGTCACATGCCCTGAAAGCGACCGTGCTGGACCGTGAGCAGATGCAGGAACTCGGCATGAACCTGCTGCTCGGCGTCTCCGCGGGTTCCCGCCAGCCGCCAAAGCTGATCACCCTAGAATATCAGGGCGCCGGACCGGATGAGAAGCCGGTGGTACTGGTCGGCAAGGGCGTCACCTTCGATTCCGGCGGCATCTCCATCAAGCCGGCGGCCAACATGGACGAGATGAAGTATGACATGGCCGGGGCTGCCAGTGTACTCGCCACCATCCAGGTCGCCGCTGAACTCAAGTTGCCGCTGAACGTGGTTGCCGTGGTTCCGGCTTCGGAAAACCTGCCCGATGGCAATGCCAACAAACCCGGAGACATTCAGACCGGCATGGCCGGCAAGACCGTGGAGATCCTCAATACCGATGCCGAAGGGCGCCTGCTGCTGGCTGACGCGCTCACCTATGCCGCGCGCTTCAATCCGGACGTGGTCATCGATGTCGCCACCCTGACCGGCGCCTGTGTGGTGGCCCTGGGCAAGCATGCCGCGGGGCTCATGGGCAATAATGACCGCCTGATCAAGGACCTCCTGGATGCCGGCCAGGAAAGCTGCGATCGCGCCTGGCACCTGCCGCTCTGGGATGATTACCAGGAACAGATCCGCAGCCCTTTTGCGGATCTGGCCAATGTCGGCGGGCGCGATGCCGGGGCGATCACGGCAGGCTGCTTTCTGTCCCGCTTCACGGAAGATTACAAGTGGGCGCATCTGGACATCGCCGGTGTGGCCTGGAAGGGCGGTGAGCACAAGGGTGCGACTGGCCGACCGGTGCCGCTGCTGTCCACCTTCCTTATCGAGCGCGCCAGACCGGACAAGGACTGAATCGGACATGGCGGAGATCACCTTTTATCAGTTGCCGCAGGACCTGCTTGACGAAAGTGTGCAGCGGCAGGTCATCTGTCGGGTGATCCAGAAGATCTATCAGGTCACCGGCAGCGTCGGCGTGCTGTGCGAAGCCGAGGATCTGAAGCCGCTCGATGACCTGCTCTGGACCTTCAGCCAGGGCAGCTTCATCCCACATGCGATTGCACCGAGTGAGGAACCCGTGTTGCTGAGCGATGACATCGCCCGGATTCCGCCGGACCGGGTGCTGGTCCTGACCCTGGCGCAACTGCCGCCGAACCTGCCGGCCTTCAGCCGCATCGTGGACTTCATCCTGCCCGATCCCGCCAGCGTGCAGCACGCCAGACAGCGCTACCGGGCTTTCCAGAACCAAGGCCACACGCTCACGGTTCATCAACTAACCGCTTAGGAATCAGCATCATGGAATGGTTTGCCGCCCGAAGTCCGATCAGGACGACTTGCAGCATGGCGACTGGCGCCGCATACCGACCAAAAGCCGTAGCACAGCTGATTTGCTGATTTTATACTCCGCTTTCACAAGGGGCCCCCGAGGCCCCTTTCTGATACAGTAAACACATGAACGAAAAAGCTACCGAACTCGACAAACAGTTTCAGCCGGCCCTGAGTGAGCGTCGCTGGTATCCCGTCTGGGAGGCCCAGGGCTATTTCCAGCCCCGGGGTGAAGGCACTCCTTATTGCATCATGCTGCCGCCGCCCAATGTGACCGGCACCCTGCACATGGGGCACGCCTTTCAGGACACCCTGATGGATATCCTCACCCGCTATCACCGGATGCAGGGTGACCAGACCCTCTGGCAACCGGGCACGGATCACGCCGGCATCGCCACCCAGATGGTGGTGGAACGGCAACTGGAAGCCGCGGGACAGAGCCGCCATGATCTTGGCCGGCAAGCGTTCATGGAGCGCATCTGGGACTGGAAGGCCGAGTCGGGCGGCCACATCGTGCGGCAGATGCGCCGGCTGGGGGCGTCCTGTGACTGGACGCGCGAGCGATTCACTATGGATGAGGGACTGTCCAGGGCGGTGACCGAGGTCTTCGTGCGCCTGCACGAGGAGGGTCTGATCTATCGCGGCAAGCGCCTGGTGAACTGGGATCCGGTGCTGCACACGGCAGTGTCTGATCTGGAAGTGCTCAGTGAGGAAGAGGACGGCTTCCTCTGGCATCTGCGCTATCCCCTGAGCGATGGTTCGGGACACCTGGTAGTGGCCACCACGCGCCCGGAGACCATGCTCGGCGATGCCGCCGTAGCGGTGCATCCCGAAGACGAACGCTACAAACATCTGATTGGCAAGACCATCACCCTGCCGCTGGTCGGGCGCGAGATTCCCATCATTGGCGACGACTACGTCGATCCCGAGTTCGGCTCGGGCTGCGTAAAGATCACCCCGGCGCATGATTTCAATGACTATGCGGTGGGCCAGCGCCATGATCTGCCGCTGCTCAACATCTTCACGCCGGACGCGAAGATCAATGACAGCGCGCCCGAAGCCTATCGCGGGCTGGATCGTAACGTCGCGCGCAAGCGGATTGTCGCCGATTTCGAGGCGGCGGGACTGCTGGAGGAAGTGCGTCCCCACAAGCTCATGGTGCCGCGCGGGGACCGCAGCAAGGCGGTCATCGAGCCTTATCTGACCGATCAATGGTATGTAAAGATCGCGCCACTGGCCGAACCCGCCATCGCGGCGGTCGAGGATGGGCGCATCCGCTTCGTGCCGGACAACTGGAAGAACACCTATTTCCAGTGGATGCACAACATCCAGGACTGGTGCATCTCGCGCCAGCTCTGGTGGGGGCATCAGATCCCGGCCTGGTACGGGCCGGACGGGCGGATCTTCGTGGCCCGCAGCGAAGCCGAGGCAGTTGCGCAGGCGGCAGCGTACTATGGCCAAACCACGGACCTGGTCCGGGATCACGACGTGCTCGACACCTGGTTCAGCTCCGCGCTCTGGCCCTTCACCACGCTCGGCTGGCCCGAGCAGACCCTGGAGTTCAGGACCTTCTATCCCACCAGCGTGCTGGTGACGGGCTTTGACATCATCTTCTTCTGGGTCGCCCGCATGATCATGATGGGCCTGAAGTTCACCGGCGAGGTCCCCTTCCGCGAGGTCTACATCCATGGCCTGGTGCGCGATGCCGAAGGCCAGAAGATGAGCAAATCCAAGGGCAATGTGCTCGATCCCATCGATCTCATCGACGGCATCGATCTTGAGGATCTGGTCCACAAGCGCACCAGCAATATGATGAACCCGCAGGCCGCGAGCAAGATCGAAAAGGCCACGCGCAAGGAGTTTCCCGAGGGTATTCCCGCCTTCGGCGTGGACGCCCTGCGCTTCACCTTCGCGAGCCTTGCTACCCAGGGCCGGGACATCAAGTTCGACCTCAAGCGCATCGAGGGCTACCGCAATTTCGCCAACAAGCTCTGGAACGCCAGCCGCTACGTGCTCATGCAAATGCCGGTCGGTGAAGATCTGAACACGGGTGATGCCGAACTCTCGGTGGTGGACCGCTGGATCATCTCGCGTCTGCAAGAGACCGAGGCTGAAGTGCGTGCCGCCTTCGACGGCTACCGCTTCTCGGATGCGGCACATGCCGTCTATCAGTTCATCTGGGGCGATTACTGCGACTGGTACATCGAGCTGACCAAGCCGGTGCTAAGCGGCGACTTCTCGCCCGAACTGCAGCGTGGCGCCCGGCGCACCTTGGTGCGGGTGCTGGAAGCCGCACTGCGCCTGCTGCACCCGATCATGCCCTTTGTGAGCGAGGAGATCTGGCAGCAGGTCGCTCCCCTGGCCGGCAAGCCGGGCGATAGCATCATGCTGGCACCCTATCCGCAGCCGGACTCGCTGCGCATCGATCAGTCGGCCGTCGAGGAAGTGGAATGGCTGATGGCCTGCATTCGCGCCGTCCGGACCATACGTGGCCAGATGGACATTGCGCCGGGCCGGGAAATCCCGCTTTTCCTGCAGGGTGGCGATGCCATGGATCGCGAAAGGATCACGCGCTTCCAGCCCTGGCTGACCCGACTGGCGCGGCTGGCCTCAATGGAATGGCTGGCCGCGGATGTCGCGCCGCCGCCGGCCGCGCTGGAACTGGTGGGCGAACTGAAGCTGCTGGTCCCGCTGGCGGGCCTGATCGACCTCGGTGCCGAGCGCGCGCGACTGGAAAAGGAAGTGGCCCGTTTGCAGGCGGATCGCGCGCGCAGCCAGGGCAAACTGGCCAATGCGAGCTTCGTGGACCGGGCGCCGGCTGAGGTGGTGGCCAAGGAACGAGAAAAAATCGAGGAACTCTCGCTCGCCATCCAGAACCTGGATGTGCAGCTTCGCCGCCTGGAGGCATTGTAGATTCCAGCTCAAGGAGGACGGATGCAACAAAGACCCTACCCGCTGGAGATCCTGTTCGGACGCATTCTCAGTCCGTTCGAACGTTTTCTGCAGCGAGCGACAGCCGGTGGCCTCATTCTCGTCGGAACTACGGTCCTGACCTTGCTGATCGCCAATTCACCCTGGGGGCCGAGCTTTCATCATTTCTGGGAGATATCCGCCGGCGTGAATCTTGGCGGCTTCCGGCTGGAGCAAAGCCTGCATCACTGGATCAATGATGGCCTGATGGTGCTTTTTTTCCTGCTGGTAGGTCTCGAACTCAAACGCGAGATACTGGTGGGCGAACTGACATCCTTACGCGATGCCGCGTTGCCCATCATCGCCGCTGCCGGTGGCATGCTGGTCCCGGCGCTGATCTACTGGAGCTTCAATCCCAGCGGGCCGGCCGCCGCCGGCTGGGGCATTCCCACGGCCACGGACATTGCCTTTGCCGTTGGCATCCTGGTCCTGCTGTCCTGGCGTATTCCGAAAAACCTGATCATCTTTCTGACGGCGCTCGCCATCGCCGACGACCTTGGCGCGGTGCTGGTCATAGCGATTTTTTACACGAGCGATCTGAACATGGAGGCGCTGGCTTCGGCGGGCTTCGTGCTCGGCCTGCTGGTCCTGATCAATCAGGGGGGCATACGCCACCCTCTGCCCTATATCATCCTGGGGCTATTCCTGTGGTTTTTCACGCTGGTATCCGGGGTTCACGCCACCATTTCCGGGGTCCTGCTGGCCTTCACCATCCCCGCCCGGTCGGCCCACACCCCTCGGCAGTTTGCAGATCGAGTTGGCGAGCTGAGCCGCACCTTCCTGGAGGAGGCGAAAAATCCGGATACCCCGGATAACGCGCTGGCCAATCAGCGCATGGCCATGGCGGCGGAAAACCTGGAGCGCGCCGCCGAGGCCGTGCAGGCCCCTCTGCAGCGCATGGAACACAACATGAACCCCTGGATCACCTTCCTGATCATTCCCTTGTTTGCCTTTGCCAATGCCGGGATTGATTTCTCGCAGATGAATCCTGGCGAGGCCCTGATGTCGCCCGTTACCCAGGGCGTCCTGCTGGGACTGGTGATCGGCAAGTTCATCGGCGTCGGTGGTGCAAGCTGGCTTGCCATTCGCCTGGGACTCGGCCGTCTACCCAGCGGCGTCTACTGGCGGCACATGCTGGGCGCCGCCTGGCTGGCCGGTATCGGCTTCACCATGTCGCTGTTCATCAGCCAGTTGGCCTTTTCTGATCCCTTGCTGGTGGAAGAAGCCAAGCTCGGCATCCTGTCCGCCTCCCTCATCGCTGCGATCATTGGCCTGATCTGGCTTTATTTCAGTGCAGGCGAGCGCCCACAGGAGGCTTCATGATTCCCGCAGATCTCCATGAAGTCGTAGCCCGAGCCCTGGCCGAGGATATTGGGCCGGGTGACCTTTCCGCGGCACTGATCGATGTCGGGCAGTTGAGTCATGCCCGCATCGTCAGCCGCGATCCCGGGGTCGTCTGTGGACGCCCTTATGTGCAGGAGGTTTTTGATCAGTTGCCGGGTTGGGTGGAAATCACCTGGCTGGTCGAGGAAGGTGAACGGGTGGATGCCGGCCGGGTGATCTGCGAACTGAAAGGCTACAGCAGCGCCCTGCTGACAGGCGAGCGCACTGCCCTGAATTTTCTACAAACGCTTTCGGGAATCGCCACTGCAACCAGCCGCTTCGTGCAACTCGTAAACGGCACCCGCGCCCGCATTCTCGATACCCGCAAGACCCTGCCCGGCCTGCGGTTGGCCGAAAAATACGCCGTGCGCGTGGGGGGCGGCCACAATCACCGGCTGGGGCTTTATGATGGCATCCTGATCAAGGAAAACCACATTGCGGCGGCCGGCGGCATTGCGGAGGCCGTGATGCGTGCGCGCGCGCTTGCCCCGCTTCTGACCCGCGTGGAAGTGGAGGTGGAGAACCTGGAAGAGTTGCAACAGGCGCTCGATGCCGGCGCGGATATCATCATGCTGGACAATTTCTCACTGGACCTGATGTGTCAGGCCGTGCAGACCGTGGCCGGGCGGGTTCCGCTGGAAGCGTCTGGCAACGTATCACTCGCAACCGCGCGCGCCATTGCGGAAACCGGCGTGGACTTCATTTCCATCGGCAGTCTGACGCGCAACATCACCAGCCTGGATCTGTCCATGCGCTTTCTGGGGGATCTCTAGGCCGGGACTTTGATAATCAAGGAGTGGTGTCTACCACTCGCGTTTTACATCCTGTGACATCCATGCCCCGAACTCCCCCTTCCCGGACTATCTCTAACTTTCCGTCCACCACTTTACATATCCTCTGAATCTGCAAGACCAACCATTACTGGTCGCGCATCTGCGAAAGACCGAACATGACCCCTGAGCATTACGATCTCATCGTGATTGGCAGTGGCCCCGGTGGCGCATCGCTGGCTTACAAGCTGGCCAGCACCGGCAAGCGCATCCTGATGCTGGAACGCGGCGACTACCTGCCCCGATCCAGGGAAAACTGGGATGCCAAGACGGTTTTTGTGGATGCCACCTATCAGGCCAAGGAAATCTGGTACGGCGCTGACGGGCGCAGTTTTCATCCGGGACTGCATTACTATGTCGGGGGCAATTCCAAGGTGTATGGCTCCGCCCTGTTCCGGCTGCGCGAGCGCGACTTCGACGAGCTCCAGCACAAGGACGGCATTTCTCCGGCATGGCCGATCAGGTACGACGCCTTTGCACCCTATTATGCCGAGGCAGAGCGTTTGTTCCATGTGCATGGCGAGCGAGGCGAAGATCCCACCGAGCCACCATCCAGGACTCCCTACCCTTTCCCGCCCGTGACCCATGCGCCCCGGATACAGGAACTGAATGACGGCCTGCTGGACCTGGGACTGCATCCTTTCCACCTGCCGCTCGGCATCCTGCTGGATGAGCGCGATGGCAAGCCCACGCCAACCAGCACCTGTATCCGCTGCGACACCTTCGACGGCTTTCCCTGCGCGACCAATGGCAAGGCCGACGCCCAGGTGATCTGCGTCGATCCGGCTCTGGCGGACTATCCCAATCTCACGCTGCGCACCAATGCCTATGTATCGAAGCTGGAAACCGATCCATCCGGCAAAAAAGTGACCAGGGTACACGTCACGCGCAAGGGTCAGCATGAAGCCTTCAGTGCCGATATCGTGGTGGTTGCCTGTGGCGCCCTGTCCAGTGCCCTGCTCTTGCTGCGATCGGCCAATGATCGGCATCCCAATGGCCTGGCGAATGGTTCCTGCCAGGTCGGGCGCAACTACATGCGCCACAATCAGTCGGTGCTAATGGCACTGACGCGCAAGCCGATCGATGTGATATTCCAGAAAACGCTGGCGGTCAGCGATTATTATTTTGGCGCGGATGACTGGGAATATCCGCTTGGGCTGATTCAGATGCTGGCCAAGACGCATCCCGCGCAAATCCGCGGCGAGGCCCTACCAGCCTGGCTGGAATGGATGCCGTCATTGCCGTTTGAGCAGATGGCCCGGCATTCGATGGGCTTCTGGCTATCGAGCGAAGACCTGCCCCGGCCGGAAAACCGGATCATGTACGATGGCGAGAAGGTGGTGCTCGACCTGCATGAAAACAACATGGAGGCCCATCATCGCTTGAAGAAGAAACTGGAGCATCTGCTCAGCAATACCGGTTTCCACTCCGTTCTACTGGAGCAGTCGCTCTATCTGGGCAAGGACATCCCCATTGCCGGGACCGCGCATCAGGCGGGAACCGCGCGCTTCGGCCTCGATCCGGCAAGCTCCGTGCTCGACCTCGATTGCAGGACCCATGAAGTCGACAATCTTTACCTGGCGGACGCGAGCTTTTTCCCGTCCATAGGCGCGGTCAATCCGACCCTGACCATCATCGCCAACGCCCTGCGCATCGCCGAGCGCATCGGTGAACGGCTGGGTGCAAAGCCAGCGCCGATAGCCTGACCACCCACTTTTGCGAGTATTGCCATGTTCTGGAACATAGTGGCCGCCCCCCTGCTCGCCCGCATATTTCTGGTGCTGATCTTCCCGTTCAGCGCACTGGACAAGATCATCCACTGGGACGATGCCCTGAAACAGGCAAACTCGTCCTTTCTGCCAGGCGGCCCGGTGCTGCTGGTGCTGGCGATGATCGTCGAGTTCGTGACTCCCATCTGCATCGTGACTGGCTGGTACGATCGCATTGCGGCCTTCATTCTTGCCCTGTTCTGCGTGGTCACGGCCTTTTTATACCACCCTTTCTGGAAATTTCAGGGCTTCTGGTTCGGCAACAACACCACTGGGCGCAGCCATTTCTGGGACTTTCTCAAGAACTTCGGTCTGGCCGGAGGGCTGATGCTGGTCATCGGCAATGCCAACCTGCAGGCGCATGAGCCCCATCCCTATTCCGCACCCAATACGCAGACACAGGCAGCACGGAGTCACTCGAGCCCCTGAAGCAAAATGGAGGTCTGAATGCAATCCGCACCCAAGATCCCTTACTGGCATGTCTGGACTGATGAACACGGCGTGAGCCATCAAAGCCGCTGCGAGCTGGACAATTTCTCCCAGAAGCAGATGGGCGACGCCGCGCCGCAATGGAATGACCAGCAGGCCAGCAGCGAAGCCACGGTGGTGTATGTGGTGCTTCCCGCGGGATGGGTGGGCGAATGGCACGAGAACCCGGCGCCGCAATGGATTCTCCCCATGTCAGGCCGCTGGTGGGTGGAAACCATGGATGGCACGCGGGTCGAGATGGGGCCGGGCGAACTGTCCCTGGGCGAAGATCAGCACTGCGTGGCCGATGCCCAGGGCCGCAAGGGCCACCGTTCCGGCACGGTCGGCGATGAGCCGGCAGTGCTGATGACGGTGCAACTGCATATACCCTCCGCCCATCGCCCCTGTCACTTGCGCTGAGGCACGCATCCATGAGCAGCGTGGAAATCATCGACCCCTGCTTCAAATCCCATGTTCTAGGCAATGCCTCGCTGGAAAGGCTGGCCGACGGCTTTCGCTGGCTCGAGGGACCGGTCTGGTTCGCCGACCAGCAATGCCTGCTGTTCAGCGACATCCCCAATAATCGCATCATGCGCTGGACCGAATCCGGCGGCGTTTCGGTATTCCGGCAACCGTCCGGATTTGCCAATGGACATACGCGCGACCGCCAGGGCCGTCTAATCGGCTGCTCGCATCAGCACCGCTGCATCACGCGTACCGAACTGGACGGCCGGATCACCGTGTTGGCGGACCGCTATCAGGGCAAGCGACTGAATTCGCCGAACGATGTCGTGGTCAAGAGTGATGGCTCGATCTGGTTCAGTGATCCACCCTATGGCATCCAGACTGACTATGAAGGCGGCAAACAGGATTCGGAATTGCCGCCTACCTTATATCGGCTTGACCCGGACAGTGGCGAGCTGAGCATCGTTGCGGATGACTTTGAAGGCCCCAACGGACTCTGTTTCTCGCCCGATGAGCGCCTCCTGTATGTTTCTGAAACCGGCCATCAGTTCTCGCCAGACCCACTGCGTTATATCCGGGTGATGACAGTCAGTGCCGATGGCAAGCATCTCACTCAGGGGCGCGAATTCCACAGTATCAACCCGGGCTATGCGGATGGCTTTCGCTGTGACCAGGCAGGCAATATCTGGAGCAGCGCCGCCGACGGCGTACACTGCATCAGTCCTGCCGGGACCCTGATCGGCAAGGTTCATGTCCCCGAGCCCGTGTCCAATCTCACCTTCGGCGGACGCAACCGCAGCCGCCTGTTTCTGTGTGCCGGGCAAAACCTGTACGCCATCTATATCAACTGCCGGGGCGCGGCATATCCATGAACACGAGTGAGCATGCGGGCCGCGCATTGCGCCTGTCCTACATTGGGCTGAATGTCGCAGACCTCTCCCAGAGCGCGAAATTTTACGAGAAGGCCCTGGGCTTCATGCCCGATGACGCCATCACGGCTTCCGACCCGCAGCAGGACGCGCTGCTGGGCAGCCCCAGCCTGAATCTCAGGATGCGGCTGGGCAATCAGGCCATTGAACTGACGCAATTTCTCAAGCCAGGCAATCCCTATCCAGCCGACAGCTCTGCCGCCGATCTTTGGTTCCAGCACTTTGCCATCGTTACGCAGGACATCGAAGCCGCCTATGCGCGGGTACAGGGTCAGGGCGCCGCGCCCATCACCCAGGGTGGGCCGCAGCAGCTTCCACCGAGCAGCGGCGGCGTCACCGCCTACAAGTTCAGGGATCCGGATGGCCACCCCCTGGAGTTGCTTGCCTTCCCGGAAAATGGCAATGCCCCGGCAACCAGGGGCGCCATCAATCATACCGCGATCAGCGTGGCCAGCATCGAAGGCAGCCTGGCCTTCTATCGCGACTGGCTCGGATTTTCACTGGGCGCACAACAGTTGAACCAAGGCCCGCAACAGGAACATCTGGATGCCCTGACCGATGTCGCAGTGGAGGTCGTGGCGCTGAACCCTGTAACCGTGTCAACTCCACATGTCGAACTGCTCGCCTATCAATGGCCACGTGGCCGGGCGCTGGCCGGCAGGCACGCCAATGACATTGCCGCGACACGCATGCGTGTCCAGGTCGACAGCCTCTCCGCGCTATTCAAGAAATCCCTGCCACGACCGGCCCTGCTCGGCCGGAATGCCTGTGCAGCCCTGGTGGCCGATCCTGACGGACATCTATCATTGCTGGAGGAATCGGCATGAACACGGAACCTGTTTGGTCTTGCGCTTTCACAAGTTGTGACAAGAAATCCCGGACCAAAGACCCGGATAGCCAAGAACTCGCCACTCGATGTCGTTTCTAAGAGACGTCTAGCGTATTCATTTCCTGTCTTTTGTTTTAAAAAGTAATACGAGCATCGACTTCCATCGCGATTTTTCCTGAATACATGGGCAGGAGTTTGTCATGGCTAATGAAATGAAATCTGAACAGCGGGACAAGCCGGCCAACGGATCCCAGCACGCCCGCAAACTGGACGCACTCACGCACGCCAACCCGGCCCATGTCAATGACATAGCCGATGCGCTGGTCATCAAGAATGAAGGTTTGTTTTTTCTGTGCAATCCCGATGGCACCGTCCCGGGAGGAGAAGGTCATGGCGTCGGCCTCTACTATCACGACACGCGCTTTCTGAGCACATATATATTGCGCCTGGAAGGACAGCAGCCAGATGCCCTGTTCGCCAGTGGTTCAGAAGGCTTCATGGGGCACATTGAACTCAGCAATCCGATGCTCAACCGCGATCCGCAGAAAACCATCGACCGCAACCAGATGGGCATCACCTGGCAAAGAGTGGTAAATGCGCATCGTCTGGCACTGGAAGATGTGCTCACCTTCAAGAATTACAGCATGGAACCCATGGAATTCAATTTCAGCCTGGAATTCGATGCGGACTTCAAGGATATCTTTCTGATCAGAGGCATGGCCTCACCGCAAGGCATGGGCAGGGCCGACGCGCCACGCTGGTCGGATGACATTCTCTGCTTCGGATATAAAGGCGCGGACAAGATCGATCGCAGCCTGTTCGTACATTTCTCGAAGACGCCCGCCAAAAAGAAACAGACCTGCGTACATTTCAACATCAAATTGCCGCCTCAGGAAAAAAAGGAATTCCTGGTATTTCTGCATCTCGCGGAGACCCCGGCAGGTCAGGACACCACCCAGGAAATGCAGACAACGGGTAGCCTGCGCCAGGCCCAAGAGTATCAGAAGACCAGCCAGCAACAATGGGCTGGCGGTTTTCTCGACGTTCGCTGCAGCAGTCCGTTGATTCAAAGCATCATCAATCGGGCGATTGCGGATTTGCGGATGTTGCGCACGGTGCTGCGGGAAAAAACATTTTTTGCAGCAGGTGTTCCCTGGTTCGTGACCCTGTTCGGGCGAGACAGCCTGATCACGTCGATGCAGGTATTGCCGTACCAGCCGGATATCGCCCGCGACACCCTGCGCCTGGTGGCAAGTTATCAAGGCAAGAAAATCAACAAGATCACGGATGAACAACCTGGCAGGATATTACATGAGCTGCGCGTCGATGAACTGACCAATATTCATGAGCTGCCATATCACCCTTTCTATGGAACCATCGATGCCACGCTCCTGTTTCTCATCGTACTTGGCCGATATATTCACTGGACTGCCGATATGGACCTGTTTGATGAGCTCAGGCCCAATATCGAAGCAGCCCTGCAATGGATCGATCAATACGGGGACTGCAACCAGAACGGCTATATCGCTTACAACAGTCCAGTCCATGGTGATGGGCTGATCAACCAGGGCTGGAAAGATTCCGGCAATGCCATCGTGAATGCTGACGGCAGCCTGGCAGAACCACCCATCGCCCTGGTGGAAGTCCAGGGTTATGCCTTCATGGCATGGGGCGTCATCGCTGACCTGTTCCGCCGTCGAAACGAGACGGCACGCGCCGAACAACTGGAAGAAAAGGCGCAGGATCTGCGCGAGCGGTTCAACCGCGATTACTGGTTGGACGATCAGCATTTCTACGCATTGGCTCTGCAGGGAAAGGACCTTCGTCCAGCAAAGGTGATCTCCTCCAATCCCGGACAGGCACTCTGGACCGGCATCGTTGATCCGGATCGTGCCAAGCCAACGGTACAGCGCCTGCTGGCTTCGGACATGTTCAGTGGCTGGGGCGTGCGCACCCTGTCCAGCAACGAGCGGCGCTACAATCCGGAATCCTATCATCTTGGCTCGGTGTGGCCGCATGACAATGGCTTCATCGTCGCCGGCATGCGCCGTTACGGATTCGATGAGGAAGCCCTGCAGGTCACGCAGGGCCTGTATGATGCCGCCTCGCATTTCCATAATTACCGGGTCCCGGAACTGTTCGGCGGCTTCCCGCGCGCCGGATTCAACATCCCGGTGCGCTATCCGGTAGCCGATCATCCGCAGGCCTGGGCAGCCGGTTCGATCCTGCACCTGCTGGAGTCTCTGCTTGGCCTCTGCCCCGATGCCCTGGCCGCCAGCCTGCGGATCTGCCGCCCCATCCTGCCAAATTTCGTCGATTATCTGGAACTGCATGGTTTGCGGGTCGGTAGCGCAAACGTTGATCTGCGATTTGAGCGCACCCAGGATGGACAGGTGCAGGTCAGTACCCTGCATCTGGATGGCAAGCTCGACATCAAGATCGAGAGCGATTCACCGTCAGCAGATCCGCACGGCAAGTAAGCGCTTCAGACACCCCGGCCCACACGACAGGAGAACGAACATGGAAGCTGGAAATCAAAAGCCAGAAGTAGTGGTAATCACCGGCGCATCCGCCGGTGTCGGCCGCGCCACCGCGCATGAATTCGCCCGCCACGGTGCTCGGATCGGGCTGATTGCCCGTGGGCAGGAACAACTGCAGGCAGCAAAAAAGGAAGTGGAGGACCTCGGCGGCGAGGCCCTGATCCTGCTCACGGACGTTTCCAAGGCCGATCAGGTCGAGGCCGCCGCGCAGCAGGTAGAAGAGCATTTCGGCCCCATCGACATCTGGGTCAATGCCGCCATGGTGACGGTATTTTCCTATTTCTGGGACATGACACCCGAGGAGTTCCAGCGCGTCACGGATGTCACCTATATGGGATACGTGCATGGCACGATGAGCGCACTCAAGCGCATGCGCTCGCGCAACCGGGGCACCATCGTGCAGGTCGGCTCGGCACTCGCCTATCGCAGCATCCCGCTGCAGTCGGCCTACTGCGGCTCCAAACATGCCATAGTCGGCTTTACCGATTCGATCCGCTCCGAACTGATGCACGAAGGCAGCGCCATTCACTTGACTGCCGTACACCTGCCTGCCGTCAATACGCCGCAGTTCGAGTGGGCCCGCAACAAGCTCCCAAACAAACCGCAACCCGTGCCCCCCATCTATCAGCCGGAAGTGCCTGCCGAGGCGATCTACTGGGCTGCCCATGCCGACCGGCGCGAACTGTATGTGGGTTACATGACCACAGTCGCCATCGAGGGCAACAAAGTTGCGCCAGCCTATGCGGATGAATATCTGGCCAATAACGGGGTGCAAAGCCAGCAGACCAGCATACCAGCCAACCCGCAGCAGCCGGACAATCTTTTCGAGCCGGTATCACGCGATTTCGGCACGCATGGCACCTTTGATGACATGGCGCATGATCATAGCTGGCAGTATGAACTCAGCAAGCATCGTCTCAGTGTCGGCATGGCGGTCGCAGGTCTGCTGATTGGCGCTGGGGCGGCCATGCTCGGCAGGAACGGCTCCCGTAAGCATTGAACGGAACTCGATCCTGCCTGAATGCATGCAAACCCAGACAAAATTTTACGTGGATTCCTGCAATTCACCAGCTCAATCGCGATCTCACCCTGTAAGCATCTGTCCAATCAGGGAGCACCACATGACAAACTCAGCTAAACCTCGAGTAGTCGTGCTCGGCGCCAATTTCGCAGGCCTTGGCGCGGCGCAGAAGATCCGTGAATACTGCGGTGACACGGTCGATATCACCATGATCGATCGCAAGAGCTATCTGCTTTTCATTCCCAATCTGCCGGCGGTGGTCTTCGAAAATGAGGACCCGGCCCTGCACCTGCGCATGGATATCTTCGAGACCGTGTCAGGCACCAACATCAACTTCATCAAGGCCGAGATTCTGGGGCTGGATGTCGAGCGCAAGGAAGTCAGTTTTCAACCCAATGAACGGGTAGGCACCGAGACCGTCGGCATGCGCTATGACTATCTGGTCATCGCTGTTGGGGCCAGACTGGCCTATGACCGCATCGAAGGCTTCGGGGAATACGGCGACACCGTTTCGGACATTTACCACAGCAACCGGTTGCGCAACTATCTCTTTTCCGATCAGTATCAGGGTGGCCCGATTGCCATCGGCTCGGCCCGCTTCCATCAGGGCAATGGCGCCGAAGGGCTTGAACCCTATCCCGGCGGCAGCATCCCCTATGCCGAGGCCGCCTGCGAGGGACCGCCCCTCGAGGGCATGCTGAGCATGGCGACCTGGCTCAAGAATCATGGACGCGGCGGGCCGGACAAAATCACCGTGTTCACGCCTGGCAAGGTGATTGCCGAGGACGCTGGCCTGAAGGTCGTCCACCAGCTCCTGGACGTTGCCAGCAATATGGGTTTCCATTACATGAACGAAACCCAGGACATCAAGCGCATCACCAGGGAAGGCATCGAGTTTACCAGTGGCAAGAGTATCGAGGCCGAGCTCAAGATCATTTTCCCGGACTGGGTGGCGGTCGACTTCTTGCGTGGACTGCCCATCAGCGACAACATGGGCTTCGTCATCACCGACCTGCTGATGCGCAACCCCAAGTATCCCGAAGTCTTCGCCTGCGGGGATGCCGCAGCAGTGACCGTACCGAAGCTCGGTGCCATCGGACACCAGGAGTGCGCCATCGTCGGCAAGCAGATCGCCAAGGATCTCGGTCGCCTGCAGGCCCAGGATGCGGACCAGCCGCTGCAACCCGTCACTTACTGCATTGGTGACATGGGCAACAATCAGGCCTTCTATATCCGCTCCAACAGTTGGTTCGGTGGTCCGGAGCAGGTACTCAAGATCGGTCACATTCCCTATCTCCTGAAGATGCAGTACAAGAACCTGTTCTTCAAGGGCAAGGGCATCATGCCGGAATGGGGTCTGGATTTCTCGCAACTGGTGGCGGAAAAGATCTTCGCCTGAGGAGACATGCATGGATACGAATCAGCAAACGCCGCTCACCCAGGAGCAGTGGGCGGGTTTGGCCTGGCTCGGCGACCTCTGCAGCGGGCTGGCGAAAAACAGTTCTCCCGAGGAACGCGAGACCATGGCCCAGGCCCTGCCGGAACTCATGCGCGCCGGTCAGGCCAGCCTGGATTTCGTGCAGAAACACTGGGCCGGTGACATCACCGAACTGATCGTGGCAGCCACCGCCTACATTCAGCGCCACGAGGTGGATGTGGCGTTGCTCGATCTGCTGGAGACCCTGGACAACCTGCACCGCAACCATGTCTTCGAGTTGTTGCGCACGCTGGGCGATTACTATCAGGGCGTGCACGACAACCTGCATATTGCGGCCCTGATCGGCGACCTCATGGAGCAGGCGGAACAGTCCGAACGCGTAGGCACCCTTGGTCACCGTATCACCCATCTCGATCAGATCATGGCGGCGGCGGAAAATGCCCTGCTGGAAGAGGCCGATCAGGCTCAGGACCGTTTCAAGGGTGGCTGGAGCGGCATCTATCATCTGCTGCGCGACCCCCAGACCCAGCGTGGGCTGCATCAGATGGTCACGCTGTTTCCGCTGCTCATGAAACAGCTCCACACGAAGGAGGACAACGAGAACCTTGCCGCCCAGCCTGACAAGCAGGAATGAGCCATGTGCCGTCATTCGAAACCATGCTGATTTACATATTAGTATATGGCCTAAGTCTCATGTAGATCCACGACAGAGCAGGCTAAGCTGCTGGCAGTGACCTGTTACACGTCGAGGAGGCATTTCTTGAGCGAAATCCTGAATGTGGAAATGCTCTCCCGTGTGCAGTTCGCAGTGGTCGCCGGATTGCATATTCTCTTTCCACCGCTGACCATCGGCCTGAGCCTCATCATCTTCTTCCTGGAAGCGAGTTGGGTCAGAACGAAGGATCTGTTCTATCTGCAGCACACCAAGTTCTGGATGCGAATCTTCGTCCTGAATTTCGGCATCGGCGTGGTCAGCGGCATTCCCATGGAGTTTCTCTTCGGCGTCAACTGGGGACCGCTGTCTACCAACAACGGTGCCTTTCTCGGCAACCTGCTGGGCTTCGAGGCGGTGCTGGCCTTCATGCTCGAAGCGGCCTTCCTGAGCATCATGGTGTTTGGCTGGACACGGGTACCCCCCAAAGCACATCTGGCTGCCACCGGTATCGTCACTTTCGCCGCCACTTTGTCAGCTTTCTGGATCATGTCCGCGAGTTCCTGGATGCAGACGCCCTCCGGCATCACACTCGTAAATGACAAGATCGTCATCAGCGATTATCTGGCGGCAATTTTCAACCCGAGCTTCCCGGCTTCCTTTCTGCACATGGAAATGGCCAGCATCGAACTTTCCCTGTTCGTCACGGGCGGAATAAGTGCCTGGTACATCCTCAAGGGCAGGAATACTGATTTTTTCCTCAGATTACTGAAGATTTCCCTGACTGCCCTCATACTGGTCGCGCCCCTCCAGGTATTGCTGGGTGACTGGGAAGGCCAGAACATCGCCCATCATCAGCCCGCCAAGCTGGCGGCCACCGAGGCCCACTGGAATACCAATCCACCCGGTACTGGCGCCTCCTGGTCTCTGCTCGCCTGGCCCAACCGGGAAACGCAAAGCAATGACTGGTCAATCGAAATTCCATATGTCCTGAGCTTGCTGATCCACCACGATCCCAAGGCATCAGTGATCGGCCTGCGCGAGTTTCCACGTGAAGACCAGCCACCCGTCCTGATCCCCTACTATACCTTCCGCATCATGATGGCGATCGGCTTTTTCTTCGCTGGTCTGGCGCTCTGGACCGGCTGGCTATGGTGGCGCGGGCGGCTGGACATGACACATGCCCCGCGTCAACGCTGGCTCTGGCGGGCCTGGATCCTGAGCATTCCGCTGGCCTATCTGGCTGTGGAGTCCGGCTGGTTCCTGCGTGAGGTCGGACGCCAGCCCTGGGTCATCTACGGCATCATGCGCACGGAGCATGCATATAGCCAGATCCCCCTGCAAAGCCTGATCTGGTCCCTGGGCAGCTATGCCTTGCTCTACACCACCCTGATCGTCATCGGCTTTTACTTCGCGCGCCGGATCCTGCGCGAGGGACCGGATCTCGACACACCGATCAAGACCTTCTCGGGATCTCACAAACCCTCAGCGGAACTTGCCCACCGTACCCAGGGGAGCTAGGAGAAGGCATGGACAACACACAACTGATCGGTCAGGTCGCTGTCATCTGGTTTCTGCTCCTGGGCTTTTTCCTGGTGGCCTATGTGGTGCTGGATGGCTTTGATCTCGGGGTGGGAATTCTTTCATTGCTACCCTCGGAAAAAACCCGGGTGGGCATCATGATGCAGAGCCTGGGTACGGTCTGGGACGCCAATGAATCCTGGCTGGTGGTGGTGGGCGGCATTCTGTTCGGCGCCTTCCCGCTGGCCTATGGCATGATGCTGCCGGCAGTTTATGTACCCGCGTTCCTGCTGCTGTTTGGATTTGCCCTGCGCGGGGTGGCCTTCGAATACCGCGAACACGCGGAAAACAAGCGAATGTGGGAATGGGCCTTCGGCATTGGCAGCCTGCTAGCCGCCGCGGCACAAGGCCTGATTCTTGGGGAGATCATTGCCGGTTTCAACATTGACCCCGGAGAAAGTCAGGCATCCTTGCTGGCCTGGCTGGATCCCTTCACGCTCATTGTCAGTGTCGGCGTGATTACCGGCTATGCCCTGCTCGGTGCAGGCTATCTGATCATGAAAACCGAGGGCGAGCCACAGGCCGCCTTTTATCGTCTCGCTTATAAAATCATGCCCTATCCGATGCTGGTCGCGGCAGCAGTGACGATTTACACCCCCTTGGTACATACTTATGTCATGGCGCGTTGGTTCACCCTGCCAAACCTGTTTTTGTATGCCATACTGCCGCTGATCGCCATCTATGCGTATTACCGGCTCTGGCGCAGCCTGGAGCAGCAGTCCGAAACAGGCCCCTTCTTCTGGACCCTGATCGTTTTCCTCAGTTCCTTCGCCGGGCTGGCTGCCACCCTGTTTCCCTATCTCATCCCCACCCGGTTGCGCATCTATGAGGCCCTGGCCCCATTGAATACCGTCGTGCTGATGCTCGCGGTGGTGATCTTCTTCGTGCCCATCATGATCATTTACAACTGGTACATGTACCGGGTATTCCGAGGCAAGGCCGAAGACCTGCCGGCCTACGCCGATGATGAATGAAGCGGGCTACTTATAACGCTTGCGCTTGAAAAGATCGGCATTGCGGCTGACCAGTCGATCCAGAAACAGCAGACCTTCCAGGTGGTCCATCTCGTGCTGCACGGCACGCGCCTCGAAGCCCTCGAACTCGTAGGCATGTTCCCGACCATTGAGATCCTGGGCCTGCACCAGGATTTCCTCGGCGCGGATGACATTGCCGGTAAAGTCCGGCACCGACATGCAGCCTTCGCGCCCCACGGCCATGCCGTTCCACTCCAGCAGGCGCGGATTGATCAGGGTCAGGAAACCATGACACTTGTCCTTGAGCTTCGGGCTGACATCCACCAGCACGATGCGCTGAAAACGCCCGACCTGCGGCGCGGCAATGCCCACCCCACCGGGTCCGGCATACATGGTCTGCTTCAGTTGCCCGACAAAGGCCACGAGTTCCCCGTCGATCTGCGTAACCGCCTCGCTGGTCTGCTTCAGACGCGGGTCCGGGTAGGTCAGGATCGGGAGTGCTTCCATTCTAGAGCATGAGCGTATCGACCGGACTGACCCGGATTTCCACGCTTTCCTCTGCACGCACCGAGCTCAGCGCCGCTTCCACGGCGTCCACCCCACCCGGCGCACTGCCCTGAATGGTCATGATATAGACCGGACGATCCTCGCCACCCGAGAGATGGCTGTTGAGGTCGATGATATTGAACCCCACTTCCGCCAGGGCCCCGGTCACATGAGCGACGATACCGGGGTGATCGGCCCCGAACACGGTGACACGGCAGTTGGGCGGGATCTCGGCCGCTCCACTGTAGGGTGCCACCGGGTCGAGATGCATTTTCAGATCCAGCTTTTTGGTGGCGCTGTCGAGCGCTGCCTCCACCGAACCGAGATCCCGCGGATAGCGCAGCACCTGCATGATGGCGAAGTAGCCGCCCAGACGCATCATCGAGGCGTCCTCGATGGAGCATCCGGCATTGTAAAGTGCCTGACTGACTGCGGACACGATCCCCGGCCGGTCCTGGCCGATCACCGTCAAAATCGCCTGGCTTTTCATGCATACCCTCCCAATCCGGCCATGCGGGCCGTGACCATGTAACGAAAAATGTATTCCAGCAATTCGGTGTGATGCAAGGCAGCCGTGCAGTCCTTTCCCCAGACCGTCGCGCCATGCAGGTTGATCAGGAGTGCCGGGATCTGCGGCCGTTCCTGTTCCAGCCGCTCGGCTATGAGCGCCGAGATATCCGGCACATGCGGCAGATTTTCAAAGACCGGCAGATCCACGAGCGGATTTTCCTCCCAGACTCCCAGGCCCTTGATCATCTCCAGGGCAGGCAGACGCAGGCGCCCCTTCTCCCCCCAGTGCGCGGCAATGTTCGCTTCCACGGAATGCACATGGAATATCGCGCCGGTTTCCGGGAAGGCCCGATAGATGGCCTGATGGATGCTGGTCTCGGCGGAGGGGCGGCCCTGGAGATCGGGACTTTCGAGCACCTGACCGTCCATATCGACACGGATGAAATCCTTGTCCGTCAGCTCGCCCTTGTGACGACCACTGGCGGTGATCCAGAACCCACCCGCACTGGCGCGCGCCGAGAGATTGCCAGCCGTACCCACCATCCAGCCCCGCTGGTAGAAGTGGCGGGCGGCCGCCGCCAGCTCGCGGCGTTCGTCAGTCACTGCCGCGCCCGCCATCTAGGCCACTCCCCAGCGCACCAGGGCTGTACGTAACGGTCCCTCCGGCACATCTTGGAGCCGGAAGGCCTGACCGGGCACGGCGCGATCCAGGGCCTCGAAAAAGGCCTTCACCCCGGCTGCCGGACCTTCCGGATGATCCATGATGCCGCCGCCGGCATTGAGAATCACATCTTTGCCGTAATCCCACAAAGCGCGAGGCACCACGCCCGGATGAATGCCGGCCGAGGGTACCGGGAAAACGCCACGGCCACGCAGGATATCGCGAATGTCAGCTTCGGTTTCCGCTGCAAAGGGCAGGCTGCCATAGTGGGCGGGATAGAGCACGGCGTCAGCCCCAGCATGGGCTATGAGCGTGCCCAACACCACACCATAGTCAAAGCCATGATCCGGCGCCGCACACCAGGCGCCGGCCAGAGCCGGATGGGTGAAGATCGGTACCTGCACGCTCGGGTCCGTGGCGAGCGCTTCCAGGACGGCGTAGCCATAGGGCAGCACGTTCAGCAGCAAGGCATTGGCGCCTTCGGCCACCAGCATGCGAGCCTGCGCCAGCAACTGGTCCGCCCGGCCGCTGAGATTCACCGCATAAACTGGCTCCCGGCCGGTTTCGCGACCGACCTCCTCGATCACCCGCCTGCAGGCGCGCACCCGCTCAATGGTCGGTGCCTCGGACAGGTCGGGCAGGATCTCGTCATCCTTGATGATATCCAGCCCGGCGAAGGCGACTTCGCGCAGGATTTCGGCGTGGTCATCGGCACTCAATCCAAGCGCCGGCTTGAAGATCGCCATCACCAAAGGCCGGTCCTGCACGCCCAGGCGCTCACGAATCCCCTGGATGCCGAAACGGGGTCTCAGGCCATAATCATCGGGCAGTTTCAGGCGGATGACCTTGGCCGGTCCACCGAGCGAATACTTGCCGAAGATCATGGTCAGCAGGCTGCCGATGTCGCCACTGACATTGGCGCGCGGAAAGGCCACCTTTGCCGCATGCGAGCCATCCGAGAGCGGTTCCACGGACAGCACCTCGGCCAGATGTTCCCGCAACTGCGCTTCCCGATGCTGGAAACGCGCATCCCAGGAGCCGGCAGTCTGGCCGACCGCAATCACGCGCGCCTGCCGCCCGGCATCCACGCCAGGCGGAAAGCGATAGCTCACCTCGATCTGATCATTCATGGCTATAAACAGATGGGGGTGGCAGTGTATTCGGGAACCCAGCCGGCCGTGCTGGTGAAGTAGCGCACGGCCTTCACCCGACGCATGGGCGTGAGCCGGAACCAGTGCTCAGTACTGTGGGGAACATTGATGTAATCACCCGCTGCCATGGTCAATTCGACCTGCTGACCATCGGGCAGCACGAATCCAAACACGCCCTCCCCATCCACGACATAGCGCACCTCATCGTCGGCATGGGTATGGCACTTGTCAAATTTCGCAAGCATGGCATCGAGGTTCGGCAGATCAGCATGAATCACAATGAGATCACGCGTCTGGTAACCCGCATTTCTTTTGAGCTGTTCGAAGTAGTGATCGAGCGCCTGCAGCAGTTCTTCCTTTTCGTTATCATCCAGTGAAGCCTGCGCCAGCAGTGCCTGCAGACGCTCACTGCCGCCAGTCGGCCAGTACTGAAGGTCCACACCTAGCGGGGCAAGGCCTTCCTGAATGAGGCGGATATCAGTCTCTACCGTTCCATTCTGACGCTTCAAGCTGGCCATCATTTCCTCACATGAACAAAGGCGGCGCTGCCGGCCTGTCCGGCAAATCCGGTTACTCTAGCCCAGAGCGCGGGGCACTGTCACGGCAACCAGATCAGGCTGGCCATGCGTCCGGTTTCGCCATCGCGCCGATAGGAAAAAAAACTCTCTGCTTCGCTGAAAGTGCAACGCCCGCCCCCATGAATATGGCTGGCTTTGAGCCCTGCAGACTCCAGCCGTAGCCGCGCCAGGGCATAGATGTCCGCCAGCCAACGCCCGGCCGGCGAGGGCCTGAAACATTGCGCGCTGGCAGGATCGTCCGCCAGGAAGCGGGCCCGGACCTCATCACCCACCTCAAAGGCCGCCGGCCCGATGGCCGGCCCGAGATAGGCATGTACTGTGGGCAGCGGCCGCTGCATCGCCGTCACGCCTGCCTCCAGGATGCCATCGGCCAGCCCACGCCAGCCGGCGTGCAGGGCCGCCACGCGGCTGGTGTGGGTGTCCGCCAGCAGCACCGGCAGGCAATCGGCGGTCAGGACGGTAAGCACCACACCTGGGGTGCTGGTGATTGATCCATCGGCACGCGGTATGCCAGCTTCCTGCCCATCGAGTTCGACAATCTCGGTGCCATGCACCTGTTCCAGCCAGCGCGGCGCCGCCGGCAAAGCGAGTTTCTGCCGCAGCATCGCTCGATTACGCGCCACCGCCTGTGGATCATCGCCGACATGCGCGCCAAGATTGAGGCTGGCATAAGATGCTTCGCTGACGCCCCCATTGCGCGTGGTGATGCAGGCGCCAACCGACGTCGCCAGAGGCCAGTCAGGCTTTATCCAGCCTGGAGTCATGCCTTGTCTTCCGAAGCGGCCTTCACCTCGCGCAAAAGCTGCAGGATCTGCTCGAAGTCCTTTGGTAGCGGCGCGCTCCAGCTCAGATATTCGCCGGTACGCGGATGCATGAAGGCCAGGTGCGCGGCATGCAGGGCCTGGCGTCGGAAGCTGCGCCACTGCTCCTGCTGCGCCTCGTTCAGGCCAGGTGGCACCATCTGCCGCCCGCCATAGACCGGATCACCAACGATCGGGTGATGCATATAGGCCATGTGCACGCGAATCTGGTGGGTACGCCCGGTTTCCAGCCGGACTTTCAGCAGGGTATGGCGCGGAAAGCGTTCAGCGATGCGGTAATGCGTCACCGCCGGCTTGCCGCTGCCGACCACACCCATGCGCTTGCGGTCCAGCGGATGACGGCCGATCGGCGCCTCGATCCGGCCACCACCGGTGAGGGCGCCCACCACCAGCGCCCGGTATTCGCGGGTCACTTCGCGCGCGGCGAGTTGGTCAATCAAATCCTGCCGGGCGGCCTCGCTTTTGGCGACGACCAGCAGTCCTGAAGTGTCCTTGTCCAGACGATGCACGATGCCGGCCCGCGCCAGGGTGGCGCATGCCGGGGCATGATGCACGATGGCATTGAGCAGCGTGCCCTCGCGATTGCCAGGCGCCGGATGCGTGACGAGCCCTGCGGGCTTGTTGATGACCAGGATATCCTCATCCTCGAAGCAGATATCAAGCGGAATGTCTTCCGCGGCCCAGTCGCCCGACTCCGGTTCCGGAACCAGCACCCGCACCTGCTCCATGCCCAGCACGCGCTGGCTGGCCTTGCCCGGCTTTTCGTCCACCGTGACGCGATTGTCCCGCAGCCAGGTCTGGATCTGGGCCCGGGTATGGTCGGAGAATATCTGGGTCAGTGCCTGATCCAGGCGCAAACCCATGACTTCAGGGGGCAGTTCGAGGGTCAGCAGTTGCTGCCCCTCTTCCATTGCATCAGAATTATGATAAGTTAAGTCCATGATCAAATATCTTATCCGTTTTTCCATGGTGATGGCACTAGGCGCGGGCCTGATGAGCGGTTGCGCATCATCCCCGGACAAAACCGAGGCCAGCAGTGACGCCTCGGTGGAGCGGCTCTATGCCGAAGCCGAGAAGCCTTTCAAGGCCGGCAACTACCAGACCGCCATCGAGAAGTTCGAAGAGCTCGAATCGCGCTTTCCCTATGGGCGCCACGCCGAGCAGGCCCAGCTCAATGTGGCATACAGCTATTACAAGATGGGCGAATCCGCAGCAGCCGTAACCGCCGCCGACCGCTTCATCAAGCTGCATCCGACCCATCCGCGCGTTGATTATGCCTATTACCTGCGCGGGCTGGCCTATTACCAGGCCATCGAGGGTGCAGTACGCGACCCGCAACCGGCCCGCAATGCCTTTGACACCTTCAACCTGCTGATTACACGCTATCCGGCCAGCATTTATGCGGCCGACGCCCGCCTGCGCATGGCCAAGGCACTGGACATTCTTGGCGAACACGAGCTTGATGTCGCCCGCTACTACTTCGCGCGCGGCGCCTATGTCGCGGCAGCAAACCGCAGCAAGCAGGTGGTCACCACCTACCAGTTGACCCCCGCCCGCGAAGAGGCACTGGCCATCATGGCAAGGTCCTACGCGGCCCTGGGCCTGCCGCAGCTTGCCAGCGACACGGCCAGCATTCTTCGAAAGAATTATCCCAACAGTGCATTTTTACGTCAGCTCGGCAACATCCCGACCAGTTAGGGGGATCGCATGTGGGACTTCTTTGCCACGGTAAGACACCGGCACTCGGTCAGACAGTACCGCCAGAATACGCCGGTCGAGGCCGAAAAGCTCCACGCCATACTGGAAATGGCCACTGCCGCGCCCTCGGCGGGCGACCTGCAGGCCTATCATATCCATGTCATTACCGATGAGACCTGCCTGCAGCAGCTTTCCCAGGCGGCCCAGCAGCAGGAATTCATCAGACAGGCACCGGCCTGTCTCGTCTTCAGCACCGATCCCGAGCGCTCGTCCAGGGAGTTTGGCGATCGGGGTCGCCAGCTCTACGCCATCCAGGACGCCACCATCGCCGCCTCCTATGCCCAGCTCGCGGCCGTTGCTGCCGGCCTGGCCTCGGCCTGGGTAGGCTACTTCGACGAAAAGCAGGTCCGCAGCATTCTCGATATCCCCGAGGCGCTCGAACCCGTCGCCATGCTCACTCTCGGTTATCCCTCCGAAATTCCCGAGCCCAGCCCGCGTCGCCCCCTGGGCGAGATGGTCAGCCGGTACTAGTCATCCCCACCAGCAATATCCAGACCGCGGCGTCTGGGCAAAGAAAGCCGGGTTCCAGTGGCAGATCCTGGAGCCCGGCGATCCTTGTTTCGGTGAGAGGCGCCTGAGCCTTTATCGGCCCCGGCGGCCCTGGCTGGCAGGCTGACGTGCGGCGCCGGCCGGGCGCTGGTTGCGGTTCTGTTCTGGTGCTACCGGACGGTTGGCGATACCTGCACGACCGGGCTGCGGCGCCGCGCTGCGGGGAGCCCGGTTTGCCTCATTGCCGCGCGCCGGTGCTGCCTGGCGCTTGGGCTGCGCCGCTACGGGCGGGCGGCGGTCGGCGCGGGCTTCCGCCGCGATGTCCGCGGCCGAAGGCGCCACGAAGTTCCTCGTTTCGACACGTTCGATCGGACGCTTCATGAGCTTTTCGATCTGGGTGAGAAGCTTGAGTTCTTCATGGTCCACCAGAGATACCGCAGCACCCGAACTGCCTGCGCGACCGGTGCGGCCGATGCGGTGCACATAATCCTCGGGCACATTCGGCAGTTCGAAGTTGACCACCTGCGGCAGTTGGTCGATGTCCAGACCGCGCGCGGCGATATCCGTGGCCACCAGCACCGGCAGACTGCCATCCTTGAACTGCGACAGGGCGCGTGTTCGCGCCGCCTGGCTCTTGTTGCCGTGGATGGCGGCTGCGGGGATGCCGTCCCTGGCGAGCTTCTCGGCCAGGCGGTTGGCGCCATGCTTGGTGCGGGTGAATACCAGCACCTGTTTCCAGTCATGCTGGCGAATCAGGTGGTGCAACAGCTCACGCTTGTGCTCGCGCGCCACCAGATGCACGCTCTGCTGCACCAGTTCGGAAGCGGCATTGCGGCGCGCCACCTCGACGCAGGCTGGATTGTTGAGCAGGCCGGCAGCCAGGGTCTTGATCTCCTCCGAGAAGGTCGCGGAGAACAGCAGGTTCTGCCGCTTCTTCGGCAACACGGCCAGCACGCGGCGGATGTCACGGATGAAGCCCATGTCCAGCATGCGGTCGGCCTCGTCCAGCACCAGAATCTCGATATGCGACAGATCCAGGGTCTTCTGGGCAAGGTGATCCAGCAGCCTTCCCGGGGTGGCAACGAGGATATCGATCCGGCCCCGCAAGGCGGTGATCTGCGGGTTGATGTTGACCCCGCCGAACATCACCAGTGACTTCAGGTCCAGATACTTGCCGTAGGTCTTGACCGACTCCTCGACCTGGGCGGCCAGTTCACGGGTTGGGGTGAGAATCAGGCAGCGCGGACGGCCGATGCTGGCTGGCTTGCCGGGCCTTTCCGAGAGAATCTGCAGGATGGGCAGGGTAAAGCCTGCGGTCTTGCCGGTGCCGGTCTGGGCAGCGGCCAGCAGGTCGCCACCCTTGAGCACCAGCGGGATCGCCTGGGCCTGGATGGGCGTGGGCGTGCTGTAGCCCGCATCCTGGATGGCACGCAAAAGGGGTTGTACCAGCTCAAGGCTGGCAAAGGTCAGTTCAGATGTCATGTATTGCTCCAGCGACGGCCTGCCGCTCAAGCTGAGTGACACCAATCGAGGCTGACGATTCGAATAGGGAGAAATCGATACGATGGCCGGTACGCGCGATTGGTTAGCGTACGGAATGCATATTATACCTGAAGCTGCGGGAAATAACAGGGATATTCAAGGGGGACAACAGGACCCTGCGGCCAGATCCTGCTTACTAGCCCTGAAGCGCCGCTTGGAGCCCAGCGCCTGCGGCGCCGTATGTCATCAAATGGCGTCTTCGTTGATCTCGCCGGTACGGATGCGTACCACCCGCTCCACCGTGGACACGAAGATCTTGCCGTCGCCGATCTTGCCGGTGCGCGCGGCGTTCTCGATGGCCTCGACGGCGCGTTCGGCGAGATCATCCGGCAGCACGATCTCGAGCTTCACCTTGGGCAGGAAATCGACCACGTATTCCGCACCGCGATACAGTTCGGTATGCCCCTTCTGGCGTCCGAAGCCCTTGACCTCGGTCACGGTCATGCCGGCTACGCCCATCTCCGAGAGTGCCTCGCGCACGTCATCGAGTTTGAAAGGCTTGATGATGGCTTCAATCTTTTTCATCTGTCTCTCCCGAGTTCAGGCTTTCCAGGTCCGGTAACGATTGGTGATGGGGTAGCGCCTGTCCTTGCCGAAGGCCCGCGCACTGATGCGCACGCCGGGCGCGGCCTGGCGCCGCTTGTACTCGTTGATGTCGATCAGGCGCAGCACGCGCCGGACGGTTTCTTCAGGATAACCCAAACTCATGATTTCCGCTGCCGAGCGATCCTGTTCCACATAGGCCTCGATGATGGGATCGAGGATGTCGTAAGGCGGCAGGCTGTCGGAGTCCTTCTGGTCTGGCCGCAGTTCGGCCGAGGGCGGCCGGGTGATGACCCGCTCGGGGATCACGAGCCCGGATAGATTGCGGTATTGCGCCAGCCGGTACACCAGCGTCTTCGGGACGTCCTTGATCGCGGCGAAGCCCCCGGCCATGTCGCCGTAGAGCGTGGCATAGCCCACCGCCATCTCGCTCTTGTTGCCGGTGGTCAGGACCATGAATCCCTTCTTGTTGGAGATGGCCATCAACAGATTGCCACGGATCCGGGCCTGGATGTTTTCCTCGGTGACGTCTGCGGCAAGACCGGCGAATTCCGCCGCCAGGGTATCTTCAAAGGCTTTGAAGATCGCTCCAATGGGAATGACACTGTAACGCACGCCCAGCATCTCGGCCTCGGCACGGGCATCCTCCAGGCTCATGTCACTGGTATAGGCGGACGGCATCATCACCGCCTCGACCCGATCAGCCCCCAGGGCATCGACGGCAATGGCGAGAGTCAGGGCCGAGTCGATGCCGCCGGAAAGCCCCAGCACCACCCCGCGAAAACCATTCTTTTCGACGTAATCGCCAATGCCAAGCCGCAATGCGGCATAGACCTGCTCCTCGACCGAGCCCAGGGGAGACATCGGACCCGGCACGGGCTGCAAGGTTCCTTGCTGGCGCTCGAAGGAGGCCACAAACACCCCCTCCTCGCAGGCCGGCGCGCGCTGAGTGATCAGGCCCTCGGCATCGAGCACGAAGGAACCCCCGTCAAACACGAGTTCATCCTGGCCGCCGACAAGATTGACGTAGACCAGCGGTAGATTCACATTGCGGGCGCGGCTGGCCAGGGTATCCTCGCGCAGGCGCTGCTTGTCGATATGGTAGGGAGAGGCGTTGAGGTTCACCAGCAATTCGGCACCGGCAGTCCTGGCAGCGATGAAAGGCGAATCGCCACACCAGCCATCCTCGCAGATGGTAATGCCGACCGGTATGCCCGCGACATCCACCACGCAGGCCTGGGAACCTGCCGTAAAATATCGCTTCTCGTCAAAGACCGCATAGTTGGGCAGGCAGTGCTTGTGATAGGTCGCCTTGACCTGCCCGCCTTGTAATACACTGGCGGCATTGTAGAGTTGACCGGTCTGTCGATGCGGGTGGCCGATGATCACGCTCAGATCCGGAAGCTGGCCGGCCAGCAACTGTAATTGCTGCTCGCAGTGACGGATGAAATCTGGGCGCAGTAGGAGGTCCTCCGGCGGATAGCCCGCCAGGGCCAGTTCCGGCGTGACCAGGAGATCTGCGCCCTGGGCATGGGCCATCTCGGCGGCGTCCAGAATCCGCGCGGCATTACCCTCGATGTCACCGACCACGCAGTTGAGCTGGGCCATGACCACTTTCACGACTGCACCACCCCGATCAGAGACATCTCAGAAGCATTTAGCATGTTCCGCCCCGGCTGGGTTTCAGAAGATCGGCCCGAGTAAGCCGGGGTCAGGCCCCCAGCACCTCGGCCACCTTGGCGCCGATATCGGCAGGCGAGCGCACGGTGCGGACACCTGCGGCCTCCAAGGCACGATACTTGGCCTCTGCCGTGCCGGCGCCGCCATCGATGATGGCTCCGGCATGGCCCATGCGCTTGCCGGCCGGCGCGGTGATGCCGGCGATGAAGCCCACCACCGGCTTGCTCATGTGATTCTTGATGAATTCCGCAGCCTCCTCTTCCGCCCGGCCACCGATCTCGCCGACCATGACCACGGCCTCGGTCTGCGGGTCGGCCTCGAACATCTGCAGCACTTCGATGAAGTCCATGCCGATTAAAGGATCACCGCCGATGCCGATGCAGGTGCTCTGGCCTAGTCCGGCCTTGGTGGTCTGGTCCACCGCCTCGTAGGTCAGGGTGCCCGAACGCGAGACGATACCCACCCGGCCGGGCTGATGGATGGCGCCGGGCATGATGCCGATCTTGCAGGCGCCCGGGGTGATGATGCCGGGGCAGTTCGGGCCGATCAGACGCGCGCCATGATGCTGGAGATAGGCCTTGACCTTGAGCATGTCATGCACAGGTATGCCTTCGGTGATGCAGACGATCAGCGGAATGCCCGCCTCGCAGGCCTCCAGGATGCTGTCGGCGGCAAAGGGCGAAGGCACATAGATCACGGTCGCATCCGCACCGGTGGCATCCACCGCATCGCGCACGGTGTCAAACACCGGTAGGTCCAGATGCGTGCTGCCACCCTTGCCCGGGGTCACGCCACCGACCATGCGGGTGCCGTAGGCAATCGCCTGCTCGGAGTGGAAGGTGCCCTGCTTGCCGGTAAAGCCCTGGCAGATCACCCGGGTATCACGATTGACGAGAATGCTCATATCTTCAACAGCACCACTATCAGCAGAATGATCGTAATCAGGTTGGCCCCGAGCAGTACCAGGGGCAGGACGGTGGATTTCTGCGTCTCCGTCCGGCGCAGTCCCGCGACTTCGCGCAGCAGTTCCAGCCGAAAACGATCCAGGTCCTGGCGTCTGGGTACGTCTTCGAGTTTTTTCTCCAGCAACTGCTCGAGCACGATGGTCAGTTCCGCGGCGGCCTGGGCCTGGGGTTCGCTGGCGCCGCGCTTGACGTAGGCCTGACGCAGCTCATTGATCCAGGGACCGGCTTCCTTGAGGATCTTGAGAGCTGCCTGTATCGCCGCGAAGTTAATGGCCATGGGCAGTGCTCCGGGCCGCTTCCACGGCCTTGACCGCGGCATCCGTGAGACCATCCGCCGCAATCAGGCGCAGGCCGCTTTCCGCCAGCATGCGCTTGCCAAGCTCCACGTTAGTGCCCTCCAGCCGCACCACCACCGGCAGTTCCAGACCAACCTCGCGTACCGCGTTGATGATGCCCTCGGCAATGACGTCACAACGCATGATGCCTCCAAAGATGTTGACCAGAATGGCCCGTACCCGCTCATCGGAAAGAATCAGCTTGAATGCCTGGGTCACCTTGTCGGCCGTGGCCCCGCCACCGACATCCAGGAAGTTGGCCGGCTCGCCGCCATGGAGTTTGATCAGGTCCATGGTCGCCATGGCCAGCCCCGCGCCGTTGACCATGCAGCCGATGTTGCCCCCCAGCGAGATGTAATTCAGCCCGAACTGGCGCGCGGTCAGCTCACGCGCATCCTCCTGGGTGGGATCACGCAGACTGTCGGTTTCCGGGTGACGAAAGCCGGCGTTGTCATCGAGCGTGATCTTGGCATCCAGGGCCAGGAGCTTGCCATCGGCCGTGACCACCAGGGGATTGATCTCCACCTGTAGCGCGTCCTTCTGGGTGAGCAGGCGGTAGAGCCCCTGCATGATGCGCGTCATCTGCCCCACCAGATCCCCGGCAAGCCCGAGCGCAAAGGCCATCTGTCGTGCCTGGAAGGGCTGCAGGCCGATGATCGGATCCACCAGCACCTGCTGGATGGCAGCAGGGTCCCTGGCAGCCAGTTCCTCGATTTCCATGCCGCCTTCACGGGCGCCGATGAACACCACCCTGGCGCGGGCCCGGTCCACCAGCACACTCAGGTACAGCTCGCGCTGGATCTCGCTGGGAGATTCGATCAGCAGGGCGGATACCGGCTTGCCCTCGGGCCCGGTCTGTTGCGTGACCAGTGAGCTGCCGAGCAGTTGCTGCGCGCTCTTCTCAAGCTCCGCGATGGAGTCCACGATCCGGACGCCACCGACCTTGCCGCGCCCACCGGCATGCAGCTGGGCCTTGACCACCCAGCGACTTCCGCCCAATTCGCGGGCCATGTTCAGCGATTCCTTGACCGAGAAGGCCGGCAGGCCCGCAGGTGTGGGCACGCCATAATCCGTCAGCAGCCGTTTGGCCTGGTATTCGTGTAGGTACATGCGCTTCCGCTTATCGAAATGACAGACAACTGGCAGAGAACATGGCTGAGTTGCCGGGAAAGGCCAGACTCAGCTTTCTTAGGATCAGCTCACATGTTCTCGGCGATGGCCTCGGCAAACTGCATGGTGGACACCTCCGTGGCGTCCTCCATCTGCCGGGCGAAATCATAGGTGACCGTCCGGGCCTCGATGGCGCCGTTGACCCCCTTGATGATCAGATCGGCAGCCTCGTCCCAGCCCAGGTGGCGCAGCATCATCTCAGCCGAGAGGATGATCGATCCGGGATTGGCCCTGCCCTGGCCGGCGATGTCCGGCGCCGTGCCGTGGGTGGCCTCGAAGATCGCCACGGTATCGGAGAGATTGGCGCCAGGCGCGATGCCGATGCCGCCCACTTCAGCCGCCAGGGCATCGGAAATGTAGTCGCCGTTGAGGTTCAGGGTGGCGACCACATCGTACTCGGCCGGACGCAGCAGGATCTGCTGCAGGAAATTGTCGGCAATCACGTCCTTGATGATGATCCTGCCGGCATCCTCGGCGGCAGCCATGGCGGTGTCGGCAGCCGCCCTGCCCTCGTCCTTGCGGATGCGCTCGTACTGACGCCAGGTAAAGACCTGATCCGCGAACTCGGTCTCCGCCAGCTCATAGCCCCAGTCGCGGAAGGCGCCCTCGGTAAACTTCATGATGTTACCCTTGTGCACCAGGGTCACCGAGACGCGGTTGTTGGTGATGGCGTACTGAATGGCGCGACGCACCAGACGCTTGGTGCCCTCCGAAGAGACAGGCTTGATGCCGATGCCCGAGGTCTCGGGGAAACGGATGCTGCTGACCCCCATCTCCTGTTGCAGAAACTCGATCAGCTTCTTGGCCTCCGGCGAACCCGCCCGCCATTCGATGCCGGCATAGATGTCTTCCGAATTCTCGCGAAAGATCACCATGTCCACCAGTTCGGGGTCATTGACGGGACTGGGGGTGCCCTGGAAATAGCGCACCGGACGCAGGCAGACATAAAGATCGAGATCCTGGCGCATGGTCACGTTCAGGCTGCGGATGCCGCCACCCACCGGCGTGGTCAAGGGGCCCTTGATGGACACCACATAGTCCTGCAGTGTCTGCATGGTTTCCGCCGGCAGCCATTGATCCTGGCCATAAACGGCGCAGGCCTTCTCGCCGGCAAAGACCTCCATCCAGGCAATGGCGCGCTCTCCCCGGTAGGCCTTCTCCACGGCGGCATTGACCACCCGGTGCATGGCGGGGGTGATGTCCAGGCCGATGCCATCGCCCTCGATGAAGGGAATGATCGGCCGGGACGGCACATTCAGGCTGAAATCGGGGTTTACCGTAATCCGCTGTCCCTGAGCGGGGACCGCAATTTTCTCGGATGCCATCGGGCACTCATCTCCTCATTACTGCATGCGAAGCCGGCGCCGGATCCTGGTCCTTGCGCCGGATGATTCCATTGTTTCAGGCACTCATGCGCTGGCTGGCCCAGGCCAGGGCACCGCCCGAGCGGATCAGCTCGAGATCACGCTGGCTGCCGATCTGGGGAAGAACGCGGATCTCGACATTGCGGGTCTGATTGACGACCAGAAGTTGTCCACCCACGCTCAGGCCACGGATATCCACGGCGAGCTGATCGCCCTGCTCCAGCTGATCGTAATCCGCTTCATCGACAAAGGTGATGGGCAGGATGCCGAAGTTGATCAGGTTGGCCAGATGGATGCGGGCAAAGGACTTCACCAGCACTGCCCTGACGCCAAGATACATGGGCGCGAGTGCCGCATGTTCGCGGCTGGATCCCTGGCCATAGTTATGGCCGCCGACGATGAAACCACCGCCCAGCTCCTTGGCGCGGATCGGGAAGGTCTCATCCACCATGCTGAACACGAACTGCGAGATCGCCGGCAGGTTGGATCGCAGCGGCAGCACCTTGGCACCGGCCGGCATGATGTGATCGGTGGTGATGTTGTCGCCCACCTTCAGCAAGTTATGGCCGGCCAGCACATCCGGGGCCGGCTGGCCCTGCGGCAGTTTGGCGATATTGGGACCGCGGACCACTTCCACGCGCGCGGCCTCCTCGGGTGCCGGCGGCACCACGATCATGCGGTCGTCCACCACGTACTGTTCCGGGCTCTGCACGCCAGGCACTTCGATGCCCAGATCGCGCGGATCGGTGATGACCCCGGTCAGCGCGGCCGCCGCACAGGTCTCGGGACTGGCAAGATACACCTGCCCATCCCGGGTGCCGGAGCGCCCCTGGAAATTGCGGTTGAAGGAGCGGATCGACACCCCGCCGGTGGGCGGCGCGAAGCCCATGCCGATACAGGGACCACAGGCGGATTCCAGCAGCCGTGAACCCGAGCCGACGATGTCCAGCATGCCGCCATCACGAATGATCATCTCCATGACCTGGCGCGAGCCGGGTGACACGCCGAGACTGACCCCCGGCGCCACCGAGCGGCCGCGCATCATGCCGGCCACGGTCATGAGATCGGTGTAGGAGGAGTTGGTGCAGGAACCAATCGCCACCTGGGCCACCGGCGTGCCCGCTACCTCGCGCACGGTCTTGACGTTGTCGGGGCTGTGCGGGCAGGCGATCAGCGGTTCGAGCTGATCCAGATCGATTTCCAGCACCTCGTCGTAGCTGGCGTCCGCGTCCGGCAGCAGTTCGCGCCAGTCCGCCTCGCGGCCCTGGGCCTTGAGATAGGCGAGCGTGATGTCGTCCGAGGGGAACACGCTGGTGGTGGCGCCCAGTTCCGCACCCATGTTGGTGATGGTGGAACGCGCCGGCGCGGTCAGGCTGCGGATGCCGGGGCCGAAGTACTCGAATACCTTGCCGACGCCGCCCTTGACCGTCTTGCGGCGCAGCACCTCAAGGATGATGTCCTTGGCGCTGACGAAGGGCTGCAGGTTACCGGTGAGCTTGACGCCCACCACCTGCGGCATGTTCATGTTGAAGGGCATGCCACCCATGGCCAGGGCGATATCCAGCCCACCCGCACCAATGGCGAGCATGCCCGCGCCGCCACTGGTGGGCGTGTGGGAATCCGAACCGAGCAGGGTGCCGCCGGGCTTGGAAAAGCGCTCCAGATGCACCTGATGGCAGATACCGTTGCCGGGCCGTGAGAAGTAGATGCCGTAACGCGCCGCGATGGACTGCAGGAAACGGTGGTCGTCGGCATTCTCGAAACCGGCCTGCAGCATGTTGTGATCGACGTAGGACACGGACAGGTCGGTCTTGACGCGATCCAGTCCCAGCGCCTCGAACTGCAGGTAAGCCATGGTCCCCGTGGCATCCTGCGTGAGCGTCTGGTCGATGCGGATGCTGATGGGGCTTCCGGGCAGCATCTGGCCATCCACGAGATGCGACTGAATGATCTTCTGGGTGACGTTCAAGCCCATGACTCCAAACTCCCTTACCTGTCGGTATCTTGCGAAAACAATTTTTCAATATTCTCAGAACACGGCGCATAAGCCAAGTACTCGCGCCAGGAGCAGCATGCCGTTCAGTACGATCGGTACTGCTTGACGCGGATCTGGATATAACGCGCCAGGGCGCCGAGCGCCAGCAGCACCAGGCCAATGAGGCTCAGTTGCCAGCCCAGGGCATATGATTCATGCAGATTGGCGGAAACCAGCACCAGCGCCAGGATCCAGGGTGACACGCCGAGCACGGTCGCCGACATGTACCAGAACCAGGGCAGGCGGAAAGTCCCGGCAATGAGACTGGCCGCCGCAAAAGGAACCACGAAACGCATGGCAAACACAGCCAGAAAGGCATGTGTTTCGAGGCGCGTGCGCAAAGGCGCGTAATACCGGCTGAAATGCCGTTCCACCAGTTCCCGCCCATGCCAGTTGCCGAGCACATAACCCAGGACAGCACTGAGCAGGGCAATGAGAAAGGCCAGCACCACGCCCTTGAGCACACCAAAGATGACGCCCGCGGCGATGATCAACAGGGTAAGCGGAAACCCCAGACTGGCGGCCAGCGTGCCGCCCATGGCATAAATCAGCCAGGCCAGCGGCGATTCCGCCCACTGGTCGCGCCACTGCTGCAGATTTTCCAGGCTTATGAGGTCACGCAGGGGGGAATATTCCAGCAGTGGCCCCAGTGACAGGGTCAGCAGCAAGAGCAATAGCAGCACAGCCATCTTCGGCGAGCATTTGCCGGAAAGGCCGGGAAATCTGACGCGAACAACTTGCAAACTGGTAAACATCGACTATCTCTCACACGATTTATCAGGCAAGGATCAGTACCCACGCCCCGGCCCCTTTGCAGCCCTGGCAACAGAGAACACGCACCCGAATGCAGACACTTCTTCGCTGGACAAGCCGTCTGATCGCCCTGGCCCTGGCGGCCATCCTGCTCTATCAGGGCTGGCTTTATCTCCAGGTGCGCAGCCTGGCTGAGCAGGCACCAGCCAGCACGGCACTGATGGCGGCGCGGCTGGCTGCCATGGAAGCTGAAGGAAGAAAGCCTGCCATCAAACAAAAATGGGTGCCGATCAATAAAATCAGCAAGCATCTGCAGCGCGCCGTGATCGTTTCCGAGGATGCCACCTTCTATGGTCACGAAGGTTTCGACTGGGAAGGCATCAAGGTCGCGGCCCGGAAAAATCTGCGGAAGGGCCGCATCGTTGCTGGCGGCAGCACCATCAGTCAGCAACTGGCCAAGAATCTCTATCTTTCCACCAAGCGCACTCCCTGGCGCAAGGGCCAGGAGGCGGTCATCACGCTGATGCTCGAAAAAAATCTGGAAAAACGCCGGATTTTCGAGATTTATCTCAATGTCATCGAGTGGGGCGATGGGGTCTTCGGGGCCGAGGCCGCGGCGCGCCACTACTTCGGCGTGAGCGCTGCCAAGCTGACTCCGCGCCAGGCAGCGAAGCTGGCCGCCATGATCCCCAACCCGCGCTATTATGACAAGCACCGCAAGGACCGCCGCCTGCTGCGCAAGAGCCGGATCATTCTCGCACGCATGGGACAGCGCTATGGGCCGGACTTCAATGCCCCACCCAGGCTGATTCAACCCAGGCCCAAAGCCCCGGTGATCATCGAAGCCTCGCATCCTGCGCCAGATACCCCGGAGACGGTGGAATCCCGGCCAGTGGAAAACCCGGAGACGGGAGCGCCTGCGGTCGAGACTATAGAACTGCAGGACCTGCAGGAAACTTCCCCATCAATCCAGGTGTTGGAGGACAGTCCCGTCCAATGACGCCTGCCCGCAGCCGGCGGGAGCTGGCCCCTATTTCAAAGGGGTTGGCAGGTTCCGGATGAAGTCCAGGCGCACGCGAATGGGTTCACCGGTGGACAGCGGGCTCGCCAGCAGATAGTCTGCGTCCTCGATCTGTTCCAGACCGAGCAGCTGCACGCGCTGGTAATAACTCAGCCCGCTTGCTTCATCCTCCCAGTGCAGGTCCATCTGTTCCTGACAGAGCACGGCGATCTGGAGGCGTTCGAGCACATGGCCGGGCACCGGCTGATAGGCCTTTGCCAAAGACATTTCTCCTGAAGACTGCAGGGCAACATGCAGATTGATCTCTTTTACGAACTCGCCGTCCCCCAGTCCGGCGGGCGAGACGAAACCCAAGTATATCACGAAACGCTGGATGAAATCAGTCTGGCCGACCAGCTCGGCTTCAATGGCGTCTGGCTGGTCGAGCATCACTTCATGCCCGAGTACTCGCATTCGAGCGCGCCGGAGCTGTTCCTGGCGGCGGCCAGCCAGCGCACGCGCCGTCTGCGGCTCGGACACGGGGTCATCGTCCTGCCCTACAACCATCCGGTACGAGTGGCCGAGCGTATCGCAGCACTCGATATCCTGTCGGGCGGGCGCAGCGAAATCGGTGTGGGGCGCGGCTTTTCGCCCAAGGAATATGCCATTTTCGGAGCGCGCATGGCGGACAGTCGCGACATCGTCCAGGAATCCCTGGACATCATCCGCGAGGGCCTGAGCCAGCCGGTGCTCAACCATCGGGGGCGACTATTCGTGGCCGAGGACGTGGCGGTGCTCCCCAAACCCCTGCAGCGCCCTCACCCGCCGCTCTGGACCGCCGCCGTCAGCCCCGACACCTATGTCTGGGCCGCGGAACAGGGCATCGGCGCCCTGGCCGGTCCCTTCAAGCCCTGGTTCATGGTCAAGCAGGATCTGGCCGCCTACCGGCGCGCCTGGCGGGACAAGCATGGCGATGGGCCACCCAGGCCCGGACAGAATCAGCGCTTTGCCATGACGGTCGGCGTGCTGTGTCTGGCTGACGGCGACGAGGCCAGGCGCCTGGCCCAGGAGCACTTCACCTGGTATTACGCGCGCCTGCTGGCCCAGACCCGGCCGGTGCTGGAGAAATTCCAGGAGAGTTACGGCTATTACAAGAAACTGGGTTATCTCCAGCCCCTGCTCAAGCGCGCCATCAACCTGCCGCTGCTCGAAAGCATGGGCATGGTGGTCGTGGGTAGTCCGGCGGAATGTGTGCGCAAGCTCGAGCGCTATGAAAAGGCCGGGGTGGATCATCTGATCTGCGCGGTTGGCGCCGGCGCGATGCCGAGCTCGCGGGTGCGCGAGTCGCTGGAACTGATGGCGCAGCACATCCTGCCGCGTTTTCAGAGAAGCTGACCATGCGGGTGCTGGTGACGGGTGCCGCCTCTCATCTGGCGCAGGCGCTCTTGCCGGCACTGCTGGCCCACCCGGATATCGAAGCGGTGACCGGGCTCGACATCGCGCCAGTCAGCTTCAGCCATCCGCGCTTTCGCGCCGTTCGCGCCAACCTGCTCGGCCCGGACCTGGGGCAACACCTGGAAGGTGTCGACGCCGTCATTCACCTGGCCTTTGTGGTCATGGGCCGGATGCTCGGCGCACAGCGCAAGGACCGGGAGCTCATTCGCCGCTACAACCTGGATGCCACGCAGGCGCTGTGCCGGGCCGCGACAGCCAGCGGTGTTCGACGGATTGTTTACGCCAGCAGCGTGGCGGTTTACGGCGCCTGGCCGGACAACCCGGCGCTGATTCCCGAGTCCTGGCCCCTGCGGCCCATGCCGGGCTTTGCCTACAGCGAGGACAAGGCGGCAGTGGAATGGTGGCTGGATGATTTCGAGCAGGCGCCTGGTGCACCCGCGATCACGCGCCTGCGCATACACGCCATCGTCGGACCGCGGGCGCAATCCCTGCTGAACCTCATTGCCCGTACCCGCTTTTACGTGCAGGTGCCGGACCCGCAACCACCGACCCAGTGCATCTGGGAAGATGACGTGGTGCAGGCCTTATTGCAGGCGCTGTTCAGCGAGGTAGATGGCGCCTTCAATCTCGCCGCCCCCGAACCCCTCTCCTTCAAGGATATCGTCAGCCGGGACGGGCGCTGGGCCATGCCGGTGCCCTATGCCCTGGCGGAAAAGGCACACCGCGCCTTCTGGCAGATCTCGGGAAATCTCGGGGACCCGGGCTGGCTGGCCGGTTTGCGCTATCCGCTGGCGGTGGATACCCGACGCGCCGAGGCCCTGCTGCATTGGCGCCCGCGTCATTCCGTGGCAGAATGCCTGGATATTTTGCGTAACAGCCACCGCTGAAAGCGCATTCCCGCGAAAGCCAGACGACCTGACAGCAGATGAATGCGATAGTGCAAGCACGCCGCCCGGCCCTGGTCGGACGCCTCAATGAGCGCAGCCGACAGTACCGCGACCCGCTGAGCCAGATCCCCTGGGACGATCTGGACCCGGAGGCGTTCTGGTTGCCGGAATCTCTGATTTCCCTGCATGGCCTGCCTGTCTATCAATCCCTGAGCGAAATCCAGCGGCGCATGCTGTCGCAATGTGAGTTCCTTGCCTTCACCGAACTGGGTCTCTGGCTAGAAGCGCTCTTCATCCAGCGCATCAGTCGCAACGTGCTCGACATCGCCGACAAGTCCCTCGATCGCTACGAGTACGAACTGCATGAATTGCGCGAGGAAGTCGGTCACAGCCTGATGTTCCTGACTTTCATCCGCAAGAGCGGCATCCCCCTGCTCACGCCCTTTCGCGACCGGCCCCGCATGGCGGGTCTCTTCGCCCGATTCGCGCCCTATCGCTCGGCGGCCTTCTGGACCACCATCCTGATCGGCGAGGAGGTTCCCGACCAGATGAACCGGCTCATTCGCCGGCAAGGTGATCTGCCCGGTGCCGTGCTTGGCATGACGCACCTGCACATGCGCGAAGAGGCCCGGCACATGGCCTATGCCCGGGAACTGCTGTCGGAAAGACTGCCCCGCCTGAACCGGCTGCAGCGCGCCTTGCTGCGCCCCCTGCTGCGGCGCGTGATCCACGAATTCATCGAGACCTGCTTCTATCCATCCGCCCAGGTATATGCCGCGGCCGGGCTGGACAATCCCGATAAGCTCGTTCGCGTGGCGCGCCGGAACCCTGCACGACATGCGCTGATCCAACGCTGTACTGCCCCAAGCCTTGCCTTTTTGCGGCAGCACGATATCAATATCTAAGTCCCGGCGCAGTTGCTGCGCAAGGCCGGCTATCGAAGATCACAGCAAAGCGAAGGGGCTCATGCGGAACATCGCCTTTTTGATCGGCTCCGGGCTGTCCAGCTCCGCTGGCATGCCATCCACGAAAGACATTACCGATCAGGTTCTATCGCCCGGGCTCGACAACACGGGTCAGCCTGTCCACTGGCAGGCGAGCGAATCCGCTGCAAGGGACCGGGAGATTGGTCTCGATCGCATCCTGGGATTCCTGCATTGCCTGAAGCAGGAGGTGGACCGCTACTACGCAGGCCATCCCGAACACTACACGGATTACGAAGACCTCTATTACGCCGCCAGCCAGATTCATGACAGCGAACGGGGCGAATACGACAACCCCGCCATCCTGCCCTTCATCGAAAGAATCCAGACTGAACTACGTGCACTCCCCAACATCGGGCCTGGCGAAACCGAGATACCCTTGCAAGCACTGGCAGCCGCCGCTACCCGCTACATCCGCGATATCGTCTGGCAGATGCTCATCGGCAAGCCGGAAAGCGTGGATCCGATGGCGAGCATCAAGGGTGCCTGTGAGGACCCGCAGCTTCAACGGATCGATCTGTTCTCCCTGAATCACGACATGGTGCTGGAACGCTACATGGAGTCCCAGGGGATTGCCTTTACCGAGGGCTTCGATGCTCCGAGACAGGGCATTCGTTACTGGAACCCGGATCTTTTCAAGTCCCCGGACTTCCATGTGCGCCTGTTCAAGCTGCATGGTTCAGTGAACTGGTTCCGGCTGCATGATGATCATTACGGCGAACTCATCGGTATTCCTGCCAACTGGAAGTACCAGAAAAATCTGAATGCAAGGCCCGGCACCGCCCACCCCGCCGAGGGCGCGCCCTTGTTCCTGGCAGGCACCTTCAACAAGATGCTTCAGTACATCAATGACATCTACGCCGACTTGCATTACCAGTTTCGTTATACGCTGCGCGAATCCCGGCATCTTTTCGTCTGCGGCTACAGCTTCGGCGACAAGGGCATCAACACGCGCATCATCGAGTGGATGCACCAGGGGGACGACAAGTTGATGATCGTGGCACATCCGGATCCGGAAGATATGAAACTCAAGGCCCGACCCGGGATTGCCCGGTACTGGGAAAGCTGGCAGGAACAGGGCAAGGTATGTTTCCTGCCCAAGGGGATCGAAGAGGTCTCCTGGGAAGAGATCCGCCAGCGCTGTGGGCCGACGCCGGCAAGCGCTGACGGGACCTAGAGACATGCCCGAAAGCAGTTATCCGCCCTGGCTGAACTTGCCGCGCAGGCGTCGGCGCAACCGGTTCCTGCCAGCCGGGGTCGCGATCTGATCCACGCCCATGCCGGCCACGCGGGTGGAATCCGGGCAGCCGGTCTTCAGGGGATGCCAGTCCGGGAGATCCCGGCCCTCGAACACCAGACGATAAGCACAACTTTCGGGCAGCCAGCGGTATTCCTGCATCTTTGTGGGTTCGATCGGGACGCAGTCCGGCACCACCGCATGGCGATTGTCGTAAACCTTGCAGCGACAGGTCTGCACATCGAGCTGGCTGCAGGGCATGGTGCTGAACACCAGCTCACCACTGTCCCGGTCCTCGAACTTTTCGAGACAACAGAGCCCGCAACCGTCGCAGAGCGACTCCCACTCGCGCTCGCTCATTTCCACCAGAGTCCGGATGCGCCAGAAAGGCTGCTCTGTCATGAACGACTCCTTCGCCAATGTACCACCCGAACCAGAATGCCATTCAAGGCATGCCCACGATCCATATCCATGAAATAATACTCGCATGAGCGCAAAAACCACACCCGCTGCACTGCCCATCGACGCGATCCTGCCGCAACTGCGTGCCGCGCTGGCCAAAGCGCCGGTTGCCGTCCTGCAGGCCCCGCCAGGGGCTGGCAAAAGTACCCGCGTGCCACTTGCCCTGCTCGCTGAAGACTGGCTCGAAGGGCGCAGGATGATCATGCTCGAACCGCGCCGGCTTGCCGCGCGCGCCACGGCAAAGCGCATGGCCGACATGCTCGGCGAAAAGCTCGGTGAGACGGTGGGTTATCAGATCCGCTTCGAGCGCCGGGTTTCGGCAGGAACCCGTATCGAAGTCGTGACCGAAGGCATCCTCGCGCGCCGGCTGCAGAGCGATCCCGAGCTGTCGGATACGGGACTGGTGATCTTTGACGAGTTCCACGAGCGTCATCTCAGCGCCGATCTGGCCCTGGCACTGTGCCGCGACGCGCAGCAGGGACTGCGCGAGGACCTGAAGATTCTCCTGATGTCGGCCACCTTCGACGGACAGGCCCTCTCGCGCCTGCTCGATGATGCCCCGCTGATCAGCAGCGAGGGGCGCAGCTTTCCGGTCAGCATCCATCACCTCTCGCAACATGCCCAGACGCCACTGCCGGAAGCCATGGCGACCAGCATCGAGCAGGCGCTGGCAGCGCATCCGGGCGACCTGCTGGCCTTTTTGCCGGGCATGCACGAGATCCGCAGGACCCGCGACCTGCTGGAAAGCCGGCTCAAGGATGAAGATTTGCGGATCTGCGCGCTGCATGGTGATCTGCCCCAGGCCGAACAGGACCGCGCCCTGATGCCAGGTCCTCAGCGGCGCGTCATTCTGGCCACCAACATTGCCGAAACCAGTCTCACCATCGAGGGTATCCGCATCGTGGTGGACAGTGGCTGGGCGCGGCAGCCGCGCTTTGATCCCGGCTCCGGCATGACGCGCCTGCTCAATGGTCGCATCTCCAAAGCCTCCGCGGACCAGCGCGCCGGTCGTGCCGGGCGGCTTGGGCCCGGTGACTGCTACCGGCTCTGGGGCAAGGATACGCACCAGGGCCTGCTGGCCCAGACTGCCCCGGAAATCCGCAGCGCCGATCTTGCGCCACTGCTGCTGGACCTGCGGCTTTGGGGTGTGCGCGATCCCGACAGCCTCACCTGGCTCGATCCACCACCACCGGCAGCCCTTGCCCAGGCCGAAGCCCTGCTGCAGGATCTGGAAGCACTGGATGATGCCGGCAACATCACCGATGCGGGCAGGCGCATGGCGGCCCTGCCCCTGCATCCGAGACTCGCGCACATGATACTGCGCGCCCAGGCCCTGGATCTGAGCGCCACCGCCTGTGATCTCGCGGCCCTGCTGTCAGAAAGGGACATCTTCCCAAATCCGGCCGATGGCGACCTGCATGACCGTCTGAGCGCGCTTGCAGCCTGGCGCAAGGATGGACAGCGCGGCGCTCAGGCCTGTCGGGCCGATGCCCAGGCCTGTCGGCGAGTCGATCTTGCGGCTGGGCAGTGGCGCAGGATGCTGGATTGCCGAAACCCGGACGCTTCCATTCCGGAGCCGGACATCATTGGGCTGCTGCTGGCCTTTGCCTATCCCGACCGCATCGCCCAGCAACGCCCCCAGGACCCGCAACGCTACCTGCTGGCCCAGGGGCGCGGCGCGAAGCTCTCGCGCAGGCAGGGCCAACAGGCTTCCGCCTGGCTGGTGGCGGCCCTGGTCGATGCCGCAACTGGCGAAGCGCTGATTCATCTCGCACAAAGCGTTTCTCCCGCCTTGTTGCGAAAACACCTTGCTGACAGGATTCGGGTAGAATCACGGGTGGAATGGGATGCGCAGGCAGAACAGATCGTCGCCCGGCGCGAGGAGAAGCTGGGTGAACTGGTGCTTGGCAGCCAGATGCTGGACAGCCCCCCGCCCGAAGCAGTGATGGCGGCATTGATTGCCGGCATCCGCGCCAAGGGTATCGAGGCTCTGCCATGGACAGCGGCAGCCCGGCAACTGCAGGCCCGTCTGCGTTTCCTGCGAGAGCAGGGCCCCGACGAAAACTGGCCGGACCTGGATGACGCCAGCCTGCTCGAAACGCTCGAGATCTGGCTGGCGCCCTATCTGGCCGGGATGCGCAGCTTGCGTGCCCTGGAGCGGCTGGATCTGCATGACATACTGGCCGCGCAACTGGACTGGCCACAACGCAGCCGGCTAGAGGAAGGCGCGCCTGGGCAGATTGCAGTTCCCAGCGGCAGCCAGATCCGTCTGGACTATCTGTCAGGTGATGCGCCCGTGCTGGCCGTCAAGCTCCAGGAACTTTTCGGCCTGGCGGACACCCCAAGGGTCGCCTGGGGGAAGGTTCCGGTGGTCCTGCATCTGCTTTCCCCGGCCAGGCGTCCCATTCAGGTGACCCGGGATCTCAAGGGGTTCTGGGAGCGCACCTATTTCGAGGTTCGTAAGGAGCTGAAAGGGCGCTACCCCAGGCACCCCTGGCCCGATGATCCCTGGCAGGCCACGCCCACGCGTGGTCTGGCACGGCGCCAGTCCAGTCAATGAATATATTCTGGTAAACTTGGCAAACAGAAGCCCCGACATCAGGACGGTTCATGATCAAACCTCTCAAAAAGCTCAAGCTGCAGGGTTTCAACAACCTGACCAAGAGCCTCAGTTTCAACATCTATGACATTGCCTATGCCCGCACCCGGGCGGAACGGCAGGAATACATCAGCTACATCGATGAAGAATACAATGCCGCGCGCCTGACCCAGATACTCACGGATGTATCCGATATCATCGGCGCCAACATTCTCAACATCGCCAGTCAGGATTATGAGCCCCAGGGCGCCAGCGTCACCATGCTGATCTCCGAGGAGCCGATCCTGAGCGAAGAACCCAGCAATCTGCCGCAACCAGGGCCCCTGCCCGAGACCCTGCTGGCCCATCTCGACAAGAGCCACATTACCGTGCACACCTATCCGGAAAGCCACCCGGACAATGGCATCAGCACCTTCCGGGCGGATATCGACGTCTCCACCTGCGGCAAGATTTCCCCGCTGCGGGCGCTGAATTTCCTGATTCACAGCTTTGACTCGGATATCGTCACGATCGATTATCGGGTGCGGGGCTTCACCCGCGACGTCAAAGGCAGAAAGCACTATATCGATCACAAGATCAGTTCGATCCAGAACTTCATTGCCCGCGACACCCAGGACCGATATCAGGCGATCGATGTGAACATGATCCAGGAAAACATCTTTCACACCCGTTTGCTGCTGAAAGACTTCGATCTGCAAAATTATCTGTTTGGCACGCGCGGAGAGGATTTCTCACCGGAAGAGCAGGAAAGCATCAAGGAACGCCTGCGGCGGGAGATGCTGGAGATCTACTACGGCAAGAACCTCAATGACTGAGTTCTTGCCGGCGCAAGCTCAGTCCATCGCCGGCTGGTGATCCAGACGATAGAGCACGGCAATGAGGATGAAGGTCGACGCCAGCATCCACTGAGGTCCGAACAGCCAGAGCACCAATGGCACGGAAAAGTAATAGGTACGCATGCCGAGGCTGTTGTAGTCACTGGCCCGGTTCAGGTGGTGGGCTACGATCTCGGGCGTGACGCCATGGCGTTCCGGCGCGTTGGGCGGCACGTTGATCAAGTAGCCAACGTGATTGTACCCGCGCACCGCCAGTGAATAACTGAAAAAAGCGATAAAGAAGTTGACGATCAGCACCAGGAGCTTGAAAATCCACATGCCAGGCTCCCGGGATCCCCAGCTGTTGAGCACATGCAGGGTAGGCCCGATCTTGTCGGCATTGGCCAGCATGTTCAGAATGCCCATGATCAGCAGTACCGCCGTGGAGGCCATCAGGGTGGCGGCCATGGTGGAATTGCGCAGGGTCTGGATCGCAAGGATATCCCGCCCCTCCTGCATGATCCTTTCCACCCAGGCGGTTCGTGCCAGACTATTTGTGCCCATCACCGTACTGGTCGGGCGCTGACGGACACGGTTCATCAGCCAGGTCCGGTAGGCAAACATTATGGCGGTGGAAACAATGAAGCTCAGTATATCAAAGACATAAGGCCACATGTTTCTTGAAGCAATGGAATGCCAGCTGAGCATCGGTCTACTCTATGTTTTAGTTTTCTGGAAATTGTGGTATTCAGAAGCTAGGACCTTGGCCCCTGTCACTGGACGGCCTGGCTGTATTTAATGAATTTCAACAAATCATCGAGATTTATGCAATCCACCAAGAGGCCAAGGCCTTATCAGGAGGTTATCATGGCACATGAAGACCATCAAAGTTCCGGCATGTATCTCATTCTCGGCGCGTTGCTTGGGGCCGCCATTTCCCTGCTGTTCGCTCCGCAGTCCGGCCGCGAAGTCCGGTCTGGCATTCGTGATCGGGCGCAGCGCACCATGGATCGGGTCCGCAGCACGCCAGAAACCCTGAATGCACGTATCAGTGAGTTGCTCGACAACATCGGGGACCGCACCCAGGAGCTCGTTGAGCGCGCGGGCCTGCTGACCCAGGAAGAGAAGGAGTCCCTGCATTCGGCAATCGAAGCGGACCGCTCGGAACTCGAAAGATTGCGCAAACGCATTTCACATATGCACTGATCGCGGAAAGATTGACCTTTCAAAGACACGTCTCTATAATCGTGAGCCTTGCGCGGGGTGTAGCGCAGCCTGGTAGCGCACCTGCTTTGGGAGCAGGGTGTCGGAGGTTCGAATCCTCTCACCCCGACCAACCTGCCCCCTTGGGAAGGCTGGAGGAAATCCCCGGATTGAGGTATGCTGTGGCACGTTTTGCGCCCGTAGCTCAATCGGATAGAGCAACGGCCTTCTAAGCCGTAGGTTGCAGGTTCGATTCCTGCCGGGCGCGCCATACCCGCAGGGAAGCTTTTTCAATGGTGGCTGTAGCTCAGTCGGTAGAGCCCCGGATTGTGATTCCGGTGGTCGTGGGTTCGAGCCCCATCAGCCACCCCAGATTTTGATTGCAGCATTATTGCTTCAATCCTGCTACCCGGGCCGGTAGCTCAATTGGTAGAGCAGCGGACTCTTAATCCGTTGGTCGTGAGTTCGAGTCTCACCCGGCCCACCATAAAATCAAAGGCTTAGCCGATAACCCGGCTGAGCCTTTTTCTTTGGTCATACGCTGGTCATACGCTGGAGAGATCCCTAGGCATGATTTGCCCATACGAAAGCGGCAAGTTTCAGTACGGGGCAACGGCCTCTCCGGCTCCATCCCCCACCTGATTAATTAATTTCATGGAGGTAAGAATCTGGTGAGGCACAGTCCGTCCCGGAGTCTTATTTTTCCTTTACAGGCACCGTCCGCACGCGCGTTACAGAAAAAACAGCCTACGTCAGCAGGCGCATCATCCAGAACCAGCAGATCGCCTTCATGTTGCCGCCCAGGTAGAACAGATGCGCCGTGCATGTGGATACAGGGCCGCTTGAACCGGGTGGCCTGCCGGGTAACGCTCTGATGGTGGCGTGGTGCGTTGATCCTCGCCCGTGGCACAGGTGCCGATGCCGCCCCGCTCGCCGGCTTGGTAGTGCTGGCAGGTGGCGCAGGTGACGTACTCGGTCGCCGGTGGCGGGGTCGATGCCTCAGCCTCGCTGACCGGGTGCATGGTCGATGCCGGGAACGTCCGCTTGAGCGCCAGCCAATCCCGCGCCGCCTGCCTGTTGCCCGGTGGGATCAGTCGCAGTTCCTCGGTGGTGAAGAGCGGATAGGCCGCCCAGGCCTCGGGGATCGTCGCCTGTGTACTCGCCCAGACCATGAAGCCATCCGCCACCTTCACCAGCAGCGCCAGGCCGCTGGATTCGATGGCAGACAGACGCATGGCTGCCGCGTCTTCGGGTGTCGTTACAGGTACGGGTGTGGGTGCCGGGTCCGTGCTATTCCCGCTATTTTCGCTATTCGCGTGCTCAGGAATAGCCAGAATTGCCGGAATAGCGGCAGGGGTACTGTCCTGGTACGGATTGAATCGCGGGAACAGGCTCATGGCCGGACCTCCCAGGCGTGCTTGTAGGACTTGCCATTGATGATGCACCTATTGGGCAGGGTCCGCGCTAGGCCGTGGTCAGCCAACAGATTCAGGATGCGAAGAGCGGTTTGCTTGTCGCGAATGGCATTGGGGCCGGACTGATACAGCTCTGTTGCCCCGAAGCGTCCGCCTCGCGCCCGTCCCCAGGCCAGCACCTTTTCCGCCAACACGATATCCGGATCATCTGCCCGTCCCTGATGCAGCCGCAGGGCCTCATTGACGTAGAACTGGATCAGCTCGATACCCGCTTCCAGGGCGGGCTTGTTGATCACGCCGGTTTCCAGGTTTTCGGTCAGGGCCAGAATGCCCGCCAGCCGGGCCGCCTGCTCCGCCGCCTTGGCTGCATGGGCCTTGATCGGCTCCAGGGCCGCGCCGGGTGCGCTCAGTCGCTCCATGTGGTCATGGAAGAGAACCCACAACGACATGGCATCAGACGACAGGACAATTTCGCGTTGCTTCAGGCCACGGCGCAGGTCTTGGGGATCTTCCCAGGGTAGCGGCGCCTCCAAAACGCGCATCATATGCGCGAAGTAGCGCAGCATCACGGGATCCTGGTTCAGATCGATGGCGCGATATAGCCGGGTGCCGATGGTGGAAGCTGGATAGGCTGCCAGGATACGGGCATTGAATCCCTGCCCCCCCAGGATGGCATTTCCAAACAGCAGATCCAGCAGGATTGGTTGGAACATCAGATGCAGCGACACGCGCCGGCCATACAGCAGAAGATTCCCGTCGCCGCTTCGGGTGCGCCGTATCGGATTGCCCTGCCACAGATCAGAAAGTCCGGTTGCGGTCTTGACGAGGTTCTCCTTGTTCATGCCGTGCCCGCCCAGGAATTGGCCGCCTTCATCGGAAAAAATCCCCATTGATGGCCAGCCATCCGCCAGCGACTTCACCAGTCCTTCATAAGTCGGCTCTTGGGCAATCATCATCGGATCAATCGGCGCCAGGGGCTCCGGACCGATGGCCTTAAGTGCTTGGGCCTTGGCCTCGCGAGTCTTGTTCTTGCTGGCTGACAAGGCTTCCTCACGGGCCTTTTTCCAGGCCGCATGTTCTGCCTCGAAATCCGCGTGTGCCGGTCCAAGTTCGTCTTTCAGGTCCTTCTCGCGCTTTCGGTGTGGCGCCAGCGCCGTATTATCGCACGCGGTCTTGCGCTCGCCGGACTCGGCAATGGTGCCCAGGAACAGGGAAAGGGGAAATCGTCGGCCATCGATACTTACATTGGCGTGCCCCTGAACCGCCAGCACGGCGCCGCCCAGGATCGACTGGCCAATCATGGCTTGCGGGGCCTGGATGCTCTCATGCATTCGCGTGGCCGCGCCCTTGAGCACGCCGGGCAGCACGTCCAGGGGATAGCGGTCGCCCTCGGGCATTACTCGGCGCAATGGCAGGGCCTCCGGCCAGTCGATATCATCGGTCGGTTCCACCCCGCCGAGCATCTCGGCTACTTCCTCGGGGCTGGCCAGTTCAGTATAAATCTGTTCGCTCAGGCTGCTCATGCCCCGCCCTCCATCATCAGCACATCCAGCCAATCGCAGGTCTTCGGGACATAGCCATTTAGGCCCGCCATGCGCGCCAGGTGGACCTTGGATGGCATTATAATCTGCGTGCTTCGCCCCTCTGCCTGTAACCGCTCCCGGAGGCTTCGCGCGGCTTGCTCGCCCGCAGCACTCCGGTCCAGGTCGGTGCCGATGATGATCTCGCACGCTTGGGGTGGCAGGATCACGGATGCCAGTCCCTGTGCCGACACGCAGGCCCAGGCCGGCCAGCCGGTGAGGACATGCAGTGCCAGCGTGGTTTCGATGCCCTCGGCCAGGATCAATTTATTCTCCTGGATCGGAAACAAGCGAATCGCCGCGCCCCTAGTGGCGCCCTCGCTAACTGCAGGCATTAGCTTCTTGGGCTCGGGGACATTGGCCTTGGCGCCGTCGGCGGTCAGATAGGTACGGTGAATGCTCACCAGTCGCCCGTCAGTTCCCTGTACCGCTGCCAGCATGGCCTGATGAACCGTCTTGCGGCTATCTTCATGGTGATAGCTCAGAACAGGCGCATAGCGCAGTATTCGGGGGAAGGCGGCGAGCCGAAGACCACGTGCCTGCAGGTAACAGGCTACCGGGTCGCCGGCCTTGATGGGCCGGGCCTCCTGCATCATCCGCTGGTAGCGCCCGCGCCTGCTCTCCTGGGATTCGGCAGGCTTAGGCTTGGTCTCCATGCGCGGTTCCGGTGTTCGTGCTACCGGGGTGCCGCTCAGGTCCTTCATGGCATCGGCAAAACGCATCCCATAACGCTGCATATGGAAGGCAATTAGGTCCCCGCCCTTGGCGCCGCAGGCAAAGCAGTGATAAGCGCCGCTGCCCAGGTGAACCCGGAAGCTGCCGGCTCTCCGGTCGGCATGAAATGGACAGAGCCCCCCATCATTCCAGTCGGCGCCGCGCCAGCGCAAAACCGGGGCATCCATAAGTTCGCCCGTGTAGTAGATGCGGGGGTCCATCTGGTGTTTGATGGTGGCTGCATCAATGCGGGAACTGCTATGATTGGAGCCTGAATAGAGCTTTGTCAGGGCTGTCGGGTTGTAGGATCCGGTGGCCTTTTCTTTTATTTGCATGGCTCAGCCCTCCATTGTCACACCGTGGGTCCGCCGCTCAATAAAATCCAGCAGGTCGGAAACTCGGTACTTCACCCGCCGACCGATTTTCACGTAAGGCAGGTTATAGCGCTTGGTGCTACGCCAGATGCTCAGGGTTTGTGGGGAGTTATCCAGGACCTTGGCAGCTTGTTCGGCGTCGAGTAGAGCTGGGAGCTTGTCGGGATCCAAGCCCAGACTGAAAGCAATGTCTCGACGCAGTTCAGAACGTGCGCGGCTAATGTCGGTAGTCTGGGTTACTTTGGGGATTGGCATGACAGCCTCCATGTTGGTTGGGGAACATGGGGCCAGCATGGAGATCCCGCGAGCAAGGGTGTGGCAAGTGCCAAAAAGAAATGGCAATTGCCAAACCTCGCACCTTAAATGGCATCCCTCCCCTTGCCACGCGCTTGTGCTTTTGATTACTGTACTCAAATCACAAGCACAATGCGGAGGGGATATGGGCACACGGGGCGGGGTACGCAGCGGGGCCGGGCGGCCGGCGGGCACTGGACGGTATGGCGAGCCGACGCAGGCGGTGCGGGTGCCGCAATCCCTGCTGCCGGTGGTGACGGGCCTGCTGGCTGGCCGGCGCGGGGATGCACTGCCTGCCGGTGCCTGGCAGGCGCAGGTGGGGGTACCCTGTCCCCTGCCCCGCTATGGCCATCGGGTGCGGGCGGGCTTTCCCTCACCGGCCGATGATCATCTGGATAGATCGCTGGATCTCAATGAACTGCTGATTGCCCACCCTGCCGCCACATTTCTGGTGACCGTGGAAGGCGAGTCGATGACGGGCTTAGGGATTCATCCGGGAGATCTGCTGGTGGTGGACCGGGCGATCACGCCGCAGTCTGGCCAGATCGTGGTGGCGGCAGTCAATGGCGAGCTGACAGTCAAGACCCTGGAGCTGCGCGGCAGTACGGCCAAGCTGGTGGCCGCCCATCCGGACTTCCCGCCGATTGCCATTTCAGCGGAGCTGGATCTGGTGATCTGGGGCGTGGTGACGGGGGTGGTGCGGACGCTCAAACCATGACCCGCGCGGCCTCTCTGGCACTGGTGGACTGCAACAACTTCTATGCTTCCTGCGAGCGGCTGTTCCGCCCGGACCTGCTGCATCGAGCGATCGTGGTGCTCTCGAACAATGATGGTTGCGTGGTGGCACGTTCTGCCGAGGCCAAGATGCTGGGCATTCCCATGGGGGTACCCCTGCATCAGGTGCAGCACCTGATCCGCCAGCATGGGGTGGTGCTGTTTTCCTCGAACTATGCCCTGTATGGCGACATCTCCCGGCGGGTGATGACAGTGCTGTCCACCCTGGCGCCCGATCTGGAGGTCTATTCCATCGATGAAGCATTCCTGGATCTCTCGGGTATCCGTGACATCGAGCCCCATGCCCACATGATCCGCGCTACGGTGCGCCAGTGGACCGGGATACCGGTGTCAATCGGGATCGCACCCACCAAGACCTTGAGCAAGGTCGCCAATCGCCTTGCCAAGAAAGACCCTGCTTTGAAGGGCGTGATGGATCTGCGGGATAGCAGGCTGCAGGAGCAGCTGCTCAGAGACTTTCCCGTGGGGGATGTCTGGGGCATTGGCCGGCGTCTAGCGGAGAAGCTGGACGTGCTGGGGATTGGCACGGCCTTGCAGTTGCGCGATGCGGATACCAGTCTGCTGCGGGCGCGCTTTGGGGTGGTGATGGAGCGGCTGGTGCGGGAACTGCGGGGAGAAAAGTGTCTGGATCTGGAGAGCCAGCCGGCACCTAAGCAGCAGATCATTGCCTCCCGGAGCTTTGGTCAGCCGGTGACGGGCCTGCATGAAGTCCAGGAAGCGGTGAGTCATCATGTGGCGCGGGCCGCCGCAAGGCTGCGCTCGCAATACAGCATTGCCCAGACACTGCAGATCCAGCTCTATCCCCTGCCCTTCGGGGCCTTAGCGCGGCAGGCGAGCATTCAGCTATCCCAGGCGACAGCAGATACCAGCGAGATGATCCGGGTAGCCAGACAAGTAGTGGCCGGGCTCTACCAGCCCGGACAGCGCTATCGGAAGGCCGGGGTGATGCTGCTGGATCTGGCGCCACCGGGCGTGAGACAGGCCAGTCTTTTCAGTGCGCCGGAGGACCCGAAGCGCCAGCAGCTCATGCACACGCTCGATGGCATCAATGCCCAGTTCGGGCGGGCGATGCTGCGCTTTGCGGCAGAGGGCATCGAGCAGCCCTGGGCCATGCGCGCCGGTAAGCGTTCCCCCCGTTACACCACCTGCTGGGGGGAACTGGCGCGGGTGCGATAGGGACGAGTAAGGCTGTTTCTATTCAGCAGTAGGTATATCTACCGTCAGATTTCACATAAGCCCCGGCGATATATTTGCCGAGGAAGCCTGCCTGGTTTCCAGATCACAGGCACTGCCTGGCGCAGTTGGGAGATATCAAACTTCCTCCTGAGTTTTCTTTTTCGTCCGCCAGCGACTGGAGGCCGCAGCCACGCGATCGGGATTTCGTTTTTGCCATTCACGGATCCAGGCAATCTCCTTTTCTTTATTCGCGGCCTTCCATGCCGCGCGCGCACGGGCGCGGCGTGCCTTGCGCTCTTCATCAGACAAACGTGGCCGGCCCCGGCCTGGCTTCGCTGCAGGCTCTGGATTGTGAGAGCAGCGATCCGTATCGATGCGTTCACCAACATCTACAACAGGTTTTTTGTCACCTGATGCCAGGGTATTTTCTTCACCTGATGATGCCGGAGATTCAAGCTGAATTATGTCACCTAATGTTGCATCACCTAATGTTGCCGAATTTCCTTCACCTGATGACTGTGAGGAAGTGGCAGGGCTATCGCCACATGGTTTTTTGCCCCCTAATGGAAACAGGGGAATAGGATCGTGCACGCCTGGGCCAGCATCCGTAGCTTGCCTTTCAGAGGGGGTTTTCCGCTTCCCTGCATGACTCCCGATATCTATCACATTGGCCTGATTCGATGGCTGATGTTCTGCGCTAGCAAACAAATTGACTTCTTCGTCCAGGACGGTCTCGATGAGATTCACCTTGCGATCCAACACCAGCTTGCGCACGAATCGATCCAGGAGGTCATTGGAGAGCAGATGGATGATGTGACAGGATTGCGCCCCCTGTCCCAGACGGTGTATGCGATCTATGGCCTGCAACATGATGGTGGGATTCCAGTCGAGTTCCAGGAACACGACCGTGTCCGCCCGATGCATGTTCAACCCTTCACCCGCGGCCTTCATGCCACAGACCAGAACATCCAGTTCGCCCGACTGAAAACGCACTGCAAGCGCGTGCCGCTCCTCAGGCGTTACCTTGCCGGTCAAGGCTGCGGCGCGCCAACGATGCTTACCCAGGGTTTCAGTCACATACGAGATCACCGGAAGGTGGTGCGCAAAGATCACCAACCGTCCCCGCTCTTCCAGGGTATTTAGTATCACCTCCATGGTCTGCTCGCCTAGCTTTGCCATGCCCAATGCCGCCCGCCACAACTCAAATTGGCTCATGACCTTGCCACTGGCCCATGCCGCCGCCAATACGCGCATTTGGGGATCCGTTTCCTGCGTAGCCCATTCCGGTACTCTGCTGCCCTCGCCTAACTCGAATATCTGGTCCATGGCCCTGGCTACCGGCTCATTATCGACCAGATGATTGGCTGGCACCTCGATGACCTGGTGGATCTTGGGCGGGAGTTCCGGCAACACCTCCTTTTTCGTGCGGCGCAGCAGCATTGGTTGCAACATGCCCTTGAGCTCTTCTATGGTGTATTTGCGTCGTCCCTCCTGCATACTGGAAGGATCAATGATTTCCAGCAGGCTCACCGGCTCGCGCGTATTGTTTTGAACCGGCGTGCCGGTCAACAGGATGACACCGTCCGCAGCCTTACTCAGCGATACGACGGCCTCATGGCGCTTGCTCTCGTGGTTTTTGGCCCGATGCGCTTCATCCAGGATGACGAGATCCGGTCCCCAGCTACGCAGTGCTTGCAGGTAATCTCCGCGCAGGCGGCTTTGGATTTTCCGCCACGCCGCCAGCCGCCTGGGCTCGAGATCAGGCTCGCCATGCAACGCGCTCTCGAGCTGAAATGTCTCCTGATCCGCCTCTACATCCAATCCGTGTTCAGACAGAAAACGAATGATTTCCCGCGCTTCATCCTTGGACGCGGCCTTCCACCGCTCCTGGCGGACGATGATCTGGTCATAGGAGACCAGAATCCAGCGGGTATCCTCATCGGGAAGGTCCGTCTTATCCTCGGCGATCAGGATGCGCGATTCCTCCTCGCTGCCACACCAGCGCAGCAATTCGGATCGCCAGTTGTGTCGCAGCACCGTAGGACAGACCACGATGATTCTCTGCGCATCCATTGCAGCAGCAGTGGCAATCGCCGATGCCGTTTTGCCCAGCCCCATCTCGTCACCGATCAGGGCGCGCCAGCGCCGGGATGCCAGAAACTCAACCGCGGCTTTCTGATAATCGCGCAATGAACCAATGCCTGCAACCGGATGATCCCAGCCGGGGATGCGTTGCGATTCCAGTACCGGGATCTCCCAGGCTGCGCTGGGATCGTCTCCCTGCCAGGCCAGCCCCCAGCTCTTCATCATCTCCAGTTTGCCAGCCCACTGACTCAGCAGGCAATTTTGTGCTCGAAATGTCCAGGCTTGCGCAGATCGGCGCCAGCTCGAGTGAACAGGAGCCGCAAAGCAGAGGCCATGGCCAGGATGCTGCGCCGACAGCTCCAGGCTGACGTTCCAGCCCTTGCGCACCACGGCAACAGGCGGCAAGCGGCGCCAGCCCGGATACCGCCTGCAATGCACCGAAAACCCTTTCTCCCGAAGCCGGTGCACGAATCCACGGGCGTCCTGCTTGCGACCCACCCAGACAAAGGATTCCTTGTCACCATCTTCGACCAGGAATTTCTGGCGCAACGCCAATTCCGCGATGTCACGCGCGCCCACCTGATCAGCAGGCACCCGCAACATCCACATTTTCCGGGTAACCGCCTGTAGTTCCACCAAGCTTGCCAGTTTCAGTGCCGGGGCTTCCTGGTCAGGCGCAAGGATCGACATGGTCGGAAACTCGCGGCCAATCCATGCCAGAATCTTGGCGCAGTCCGCAGGCTTGAATTCCCACCGCTCGCCATTCCATCGACCACTCCCCTTACGCGCACGATCCAGCAATTGCTGGAATTGCGGTATTTGTCTTGGCCACCAAAGGCTGTCGACCTGGCCCATGGCGTTTACCCACGTACGAACATAAGCAACCTGCGCCGATGCCAACCGATGAAATTCAACCGATTCATATTTAATGGCCATGGGAGCCCTCCGGACATGTTCACCTAATCCTAAAATAGTCACCTAATGCCTAGAGTCAACATCAGGTGGTCAATATCAGGTGATCGAAATTAGGTGAACGATACGTGGCCTTTACAGGGAGCCCGCAATGTGAATCGCCCAGGAAACGAACTGCTTCTCAGGAGTTGGACACAACAAAGGAGATGGCGTGAAGAAGCGATTTTCGGAGGAGCAGATCACGGGCGTGCTGCGGGATGCGTATGCCGGCATGGCGGCAGAAAACTTATGCCGCAAGCGCGGCTTCTCGGATGTGACGCTTCATAAGTAGCGCGATCTTAGATCACGGACAACGGCCTGCTGATAGCTTTTAGCCCTGAATCAGGCGATCTGCCAACTCCAAAGCATCCACCGGCCAGAAGCACTCGGGTCGTGGTCGGTGGACCCCGGGATGTCCGGCCTGGGGTCGGCAGCTCAGGACTCGATCAACCCATTGGGCGGTTATGGCATCCAGACCGTACACGGCACCCAGAAGTGCCCCGCAAATGGCTGCGTTGGTATCCGTGTCCCCGCCCCGCATTACCGTATCAACCACTCCTGCTTCAAGGCTCTTGGCATTGAGCAGTTGCCACAGGGCATTGCGAAACGCAATCAGCACCCAGCCCTGTTGCTGTACGTATTCAGCCGGTGGCGCATCGGCAGCGCCATGGATGGCATTCATCAGTGCGGGGTTGACAGCCAGGTCGACAGCCCACTGATTGATTTCCTGGTAGAGCTTCTCGGCCTGGCAGCCAGAGGCAATGGCGTGAGCAATCGCCATTGTATAGAGCATGTTGGCCTGCAGACACACCGGGTTTGGGTGGGTCAGCGCGGCATCCTGCCTGGCCCAGTCGCCCACTGTCTCCAGTGGATAGCTGGCCCCGAAGATGCCCAGGGGGCTGATCCGCATCATGGCTCCATTGGCCTGGCTGTCGGGATTCGGAAATCCCCCCAGACCAGCGGAAATGGTCATGCCGCAGTCAAAAGGATCGGAGCCGAGCCAGAATTGATAGGCATGAAGTGCGGCATCGGGATCATAGGTCCCACGCTCTGCCAGCATCCGGGCCAGCAGCAGTGCCATCTCCGAGTCATCCGTCGGCTGACCGGCAATGGTGTTCCAGGTGCCACCATCCACCAGTACCCGCACACCTTGGGGATAACTGCGGCGGATCTCCTCCGGGGACTGGAACTCAACCAGACTGCCGAGTGCGTCTCCGGCGAGTTGCCCAAGGAGGCAGCCTTGAGCTCGGGATCGTGGATTGGGGCTGCTAGTATTCATCTGAAAATTCCGGATTTATCGTTACGCCGATCACGGCAGAAACCAGCGCGATGAGAAGTCAATCTGACAGGCACCAGACCTATACTGGCTCACCGGCGAAGATGACGGCCCAGCAGAAACGCCAGAACGATGCCGCCCAGATAAAGCACAACCCGCCCATCCTCGTCCTGGCCAAGCCCCAGCAGCAGCATGACACAAAAGCCGCAAATGATTACCACGGCATGAAAGGCCAGGACACTAAAGCCTATAAAGGCTCCCATGACTGCCAACACTATCGCGCCAAGAAGAATGGCCATAGCAAACTCCCAAGCCGTGATCCGCTGATCTCTTGCCGCATGAAATGGGATTGATTGCCCCTCTCGTCAACAAAACCGATCATTCCTGATCTGATTTTGCCGTCTGAGACTTGCGCGCTTCCACGAGTTCCTCTTCATAAACTTTTTCAATCCAGCCGAATTGATATTTAGCCTCGTCCAGATTGCCAGATTCAAATGCCAGATTAAGGTCTTTCATCCGATCCTGTAGTCTGTTCCCCAATGCCTCTCTGGTAAGCTGATCGCGCTGATGCAATAATGCCATGATAAAGGCATCTAGTTCCGGGACAGATAGCGGATCATCAGGGGCAGCCCTTTCCAGGTACAAGCTACTGGCAATCTGTCCGAGCAAGCGCTTCAAGTCAGGACGGGGATCGGGAAGAGATACCTGCTCCTGCCGAAGGGAACCCTGGCTTTGATTTGCTTGAAGCTTAGCCGCTGAGCTTTTTCGCAGTTTGTCAAAAATCATGACTAGATCTCCACGGTTGGCAGGTTAGTTGCTCTACCTAGAAAACTCAGATTTTCTTCGGTCATGATCCACCCTTGTTCAAGGCCCAGGATTCCTGTATAGCTGCCAGATCGCCACGCCATCTCATGAGAACTTGCATGGCAGCATTGTTCCAAGTTTTAAGGGTTTCTAGGTCCGTGGCCTCGTTCTCCTTGGATTTGAGCGTAGATTGGATCTGGTCTTTATATTCTTCGACAATTCGCTTGAGCTCTCCAATGGCTGGCTCAATGTATTCACCTGTAATGTGATCTTCGTATTCGTCGAGGCTCTGATTAACACCTTCTATCAAGGACCTCTCCCAAGATGGAACAATTTGGCCGGCCTCATCTGTAAGATGAGATCTCATGGTTGATCCCCAGAACGCTTTCCAGCGCGAGGCGGGCTGGAGCTGCTTTACGGATGACTTCAGAGCTGCAGTATCGGCCGCTTCCATATAGCGCATGCGCCGCAGAAAGAAGTCGCTGAATTTCGTTGAGGCATGCGATCTAACAAGACCACCCATTTCCTCTAGGTGCTCCTTAAATAAGGAAGGAATTCTGTCCTGCAGGAAAGCGACACTGTCATCAAAGATGTTCTTCAGTTCTGGCAAGCAGCCACGCGCTCTCCATTCCATCTCCATGTTGAGTTTGCTGACATGCTCTTTCTGGTTAAAAAATCCTACTCTGCCGATGTAATCATCGCATTTGATTCGCATTACCTGCGCAGTATCTTCAACTTTCATTCTGCACTTATCAGTGGTTTTTTTGCGTTCAGACTGAATGACTGCTCTCAACTTCATCTGGAAGATATCATTCTTCGATACCAGTTCTACGCTAAGCTTCCTTAGATCCTCTAGCATCTGATCGAGTTCGGGTCTGGATCGATTGGCTTCCTGAAGGCCGAGAGTCAACAAACCAAGTTTATATTCAATTTTTTCATGTGCCTTGGCGAGCGTATTGCTGCCCGCATCTGCCAGACGGCGCAAATTGTCTTTTGTATCACGGCCAGAGACATAAGCCTTTAACTGTGACTGCAGTTGCGGTAGCCCACTTTCCTGCCAGCAAGCGGCTGGATCATCAAGGTCGATAGTATACTTGCTTGCCCAGCGGCGGCGATGGAACTCACGATCCTGCAATGTATCAGGCGTTTTTGCATACAGGCCCAGCAATCCGGCGCAAGGCAATACCGGTGCCTCCCGCAATGCCCGCAACACGGCATCCGTATTGACCTCTGCCAAACGATCTTCTTGCAAATATCGACTCATGTCCTGAAGGATGTTTTCCACATAGGCTCTCACGCGATCTCGATCCACAGGGGCAAGATCATCCACCTTGTTGATGACTATGATTATGCGATCCAGCGGCGTATCCAGCAGATGTTTACGAATGAAGTCGGAATCCTCCCGGCTGAATGGCTGTCCAGCATGGAGGATTAGCACCACTGCGCTCGCCTGATGCGCATATTCCGAGGTCAATGCCGATCTTTCGGCGACAGGATCAAACAAGCCCGGCGTATCGACAATGCGGACCCAGGGATCGAGGAAGTTTGGGAGTTGAATGCGGACTTCTTCCGTGTACGCCGTATATCCGCCATCAGCAGAGAGATAATCCTTTAGATGATCCAGTGAAACGTCCAACCGGCCCTGATTGCCGGACTGATCGTGCCGGCGTGCGCCGGGTACGGAACGGTAGTCAGAGACTTCCACCTGTGCGTTTTCTTTTTCACCATGTTCAATGAAGGTAAGCCTCGCTGTGCAGGCCACAGCATCTTCAGGGAGTACTGGCCGGTCGAGGAATAATGCGTTGAGTAGTGTGCTCTTCCCGACATTCATCTGTCCGAGTACCGCAATGTCAAATCGTTTGTCTTGGGCTTGCCGCACATAGTCCCGCAGATACTGCCCGCCTTTTCTCAGGTTCTTCAAGGCTTCTTCGGGCAACACAGCCTTGCCATCGAGCATATTTTCAGTCACGACGCCCTGTAGCCAATGCTCATAGGCTATGACACCATCCCTCAATTCTTCGAATTTTCGCTGATAGTCACCAGAAATTGGGGCTTCAGATGCATGCATTGCATTTCTCCAGGAAGTTATGAAGCTTGATTCAGGTCAGCCATAGCGAGAAATCGATCGCGGTGAGCAACCAATTGCATACCAAGCAATTCGATTTGAGTTAGTTTTGCCTCGAAAGGCTGCAGATGTGTGAGTAACCTTTCCTCCAGAGTGCTCGCCTGATCATTTTTCGGCGACGTGTACTCATGTGCTTCCATTCCGCGCATCATGAAAGTCTTTAGAGAAGTCACATAGTAAGTTGGGAGGAAAACACTCTCAATCGAAAATCCATAATCAAAGTTTATATATTCCGAATATTTAAAAAACATCGAGACTATCACTGCTCTAGAGTCAACCCCTTCCCGATATACATTGCTCATCTCCATCATAGAGTCGACCATTTGGACTTTTGCTTCACTTCCAAGCAAGGACAGTTGGCGACTCATACCGCGCCATTGTTCATTTACCAAGCGCTCTGAGTCTTCCTGATGTTGCGAGAACAGCTCATCCATCATAGGAATAAAGAAGTTCTCATAAATTTTTAATACATCGACATCATTGCTACTAAAGATGTTCTCTGCGGTTGCGTTGCTTACCGCCCTCGACAGCAGATAGCCTTTTTGAGCCTTTGATTCGCTAAGTTGCGCATATATATCTATGTTTTGCTGATACTGTTCAGCTAACATCATTCTGACAGCTTTCCTGGCCTCTTCCCGTCGGACACCCATCCTGGCCACTTCCGCGTTCCATGCCTCTATCCGTCCAATCATGTGCGCGATCATAGCCGAATAAAGTTTCTGCAGTTCGGCATTTCCGCCACCGCTGTCGCGGTTATGCAGACATTCCAGCAGGACGTCTGACTCCCAATCGAATGTCAGGTCGGCATTTCCATCCAGGTTGTTTATCTCAGTTGGACTCTGATCCCGATACTGGCGAAGTTCCGCAGAAAACAGGATTACCTTATCGAAAAGCCCGCTGTCTCGAATCTTCTTCAAGATGGTGGCGCGATTGCGCGGCGAGACGAGATCAGCTTGATTGATCAGCCCGCAACAGTATTTGCCTGCCCGGCGCAATTCGCGAAGGTGTCCAATTTCCCAGTCCTGCACGCCACCCTTGCTGGCGCTCATGACCCATACCACGGCGCTCGCATCCGGGTCATTGAGTGCCGCTGCTGTTCTCTGTGCATCGCTGGTGTCAGTAGAAGCCCCTCCAATGCTGTTGATGCCGGGCGTGTCGAGGAGATCTACATGCTTCAGTAGCGGGATGGGTGCACTGACCAATGCCGAAACGACCTTCTTACTGTCATATGCGTCATTGCCGCTTGCCGAGTTGTGCTGCAACTGAGCAAACATCTCTGCGTTGAAGCGTTGCTTGTTACCTTTATCGTCGATGAATTCGTATGAGATTTCCTGCCCATACTGGAATCTGGTGGGGCGTGCCGTTGTGGGCTCAATGGCGGTGGGCGCCAGGTCCAAGCCGAGGATGGCGTTGATCACCCGGCTCTTTCCTACGCTGAAACCGCCAGCCAGCACGAGCGTGGGTTTCTTCGAGGTCGATCCTAGCAAGCCTACGGCCCGCCTCAAAAGTTCACGCGCTTCCTTGTTCTCCTGAGAATTAGGTTCATGCGCGGCGAGTATTTCTAATGCCGCGCTCCATTTGAGGATCAGGTTTTCGGCTGTCAGCATTGAGGCCCCCGATGTATCATTGCCAAGCCGGCTTGTGGACCGCATCCAGCCTTGAAAGCTGACCAATCAACTGCTCCAGCCGACGTTGTTCGCTAGCTACATTTCGCTCCCCCGCCTGCTGGCTCTCCCGGGCCTTTTCAAGGGACGCGCGGGTGTCGTTGATCTGGGCATCGACCTGGCCCAACGACTGCTTGGCCATTTCAGCCAGTAGCGGTTCAAGCTGATTGCGAAACTGCTGCAGGATTTCCACATCCTTATCGGTAATGCTTGAACTTATCTGTTTCCCAAGCATCTCGACGGAGGTGGCGTTGATAACCCGAGCGAGCACATTAGTGATTGCTTCTGCAGTTTTACCAAAGACCTTTTGGCCAAGCACCCGGGCGATCAGCGCAGCAACGGCTCCTCCCGGAAGGAGCAAATCAAGCACACCAAAAACGAGAACCTGTGAAACGATGTCCAGCAGATGATCGCGCCAGCCATTGCCCGCGACTTCGATTCTGACCTGCTGCAAGCTGGGAAGCTCCAGCGTCATGCGCTTGACCTCCCCTTGGATCTCCTTTTGAACCCGCTCCAGTTCAGGTCTGAGCCAATCTTCTACCAGTTGACTCATTTGCTCAGCCAGATCATTGCGAATCTCCGCCGCAAGTTGTTGAGCAGAACTTTTCTTCTGGCCCTGGGCTCTGTTACGCACTTCTGTCGCGGCGTGGTTAGCGACAAGTTGCAAGCGCTCTCGTACCTGGATGCCCAGGTCTTCCAGCAATTTCTGCTGGAGTTGATGTACATGTCGCTCCAGGATATGTCGCTGATCTCGCAGTTGCCGCTGCGCCTCATGAAAGTTCTCAATCTCTCGTCGCAACTCCGCATCATCAAAGCCTAGGCCCTGTCGCTGAATTTCCAGCTGATGCTGGCTTTCGAGCAGAATGTCATGCCAGGTTCGCCAGGCGCGGCGCTGCCTAAGCGCATCCGCCTGATCCAGATGATGGGTCTTGAGCGCCTGCCATAATGCCCCTAATTGCGGATCCTGCTCCTGCACGTTCTGGGCTGACCTGGTGTTATGGCTATCAATGGGCAGTATGACAGGGTTCGATATGTCAATTTCTTGCAGATGTGTCTGCACGGCATCCTGAATCTTGCTCAACTGAGACTCTGGCACCTGATCTATATGGGTAAGCACGAAGAGCATGTGCTGACGGGTACTGGAAAGAGTCCCGCGCTGCAGATACTCCAGATCGCCCTGGCTGAGACCACCCTGGGTAGCTCGCAACACATACAAGGCAGCATCCACTTGGGGAAGATAGCCATAGGCCACTTTGGCGTGATCTTCGTTGAGGGCGTCCACACCGGGCGTATCCGCCAGACATACCCGTGCTGGTAAGGGAATGCCGGGCAACGTCGCGCGAAGCACAGTCAGATCGCCCTGGCCCTGAAATTTTCCAGTGGCGTAGTGTTGGAACTGCCTGCGATCGATGGCAGTTACCTGACCAGCTTGCTCGGATAGGTAGCCTTCAGGCTCGCCAGCCTCGATCTCACACACCACTGCCGTTGCAGGCAGCGCATCAGCGGGCAACAATTCCTGTCCAATCAGGGCATTGATCAAGGTTGACTTGCCCGCCTTGAAGCGACCCAGCACCGCAATGCGAAGCCGACCCTCGCGCATCGCCTGCTCCAGAATATCCTGCTTTTCCTTGCGCCACTCAGCGGGGAACTCTGTCAGTAACAGGTCCAGCTCTTGCCATGCGCTACTTAAGGTGGCCATGAAAGCTCCCTTTATACTTTCAAAAGATCAACTTCAGCTGCATCTGCATCTGCAGCCCGCACCTTTGCCTGCACCAGGAACCTGCCCGGTTCGCAGTTGATCCGGTTTATGACCAAGCCATTCACCATCTTGAGCAGGGCTGTTTGCTCGCGCACGTAGTTGCTGATGGGCGTCTGCGCCAGATCGATCGTGTACAGATCACCCGAGACGCTGATACCGGGCTGGTTTTTCAGGAGATAGGCCGCCGGATCGATCCGCAGCACCACCGCGAACAGTGCCTGGACGACGGCCAGCACTATCCGGTCATGCAGCCTTTCACCTGCGGTACTGGTCTTGCCGGTCTGGCGCAAGGTCAGGATCTGGCGCTCACTACTGATCTCGCAGGATTCCACCACGAAGGTACTGCAGCTTTGCAGGGCAACCACCCCTTTGCGCACGGTGGCATATACCTCAAAGCTGCCTTCGAGCACCTTGACCTGCACGCCTTTGATCTCCGGGATCTGGGTCAGATACACTTCCAGGGCCAGGTTCACGGCTGATTCCGGCACCGGCCAGGAGCGGTTTTCGACATAGTTGCCCACGGCTTGTTTGAGCTTGCTTTTGATATTACCGAACATGGAATCCAACATCCTGCACCTCCTGTGATGGCCCCTGCGGGTGCAGGTACCGGAATCTGAGTACGGGTGGATCGTCCGGCGCGGGCCGGCGGTTTAGCGGTCCTGCTTACGTGACATGAAGCGGCCCAGAGCGGCACCGAGGATGGTGCCGGCACCCGGCAGGAGGGTGGTGCCGATGGCAGCCCCCACCAGGGTACCTTTTCCAAGGCTGGCCATGGACAGTACCGATTTGCTGTTCAAAGCCATGTCCACGGCTTCTTCGCGGTGCTTGGCCAAGCCGGACTTCAACAGCCGCTGCATCTTCTCCAAATGCCCTACATCCTGAGTCTGATCTGCAGAGCTATCCTGCACTTTGCCGATGGCTTTGATGAGGGCATCGAGATCCGCCTCACTGAGCAGCAGCAGAATGGGGCTGATGTTCAGGGCTGTGGCAATGTCCACCAGGGTGGAGAGCTTGGGATCGCCCCGACCCTGCTCAAGCTGATTGATCGTGGCGCGAGATACGCCCACAGCCCTGGCGAACTCCTCCTGCGTGCATTCGCCCACCAGGGTGCGCACCAGCTCCAGATTGCGGGCAATGGCGGCCTTGACCGTCTCGCGTTGTGCCTCAAAGAACTCCTGCGTCTCCGGCGAGGCATGTTGCGCCAGCAGGGAGAAAGCGGGGGTAGTGGACGTCTGTTCAGGTGTTTTCTTTGTCATGGAATGAGCATAGTAGCGGCAATCATCATTGTCAGGTACATCTTACATTGATAATTGAATGTTCATGTTCTGAAATACTGCTCCACTGCGATCGGAGCCGCCCCGACTTCACCCCTTTTCGAGTAGCAAAGCAGTTTTTGAGTCAGGTTGCCCCGCTAATCAGGCCAGTAGCTCTTCCTGCCTCTGAATCTTCACTACGCGCAACTGCTTGGCTTTGTGCCCGGGGATAATTAAGTCACCGACATCTCCCTGTGAAAGCCCCAACAGGGCTTGAGCCAATGGTGTCTGCTCATTGACGATGCCCATTCTCGCATTGCTCTCGCTATCTACGATCAGAACGGTATGCCTTTCGTTCTGATCGCCCACGAGGCAATATGTGACCCAGTCTCCTACTTCGACCAATAAATCGTCACTGCCGGATGGGGCCGCTTCGGTTTCCAACAGTTCATTAATAGCCAGTGTCGCCTCGTCCGCTTCGTCGGAATTGATTTCGTAATTCTCCTCTTCCTCCCAATCTAATGGATTCTCAACCGCGCAAGAGTGGCGGCGCTCTGCGAGGAAGTTTCGTAGTCGCTCAGTTTCCCTGCCCGGGTTATAGAACCAGTCTGTCGACCAAATGCGATGGATGCGGCCTTTCCAACCGAGTGATTCGAGAATCTCCTGGCGGATATGGTCGCGATCCCGTACAGAGAAACCGCTGTGATAGGTTGCCCCGTCACACTCGATGCCGGCCAGAAACTCCCCTGGTCTGTCAGGGTTTCGCACGGCCATGTCAATGAAGAACCCGGCCACCCCAAGCTGTGGCTTCACCTCGTAGCCAAGGGCCGTGATCACGTTGGCTACAGACACCTCGAAGTCACTATCTGGTTGACGCTCGCCTTCGTCGGTAGATACCAGCACACCGCGCTTAGCGAAGTCGAGATAATCACGTAATGCCTTGGTGCCCAAAGGGGTTCTCTCGTCAACAACGATATCCTCAGGTACCATGGACGTGAAAAGTTCAATTCTGCGCTTCGAACGCGTGAAGAGTACATTAAGCCGACGCCAGCCGTCCGGGCGACTGATCGGGCCAAAATTCTGCCGAACCTTATCCGTGCCGGGAGCTTTGCCAAATGTGGTGGAAATGAAAATCACATCGCGTTCGTCGCCCTGTACGCTTTCAAGGTTTTTGATGAAGAATGGCCAGCCCTCGGACTCCCAGCGGTCCATGAAGTCAGTTCCCTCATCAAAGGTCTTGAGCTTTTTGTCGAGCAACTCCTCGATGAGTTCGCGCTGGGTCTGATTGAGCGTCACTACACCAAGCGACTCGTCGGGCCGCTTGATCATGTGTTCGAGAACTGCATCGACCAGACGCTGGGCCTCCGGCACATTCTGACGATCCTTGTACGAACCACTCCTTACGTAGCGGTACTTCACCCCAAGTCCCGGGTTTTTGGCATAGGGCGAGGGGAAAACGATGAGGTTCTTATAGAAGTGATGATTCGAGAACGCTATAAGTGACTCGTGTTGCGAGCGGTAATGCCAGCGCAGGCTGCGCAAGGGCGTAAACAGCTGCTGGCAGATGTCGAGAATACTCTCCATGCCCGTGATGGCGGCCGGCGCATCCTCTTCGTCCTCGTCATCGCCTGAGTCTAGCATGCGGTCGAAGAAGCTAGTGGGTGGCAACTGTTTGGGATCGCCGACGACGACCAACTGTGAACCGCGAGCGACTGCCCCAAGGGCTTCCTCCGGCCGCAACTGGGATGCCTCGTCCATGACCACCAGATCAAACTTGAGGGAGCCCTGTTCGAGGTACTGGGCTACGGACAGTGGCCCCATCATGAAACAGGGTTTGAGCTCCTGCAAGGCGGTGCCCGCACGTTTCACTAACTGGCGGATCGGGATGTGTCTGCGCTGCTTGCTGATTTCGCGGCGCAACAAATGCATTTCAGTGAAGTCTCCGACGGTCATCCCGCGTTGCCCCTCTGGCACGCGCGTGCGCTTCTCAATCTGGCTGGCGAAGTCTTTGCCGGTGAGCGACACGATTTCGGCATCGAGGGACCGGTAGTCCGAGCGCGTCTTCTCATGGGCGCTTCCGTTGAACCGCGACAGCTCCGGGAATGCCTGATAAACCGCCCTTCCGATGGACTGATACGCGGCAAACTCGAAGGCGGTGGCTAACGAGGCAGAAGGCATCCGCCCGGATTCGAGGGCGGACACGAAGTCAGCCATTTCCTCCTGCCGGGCCTGCTGCCGGAGTGAGAGGTACTTCGACCATTGCAGCACCGATCCCGGGGCCCCGGCCACGGCGTCGAGTCGGGATCTTATTTCGGATGGAAGATCGCGCCCGGAACCCACGCGGGCTTGATTCTGCCACTCGTCCCATGCGAAGGATCCATAGGATGAGAGGCTTTCCATAATCTCCCGAGCCTTGCGGCAGCCCTCGTCAATTTCACGGTAAATGCGCCGCGCGTCGGCCAAGGCCTCGGGAGCGTCCTGCGCGAGCAGGCGGGCCCGGACAGCCGTCGGCAGTTCGAGGGAGCACACGGCTTCACCCCATCCGTGTGTAATCGAAAGGCGATCCAGGTCGGTGTCAGCCCCGTCGAAGACATCACCAAGCATCCGCCGCACCTCTTCCGATGCAGCGAAGCGTTTAAGGATAGAATGGGCTTCGGCCTCTTCGCTGGAGGCAGCGAAGACCTCGTTGGCGGAAACCCCGTTTCGGGCGAATGGAGTGATGCTTTCGAGGATTTTCCTCGCAGCCGCCGCGTCTTCCCGCGCGACGTCGGCCAGCGCGGACCAGTCGTCATACCGGCTCCAAACAGGAAGGGATGCGACCTGCGACCAAGCCGAGTCTAGCTTTAATTTAGCCTTTGCGAACGCATGCGCGATGGAAAGCGGGGATTCCTCTGGGGCGAAGGCGACGGCCTGCACGGCCGTTTCAGCGATGAGCGACACTTGAGCGACAATCGAAGGCAAAATCTCCGTCCAACGTCCACCGGACAGGTCTGCAAGCAGCCCAAGCTCCTCTCCGCCGGCCTCCCGCAGCGCCTTGTCGCCGCGCATTAGGAGGGCCAGATCGGAGGCGACCCTGTCCAGATCCGCTCGGGCTTCCATGAGACGCAGGGCGTCCTTGGGAGAGATGATCAAGTCGGCCCGGTCGGCGAAGAAACCAGAGACGATTTCGAGGTTCTTCACCGCCTTGCCAAGCGATTCCAGACCGGCATCCCAGCTGCGGGTCTTCGCCTCACGGAATCCTGCCACGTCCGCGCCGAGAATCTCGCGCACCACCGATTCCGCTCCCGCCAATATCCCCACATCGGTCTTCACAGACTCTGCCATGGTAGCCAGTTCCAAAACCCTGTCGGCCGGAATAATCGTCAGATTGACCTTGTCAACGAGTCCGGGGTATTCGACCAGCATCGCGTGACTCGACAGATACCAGTCATTGAGCCGGGCGATTTTGTCGGGATCGGTTTCAAGTCCGCGAAACAGTCCTCCGAAGCTCTCCTTGAGTTCAGTGTCGGAGACGAAGGAATTATTGGCCTCAATCCACGAAACCAGTCTGACCAGTTCTTCGGCACGTTTCCTGCCCGATATCTTGCGCTTTTCTTTGCACAGACCAGCGTGGAGTTTCTTGGCCTTGCGCCATTCCGCGTCGAAGAAGGCGAAGAACCCCTCCTTACGGCGCAGGGCAGCCACGGCCAACTTGATCTCGGCCGGAGCAGGAAGAGCGTCAAGATAGAAGACGGGATCAAACGCGGCCCTATCGGCCCTGTCCTTGGAGATCGCGGTTCGAATGTTTTCTATGTACTCGGCTGTTCTGGCTTGGCCGAAGGTCGAGCGGCGATATTCGAGCAAATCGGTCGGAGCGGCGGCGGCAACTCGTGCAACAGCAGAGATTTCCTCCACGGCACGCTGGGTCGCGTCAAAGCCGATGCCGAGCCGTTCGGCGACCAAGCGGCATCGGGCCAGTGCCTCGGAGCAGGCGGACGCCTCTGCAGCCAGCAGTGATTTGAGCTTTTGGATTTCCCCGGTAGATTTGTCGGCCAGTGCGAATGCCGAGAGACGGCGGGCCTCCGCCAAAGAAGCGGCATCAACCGGGGTTTCCTTGGCAAGGCCGGGAAGCCCGTCGGGATCAGCAAGCCGGGCCACGGAGTCCGGTGTGGAATCGAACGGAAGTCCGCGATGGGCGGCTATGGACCCGACCTTCGAAACGGCTTCGGAAAGGGACCTCGCCGCTTCGAGCACCGCCGCGGCGCGGGTAGCAATGGAACGAATCGGGTACGGGCCCAACGACTCCGGAGCTTTCGTGAGGTTCGCAAGAAAGGCGTCCAAGGCGACCTTGCCGGCCGGCCCGTATGGGGCAGCCGCGACAAGGGCTGCGGCATCAAATGTCTCCAGCGCCTTCTCGAGACGAGCGGTGGATTCCAGAGCTTCGCCGATGTCGACATCCAACAATGTGGAGGACAGCTTGCGCTTCTCAGCCAAATTTCTGGTCTCGTCCATCTTATCGGAGGAAAGCCTTTCACCGTCGGCCAGAACCTTCGATGCGGACTCGAAAAGCTGACGCGTCTTGGTCACGCCTGAAGCTACATCTGAGAGCAGCCGCGAACTTCGTTGCCCCTTTGGGTCGGACTCGGCATCGAACATCCGGGCCAGCAACGCCGGATCGGCCCCTTCGGGAACCGCCTGTGCCATATCCAGAACCGAACTAACCTTGTACGCCGAGGCCGCATCGGGCTGCTCCCTGAATCCGAAGAACTCCACGGCCTCCTCGGCGGCCACATCGGCTTTGACGGCATGCTCTAAAGCCTGGTGAATCGTCCTCGCTATGGCCTCATCGTCGGAGGGGGCTAGCGGATCGGGGCGGAATCCCCACCACGGGTGGTCGGAGTCAAACCGTCCGATGATGTCGTAAAGCTCCGCAAGACTGGCGAGTCGCGACCTGCGGGTCTCAATGTCATCGTGCGTCCACTGTGAGGCGTCAGGGAAGCCAATGGCGTTCACCTCAGCAGATAGATCGCCCAGTTCCTGTCTTCGCCGCTCCGCCGCCCAGAACACCTCATTGACCGTCAGTCCGAGTGCGTTGCCGACGCGGCTGCCCATCAGCTCGGCGTACCGGGCGAGTTCGCTCTTCTGGCGGTTTAGTGTGGCGAGCTTGGCCTGAAACTGTGGCGGTGCGGGGAATCGCCCCTCAATACGGGCTTGGATGTCCTCAAGGAACTTCTTCTTCTGCGTCTTGTGGGAATGCAGCTCAAGGCAGAAATGGCCTAGGCCGACTTGGTTTAGCCGGTGGCGCACCACCTCGAGGGCGGCCAGCTTCTCGGAGACGAACAGCACCTTCTTGCCATTGGAAAGAGCCGCCGCGATGATGTTGGTGATGGTCTGCGACTTGCCGGTGCCGGGAGGACCGTTAATGACCAGGCTTTTACCCGCGAGGACGTCAATGATCGCGCTATGTTGAGATGAGTCTGCGTCGTATATGAGGGGCTGCATAGCTTCCGGCCGTTCATCGATGCGGTAGTCCTCAGCGAGAAGTCCGCCGTCGCCGCCGCCCGAACAGCCAGAGAAAACGGACTTGATTAAGTCATGCTCAATGAGGCCGGGGTTTTTCTTGGTGTCGAGATCGGCCCATATCGCCAGCTTGCCGAAAGAAAGCATACCAAGAGTAATCTGACGACGTACCTTCCAGCGGCGCTTGTTCTTCACCGCCTGCTCGAAGAGCTGGAAATAGGTTTCAGGTTCGTCCTCTTCACTGAACTCAGGAATAGAGAGCATGAAGTCGCGGCGCAGTTTTTCCCGAAGGGTGTGATTCTCGGCTAGATCCTCACCATTGTGTTGGACGCTATACTGGTAGGTGCGCGTCTCCCTGTCGACCCCTCCCCGAACAAGGGTGACCGGAAGAGAAATTAGTGGAGCAAGCATCGGGCGTTCGGAATCCTCGCTGTCATAGAACTCCAGAAACCCAAAAACGAGAAACAGCATGTTGGTGCCTGTTTCCTCGATGGCAGTCTTGGCCTCGCTGGCAATCTTGCGCAACTGGCGTTCCAGATCGACTGGATAGAGCAGAGCCTGTATCCCATGCAAACGGTGCCCGTCGGCACCGGTTGGATTGGGTGGAAACTCAAACGATGTTGATATGCCGACACGAGCTGCGTGCAGCTTAGCCTCAGGTCGCTTCCCCTCGTAGGTGCCGGGCGGAGGCTCAGGGACGTATTTGAAAGAAACGGCTTTGCCGTCCACATACAGCCTGCCAAATACCAAGTTGATATTCGGCTCATCGGCGATTTGGATGCAGCGCCCCTTGGGGTGACGGTAGTTCAGCAACCGGTTGCGGGCCGACAGGTCAAGAAGGCGGGTTCTGAGCCTCTCGATTGCATCCCCCACGGAAATGCCGCCGGCAAATAGTTCACCGACAAGCGCGTCTGCATCGTTGGTCTGGTACTCACTGATTTGTTGTTCGTTTTCCATGCCCCACCCTTCGTTCCGGTTTGTAGAATCCCCAGATTTTCCGCTGCCGGAACCGCGTACACTTTTAGCTTTCATTCGACTAATCGAATTTTATCCTGACCTTACCCCGCCGAGTGTACCAGTGATAAGTTCGGATTGGGGCCATCTGTTGTTAGCTCCAGCATCAATGGTAGCCTGGTGAAGCCCCTCCCCTACACCGCCACCCAGCGCCTGGGATCGAACGCCGGGTTGCGATCCTGGGCGTTGCGGGTCAGGTAGCCATAGGGATTGCAGAGCACGCGCGTATCACCGATATGGTAATCCAGGCTCTGGTGCACATGCCCATGGATCCACAGGTCCGGACGGGTTGCCAGGATCAGGGCATCGAGATCACTGCAGTGACTACCGTCCTCATCCGCTGATTCGGCACTTTTGAAGCTCGGCGCGTGATGGGTGATCACCACCGTGGGTCCGGCATGCGGGATGCGCAGCCGGGTTTCGAGCCAGGCGCGGCTGGCCTGATGCCGCTGGATGACATCGGCGGGCTGCAGGCGGCGGTACTGGCTGCCAGCCCGGATCGTTCTGAAATCCGTGCTGTCGGTCTGGATGCCGGGCGACATCCTGCCGCGGGCATCGCGCAGGGCGCTCCAGAGGCTGGTTCCGAGGAAACGCACCGGCCCGAGGTGGATCTCATCCTGCTCCAGCAATCGCACATGCGCCAAACCAGCCAGGGCCTGGCGGTACTTGTCCAGAGCCTGGATGAAATGCCCGCCGTAGTGCTCGTGATTGCCGAGCACCTGCAAGGTCGGTCGCGGCGGCAGGGCGGCGAGCCACTGCGCCAGGCGCGCGGGCTTGCTGTGCAGGTCACCGGCCAGCACCAGCACGTCACCTGCCATATCCTCAGGCCTGAGCGGATCGGATCCGAACTCCAGGTGCAGATCAGAGGCATACTGGATCTTCATGGGCAAAATTCCAGCTCTAGACCATACGAATCCACGGAGGAGATGGTGGTTTTAGATTATTGCTGATCCGTCAATGGCCATTACCATATTCTCCGATCTTAATGAACGTCACCTCGAACGCCTTGCATGGGCGGTATTGCTGCAGTCGATTGGCGAAGGTGAAGGAATCGTTCATTTCGTAGTGCTGGAAGATGTCGAGGCCGCGATCCAGCGAGATTTTCCAGCCGTGGTCAGTCACAATGTGGCGAGCATGGATCGTGCCGGTACCGTCGAATTTCCAGGTGAAGTTCACGCCCACCGCTCTGGCGGACTCCTTCATCTTCTCGAAGTTTTCTTTCTGTTGCTCCCCTTTGAAATCGTCTTCCGTCGTCACCAGATGAACGGAGACCTCCTCATCCGAAGCCTTGTGCTTTACCACGGTCTCCAAAAATTCCATGAAGTTGCGCATCTGGTAAAACAGCCGGATGTACGGATCTGTGACTGTGATTGCAGCCGCTCCTTTGAGATAAAAACCGAAAAGCGTATCAAAGGAGAGACCCTTCTGGTTCTCTTGGAATATAAGGTGTTTTTCCTTGAGAACAGGTTCGACTGGAGCCAGTGGTCCGGATGGAACGGGCAGTGAGCCAGGTTGCGCAGGTTCCAAGGTTTCCCTGTCTTCACCCTCGGCGATGGCCTTGTTGTAATAGCTGGGGTATTCCTCCTCTTCGAGCGTGGTGACGGGCTTGGCCTGGCCGTCAGTGCCCAGATAGGTAAAGCGAACGTTACCGTAGGTAGAGTCGATTCGCATCAGTTGGTCTTTGACTCGCTTGCGCCCCTCAATCGCGAACCGCAGCAGCTCCTCGATCTCTTCCTCGGTCGCCCCTCCATGCGGGAAGAGAATCTTCATCAGGCCGGAGAATGTCTTGTTGATGCCATCGCGGTCCCGCGTCGAGATATCGGAGGAGAGGGAGAAGTGCTCCTTGTAGCGGTCCGAGTAATCGTGATTGCGCATCGAGCGAAGAATCTCAGCCAGGTAGTCCACCACAAATCCGTAGCCGCTGGAGAACATCTCACCCCGGATGATGTCGACCTCCCAGCCGGGGATGTAGAAGTGAATTCGGTCAAGAAATGCGGAGTCGTAGAACTTGTCGGGCAGCTCGCAAAACAGGTCCGAGTGCTTGAGCATGTAGGGCACGGTATGCTGGGTATTGCCCACGAACACCATGGATGCCTCCGCGCCCAGCGTCTCGACGCCCCGCGAGAAGGACTTGTTGGCCATGTAGTTCTTCATGATATCGACCAGAGCCTTGTCCACGCGCTTTTGCTTTCCGGCAAACTCGTCGAAGGCGACGCAATCCCAGTAGCCGACGAGGCCTATCTTTCCGGAAGAGTTGTTCACGAACAGCTTGGGAACCGTAACCTCGCCGCCGGAGATCAAGATGCCGTGAGGCGAGAACTCCGAGTAGATGTGAGATTTGCCGGTCCCTTTGGGGCCGAGTTCGATCAGGTTGTAGTTGCGTTCGCAAAACGGGATCAGGCGGACCAGCTGGGTCAGCTTGCTGCGCTTGCCGAACATCTCTGGGTTGAAGCCGATGCTTTGTACCAGCAGGTCGATCCACTCGTCAGTAGTGAATTGCTTGCGAGCCTCAACGTATCCTTCGAAATCGAAATGGGAGAGCTGGATCGGCTTGAGGGTCGACAGGATCCAGGGACTTGAGCCTTTGTCTTCGGTAAACTCATATTCCAGATCAGCAATGCACCACACTCCGCCGACCAGGAGCTTGGGGTGCTTTTTCACCGTTCCGGAATCAACAAGAACCTCTTTGATGCCCAGGTTGGAGAACTGCGCCTCATAGACATCCTTCTTGTCGTTCAGATCGACACTGATCTTGTCGATGACCTTGTAGCGCCCCTTTTCCTTGATATTTGAGCGGACTAATCCGGCTTCATTCCGGTGAACATAATGTTTGGCAAGAATCTCCTTGACTGTCTCGATACCGGTCTGGATGGTCGGCTCATCGCTGGTAGCGCAGTACTGACCGAGCAGGTATTCCAGCACGTAGGAGGGAACGATGGCGTTGCCCTTGACGGTCTTGACGAGATCCTTGCGGACAACGAGTCCCGGGAAATGTGTGTTGATTTTCTGGTCAAGCTCGTTCATCGGTCACCCGTCGTTTAAAAGTCGAAGTCGCTGGTAAATGAGCGCCGCATCAAGTACCGGAGTGACTTGTATTCCTTGTAATGTGAAGTCCCGGCATGTTTTTCCTCCAGTCGAAGAATGACCTCCTGGCCGTTGGCCTCGTCGGCCTTGCGGGTCAGCACAAAGCGTACCTGCAGCTCCCGCTCCCGGGGATTGTCCGAGCTCAGGTCAAAGGTCAGATCGTGGCTGTCGGAGATCAGATCGCCCCCCTCGGTGTAGATGCCCGCACGCAGCACACGCGGCTGGATCTTGTCCGTCACCGGCCCGGCCTGGTACATGGTCACCGCCAGTTGCCCGGACGTGATCACCGAACTGGCTCCACGCAGGATCTCCACCTCGACGGCGCTGACATCGCTCTGGCGCTTCTTGTTGATCTTGAGCACCGGGATCACCACTTCCTGCAACGATGCGCCACCATGAACAAAACGGCTGCCAGAGCCCTTCAGACGCAGCCGGTTGATCGACTTGGGAATCTGGACTTCGACCTCTCCGCAAAGGCCCAGTTGTTCAGAGGAGAAGCTGTGCAGGCTGGGTGACTCAGCAAGCCCCTTGCCGAGCACGAAGCGCCTGTCACGGTACAGAATCACCTCCCCCTTGACCTCCACACTGGCAAAGTCGCTCTCGTCCAGCGGACGATGCTGGTAGATGAAACCATGATCAGCGGTGACCAGAATATTGTTGGCATTCGCCGCCGTCAGCTTCTTCACCAGCCTGACGATATCGCCCAGTGTTTCCTCAGCCGCTTCAAAGGCTTGCCCCTCCGAATGCATCTTATCGCCAGTATGGTCTATGCGATTGTGGTAGATATAGAGCACGTCGTTGTTTTTCAGCAGTTCGCGGCTACCATCCCGTTCCAGCTGCATAAACTCCTCGGCGGTAATGGCTTCACCACGGCTATTCAGGGCCGCTTGCAGGATCTTGGTGCGATTGATTGTTCCTTGAGAACTTTGCCCATCCACCAGCACGGTGCCGGTTTCGTTGTCGGCAATCTCCAATGCCTTGTTAGGCAGAAGCGCCGCCATGCCAAGCTGGGTGTAGCTGGGCAGCATCGAAAGCGCCGGTTCCAGTTCGGCGCTATAACGGTCCTCCTGGCGGATGAGGCTCAGCAGTTCATCGCCGATCTCGTAGCGCATGGCATCGGAGATGATCACGCAGACCTTGTTATCCTTGCGCAGAAACGGCCGGACCCAGTGCTCGAAAAAATCCTTCTGCTTGCGCACGGGGAAGGCTTCCCACTTCGATGCCGCATCCACAAAGGTCTGAAAGCGGTCGCCCAGCTTCAGCAGGAAGTTGTTGGTATAGAGGTTTTCAATCTGCTCGGTCAGGCTGCCCATCAGCGACGCCTGTCCCGACATGCGCACATGATAAGTGAACTTGCGGTAGAGCTGATCGATCAGATACCAGAAACGGCAGTAACGCTGCACGCCTTCGGCCAAGCTATCCATGGCGAGCTGGGCCTCGCCCAAGGCGTGGATGAACTGGGCAGCGTGATCGACCGCTTCGTACAGATGCCGATATTCGCGATACCAGTGGCCCGCTCGCCGCTGGCGAACCCAGATCGCCACATCCCCGCTGGAGACCGTGCGGGTTGCCACCGCCCGCACCAGGTCACTGATGATCTTCTGATCAATCAGGCGGAAGTAATCCAGTTCAATCAAATCGCGGAAATCCCGTTTGGCCAGATCCTGCTCGATGCCAAGAATCTCGGCGCATTCTCCCGAGAGAGTCTCGAAGCCGCCTTCGAACAGGCGGCTGTCCTTCCAGCGCTTGAGAAACACCAAGGCATCGCCGGTCAGTTTCACCTGACCATCGGTGCCCATCGCGTAGCATGACTTGAAAAGCTCAATGGCGAAGTCACGGATGCCTGGCTCTTCGGACTTGTAACCGTAAAGGCGGGTCATCTGTTCCCAAAGAAAGCCGTCCAGGCTGCACCGGCCTATCAGTCTGACCTTCTCGTCCCGGCCATCGGCAAGCTCCTGCAGCAGGTTTTCCACCACCGCATCCATGCGCGGCTCGCTGCCAGTGCATACCGCCAACATCTTCAGACGAATCTGTCCGGCAGTGTCGTCCGCCTTCAGCAGCTTCTTGAGGGCGTCCTTGCGTTTGATCGCCTGGAAGAACTCCCCATGAGGTTGCACCACATCCGTGAACTCCAGGCCGAGCTCCAGTTCGGACAGCCAGATGGCCACCTGATCGGTGCGGAACTCTCCGTGGGCCAGCTGCACATCCAGCAGCCAGTTATCCAGATCGGCGGGCTGAGGCCCTTCGCGGTAGAGCAGGAATTTCTGTTCCGGTTGCTCGCGCAGCAGCCTGTATTTGATGCCGTACTCGTGGTTGATCAGCTCCAGCTTCTCGACGCCGGGAAGCTGAAGCGCCTCGAAGTCGTCGCGCAGTTCCTGCTTGGCGTCGTACCAGAAGACGATCCGGTGTCGGTCGAACAGTTTGTTCAAGGCTTGGGCAATGCGGTTGTTCATTGCGCACCTCTGTTAGAGCCATGGCGTTTCATCATTTCGATGATGTTTGCCACCCTGCGCAGCAGATCGTCGTAAGTCATGATGTCGAGCATATTGGCATATTTACGCCGGATGATTTCGAAGTCGAAACGCTGCTGCCCCACGAAATCATAGTCCCGTCCAAGCAGGATCATTGCCTTGGGATTCGTGATCTTCAGCTCTATTTCACTGGGTAGCTCAGCTTTGCGCTTGTGGTAGATTTCCTTTTCTCCCGCGTGCCCCCATTTGTTGAGGTGGAACAAATATTTTTCTGCCTGCATCACTGATCCAGCCAATTCTTTCTTTGGTGTATGGTTATCTCGATAGGTGCTGGAAGACACCAGTGCATTTGAAAAGGGCTTCTTAACTTCAATGAGGTCAATCGCACCGTTGGCATCAACCAGCATCAGATCAATGTAACGATCAGTGGCTTTACCAGCATTGGTGTAGAAATCTTTGATGTGGACATTTTCAAGCACGGCAATGTATTTAGGGAAAACAAACAGCAACAAGCCAATAATCTTCGTTTGCCAGTCCTTTTCGGTATAGCTATCCACATCAGCGAGCATGGATTCCAGTTCGGCATGAACATATTCGAACTTTTGCAACTCAAAGTTCGACACGATGCTTTCACGAGACTCGACAGGTAATTTCTTCCTGCGATTCAGGTGCTGATTCAGTTTTTTCTCTGCATCCGATATTGTCCTGAAATAGTCTTTGAGTATTCGTGCAATTCGGGTCCCGGCGTAATGGGTTAACTCAGTACTGGTTGGAAAAGTTCTCAGCAGAAGATCGAAGTCGTTTAATGGGATAGCTTGCTCACTTTCCCCTCCAACAATGATTGGCTCGTCAATGAGTTCATCTATTTTTCTAAATATGGAAATATCACGATATGCAACAAATGTTTTTGGCTCAATTTTCGTTTTTTCATGAAGGAACAGATCGTACTTAAGGCCAAGAATGTCTTTGCTGATTTTGTAGTAGCCGTTTTCCAAAACTCCCAGTGTGAAGACGCGCTCGTCATCCCCCGCCTCATCAGAAGCCGCTGCCTGCGTCAGCATCTCTTTGGAAGTAAAGGTAAAGGTACGGCGCAAGGTCACTCCGCCGTCATTGCGCAGTTTGTCATCGAGCCAACGCGCATCATTGGTTTGATCTGCTCGATAATTAAGCAAAAGCCGATTGCCCTGCTTGATAGGCTTAATCATCGGAGTCCTCTTGCGTTTCTTGCGGCTCCAACTGCTGCAAATCCTGTTCAATCTCCTCCACCGTCGGCAGCACGCCCTTAAGATTGTCGGGTAGGGTTTCCATCAGGATATATTCGCTGACGCCCATCGGCTTATTCATGTCGCGCAGGGCGAATTCCACCTCGATATTGTTCTTGTCCCGGCACAGCAACAGGCCGATGGTGGGCTGGTCGTCTTCGCGTTTGAGCATGCTGTCCACCGCCGACAGATAGAAGTTGAGCTTGCCGGTGTATTCGGGGATGAACTTGCGGTTTTTGAGCTCGACTACCACATAACACTTCAAGGTCACATGGTAGAAGAGCAGATCGATGTAGTAATCGGTATCACCGACTACCAGAGGGTACTGACGCCCGATAAAAGCGAACCCCTTGCCCAACTCCAACAAAAATTGGGTGATATGCTGGGTAAGCTGGCGCTCCACATCCCGTTCGTTATACGGGGTCGTCATGGTCATAAAGTCGAAGGTGTAAGGGTCTTTCAGGGTCTGCTGAGCCAGGTCCGACTGGGGCGCGGGCAGGGTGCGGTTAAAATTGGTCACTGCTTTGCCAGACCGATCGTACAACCTTGACTTGAGCTGCAACGCCAGCACATCGCGGCTCCAGCCCTGCTCGATGGCCTGCGCGAGGTAAAACCCGGCCTCGGCAAGGTCAGAGCACTTGCTAAAGATCTGAATGTGATGCCCCCAAGGAATCAACGCAATGCGTGGAGCAAGCTCAGCATCCACACCAGCCCAAGGCTCAAAGGCTAATTTGGCAACAGCCTGTTGCCAAATTGCCGGGTCACAGTAAAAGCGGAAAAAAGCCCGACAGTAGCGCAGATTCTTGGCGGAAAAGCCGCCCATATCTGGAAACGAGGCCTTCAGGTCTTTACTGAACGCATCAATAAAACCTGATCCCCACTGCGCCGTAGACTCCCGCTCGCTGATCTGAGCCCCAAGCTCGTAATACAGTGCAATCAGCTCGCTGTTCGCTGCCAGCGCGACCTTCATGCGCGCCGCGTGAATCCGGCTTTTGACAGACGCGAGCCAGTCGCGATAAGCCGCGCGCTGGGGCAATTCCATGTCAGAGGGGCTCAATCGTCCTCCTTGGCATCAAGTCCCGGAATCTTCTTCAAGGCAGCGCCGAATTTGGGGTAGTTGACCTTCACGCCGTCATCGAGGTCGATCTCCGCCTGACGGGTGGCCAGCGGGTAAAACACCTCGCGTTCGTACTCTTCCATCTCGGCGATCATCTTGCTGATCTTCTCGATCTCCTTCAACGCCTTGGTCTTCTCGCCCTGGCTGCTGCTGGCGCTGATGCTGACCGCCTCCAGATGATTCTTGTGCGAGGTGAGCTTGGTGCGGAATTCGCGCAGGTAGTCGTTCAAGACCACGCTGACCGTATCCGGGCGATAGCGGTGCATGTAGATGAGCGCGTTGAAGCTGCTCTTGGGGCTGGAGAACAGCCAATAGATGGGACGCTTTTTGTAGCGCCTTACATGGTCGGTGTAGAACTCGCAGAGAAAGTATTCACGGATGCTGTAATTGCGTTTTCCCTTGATGTTCAGCGCCTGCTCGACAAACTGAAGATTGGCCTCATAGTGTTCCTCTCCGAAGGCCACGCGCAGGAACTTGCGGAAGCGCTCGACGATATCGTCGGCGAACCAGTCGCCGTCGAGCATGGGAATGACATTGTCCTCATCGGCCGGAAAGCTGGGCTCAGGAACCCGCTTCAGGTAGTCCTCGATTGTCTCACCCTGGTTGGCCAGAATCAGCCCCGGCTTATCCAGCGCATAGCGGCCGAACATGCAGCCCACGGCATAGGAGACCAACTCCCGCATGGTGTCGGCCAGCAGCAGCGCCTCCAGCTCATCCTCACTCTTGTTGTTGCCGTAACGATAGTAGGGGTTGCAGGTCAGGGTGATTTCCTTGAGCGGCACTTCGGGCGTCAGCTCGTCCTGTAGGCCGTAGGCTTCGATGAAGATGTGATTGTTCTCTTCTTCCAGCCGCTGCATCTCCAACGTCATTTCCTGCCAGTGGGCGCGGAGTCTCTGATAAGTGGCCTTTAAGGTTGGCTGGCGGTAATCGGGATTCAGCAAAGGCATGCTTGTGAAGTCCCAGGAAGTTTCGTAGGAGCTCCAATCAGTTCGGGCAAGCGTGGTTGAGCGTTGAACCGTAGAAATTGTATCTACCAACACAGCCGGAATTGAGGAAAGATAGCCCGGATGTAAATTAAGCGTTGGATTCAAAATCGGCAAGAGCGATTCCGACACTTTGGAATTCAACAAGCCCGTCAAGTATTGAAGTGAGGTTTGATCCTTCGGCTGACACAAACCAGCAGCTGCATCAAACAGGAAGCCACTGCCATGGCTACGAAATCCATTCTTCGCCGATGTGACGACCGTCCAACAAACCGCAGGCTTAAATATATTGTGAAGGTTAAAATTGTGTGCCCATATGCGAGCACCAGACGGATGCAATGTATTCTGTAGGAGATCTCCGCCATTTTCCCAGTTGACTACTGCCTCCTCATTACCTGCCCATTTTCTATAGTCCCCACCCTTGGCATAAGGGAACCATTTTTTTTCTGATCTAATTGCATCATCTCTGGAAGATATATTAAACCCAACTCTTTGCCAGGAAACCTCGTACCACAGGCGCACATATGAATCATTCTTACCCGTGGCCATACCTATTCTAAAGTCACAGAATGTCGACAGGGGTCGCGAACGCCTAAAAATCTCTCTAAGGCTTGGACTGAGCCAATAGGCTATCGGCGTACCTGGGACAATCTCAAACTCTAGTGAAGATGCGCGATAGAACCAACCACAGTCTGGATTCCTGATGGCTTCCAGCATTCGAGGCCCTTGATTTACCGATCCTCGAAATTCAGAAAGCCTTATGAATCCACCTTCGAATTCGGGAAGGTGAGCATTTTCAACTGTGAAGGCACATATCGGCACAGTTGCTCCGTCAAATCCCGAGTACTCCAGTTGTACTAGAGATGTAAGTGTCTTTTTGCTAATCAAATAATTGCGCAACTTTTCATACGTTGAAATAAACATCCATACGAATGGCGACATGAAACCAAGCTGGCCTTTGGGAAGCGTTAGCTCAATGTTGCGGACGATAAAGGCAGAGAACAGATCAGATTTCACATCAGCGTAGTTGTCCTTGAGCCATGTGGCCATGCGGCCATTCATCCACTTGCCACCCATGTACGGCGGATTGGCAATCACCACATGGTATTTTGGACTCAGGTAATCGGCCTGCCGCAGGGCTTGCAGCACCTTCTGGTGAGTCATACTGATAAACAGCTGCCCCGAGACGTTCTTTGACTCCAGAATCCTGAGCATGCCGTCCACGTCGGTGACATATGGACGGATCAGGGAGCCAAAGTTGTCTGCCTCTTCGAACTGGCGCAGGGTAGTTTGCAGTGGCGCAGTGAACAGGTCGCGGCCGACAAAATCCATATAGCTCTTCAACTCGTCCTCATCGAAGTGGACGTTCTCCAGCACGCAGATGTTCGGCTTGACGCCCTTGTTGAAGAACCGGCGCTGCTTGGCGCGGGCCTTCATGGTCAGCGCAAATGCAGCCAGTTCCCCTGCGCGTTCGTCGATTTCGATGCCGTAGAGATTGTGAGTCAGGATCTTCTCCGGAATCTCGGCAGGATCAACGCCTTCCTCCTCATAGATGGCATAGAGCAGGTCAAAGGCATAGGTGAGCATGTGCCCGGAACCGCAGGCCGGGTCGCAGATCTTGATCTCCTCAGGCTTGGTGATGCGCAGGAATTCCGTCTCGGCCTGTTCGGGCTTGATGTAGTAGTCCATCTGCTCAATCAGCTTCGAACCGGGACGGTTGAGCAGCCACAGACGGCCGAGGGAGTTTTCCACCAGGTAGCGGACGATCCAGTGCGGTGTGAAGAGCTGGGTGGCGGCGGGAATGTTCTCGGGCGTGATCTTCTTGTTCTTCTTCAGACCATCGAACACCTCGTCCTTCTTCTCGGAGATGTAGAACTGGTAGAGCCAGCCGATCACCTCGACATCCTCGCAGGCATCCGGCGTCATCGCCTCGCGGGTATAGGCGAGGATGGAGTTGCCCGAGAGCAGGTCGTCTGGCATGAGCAGCTCGGTGTAGTCATTGATGCGCTGGAACAGGAACGGCATCGTCTTGTTCCAGAAGTTGCAGGCGGCCACCACCAGCAGGCGGTACGCTGCACCTTGCGGGTCTCGGCTGGGCGCTTTGCCGTCGAGCAGTGCGAAGATCTGCTGTCGGATCTTATCCGGCACCATTTCTTCGTCGATATGCCCCATTTTGGCTTCGGCCAGAATCTCTGGCTGGAACTGTCCGGGGTCGGCTGGAGAGACAATATTGACCCGGTTATAGCGGTTCACATCCATGAAGCGCAGGGCGCAGAAGCGGTTAAACCAGATATAGGCCACCCGTTCGATGACCTGGTCCTTGCCGTGCTCCTTGATCCCCTCTTCGAGCTTCCAAACAGCGTCTGGTCTTTCACGGCGGGCGAGGCTGTTCTCGGACAACACCAACTTGAGCTTGGTGGAGACCTGCTCCAGTAGGCTGCGTCTGGCGAATTGGGCGAATTTTTTTAGTTTTGAGGTTTCCACTAATTAGGCCCCCAAACCTGCAAGCTGGTTAAACTGAAGGTAATTAGGCCAGTCGATCTTCATCGCCCGATCTGGCGCATCATGACGTTCTGAAATTTTAGTGATACGCGTTTTCTTTTTTGAAATACTTGTATGCCCAATGCTGATGAAGCGGCTTTTATAGCCGTTCAGAAATTCATTCTCATTCCAGAAGACTTTGCCAACTTCCTGGCAGTATTTGACAAAACACTGCGACCCTAGCAATTGTTTGACAATTTGGCTCCATCCATCTTTTGTGCGCTTCATCTCGATGTAGATAATACATTTTTTCTCCGCGCTGATGATGACGTAATCAGCGCGTTTACATTCACCATTCCCCCCTTTAAAGACATCACCTGACGAACGAAATGCATCTACCTTGATAACAATTGCATCAACTGGCAAATTTCGAATAGTTACACTGGAATCTGGCGCTTGTGGCTCACTGAGCTTGACAAGCGGCTTGCCATACCCTTCTTCCTGTTGCACCAATGCAGCGCCTTTCATCATTTGAGAAAGAATATTCATATCCGGCATCACTCATCTCCTCCCCAAACGATTTCTTCCTGGATTCTATTCATATCGTCAATAGTTTGATCAAAGCTACGCGCCTCTATCCCAAGCTTGCTGTCAATGTCGGCTTCAACGAGTGTTTGACATCTTGTTTTGCGTTGCGCTCCATCCAGCTTAATGAGCGCTTCTTCTGCTATGTAGACTTTCACCATGTCAGAATTCAGCATTTCAGAAGCCTTGTAATGCTCACGTTCGGCAAGTGCCTTTAGCCGTTCCCCTCCCTGATTGAGCATAATCATGGTGTTTAGTTCTTTGATAATGTAGTCGCTGTGAGTCGTGATGAATACATTCACGCCGACATTTACTAACCGTGTGAAAAGACGAGCTACGCGCCTCTGATTTTCCGGATGGAGGTTCAGCTCCGGCTCATCAACCATAAGAAGATCGCCCGGAGTAGCCACGTGCCGAAGGTAGAACCCGATATCCAATAGTGATCGCACCGCACTTGAACTTTCATCCATAGTCAACCTGATGCGTTTACCCTTAGGGACGTAATAAAGCTCGTCGTTTTTCGTAACGAGATAGTCACCACCAATAATGTCAGTAAAGTCATTGAGTATTTCTGGATGTTCTTTAGCTATAAAACTATCCTTCTTGGCGAGCTCTTCAAGCTGGCGCGTAAAGTCAACATTTGACTTAACAGGCAGCGCGTAGTCGGTATAAACCTTTGAAAGCAACTCGAATGGATTTATGTCCTTTTCCATGGAGCTCATTTCTTCCAGTAGTCTGTTACGTGCGAAGTTGAGTTCATTCCTAAATATTGCTGCGCCAGTTCGTTCCGCACTGGCAATAAATGGATGAGGGAATAAATGTCCGAAAACTATATCCTTCAAGGTATCACCAATGATCCGGCTAATGACGTCCTGCGGTATTCTGACTTTCTCTTTCTCTACCAGCAGAGAAATCGTTACCAACGGTGAGTTCGCCATTTTCGAGATGGATAACAGCTGTGTTTTCGCTGCTCCCATTGTGCGTTCAAAGGTTGGGACCGGCTGAATTTCACTTGAGCCAAAATCAACGGAGAAGTGGCTGTCAGAGAAATGCTTATCCGATGACGCAAAAACGTGGGGCAGTTGCTCTGTAAAAGCCGCGCAGCCTTTCTTGAGTATTTCCTGCGCATTGCCAATATAGTCTTGGATATCCAGCTCAACGCTTCCTTCATTCAGGAGGCGGAGAACATCTCCATCCGGCACTTTGATTGAAAAGGCTTCTCGCCAAAAAGACAGGAAGCCAAACAACGCATAAGTGGCGTAGGTCTTTCCGGTATTATTTCCACCGCAGATTATCGTCAGTTCCCCGAGTGTGAACTCTGCCTGTTTTATAGCACCGAGATTCTTTATTGAAATCTTCATATCGCTGCTCTCTTTAAATTTGAATTCGTTTGCCTTTGCGGATCTCTTCCAGTAGCGCCTCGCGCATGGATTCCAGATAGCGTTCCACGTCGGTCTCGTCGGCCAGCCAGGCCTTATCGAAGAAGACCTTTACCAAGCGGCTGGGCACATATTCGATGCGCAGTTCCGGCTTGGCGGGTGGCGTGGGGCTCAATCCTTTATCCGGTGTGGCGGTTTCCCCGAGCACCAAAGCAGGTTCGGGTGTTGGTGCCGGTTGCGCCCAGGATGTCATCTGCGAAAGCAGCCGCTGGTAGTCACTTTCCTCGAACCGGCGCAGGGTATCGCGGATGACGGCAATCAGATTCTGGCGCTCAATGGCGGCGTTGAAATCGTTGAACGGACGGGTGATCTGCTCCTGTTGCTCGCCGTTCAAAGTGCCAAATTCAGCCATGCCGCAGAGGCGGCCTTTAAGACCGGCGACCGTCTCCTTGGCCTTGGCCATCTCGGCCCCGACCTGGGCCGCGACCTTCTCCTGCAGGGTTTCAAGCAGCAATTTCACCTGCTGCATGCGGTTGCCCTTGAAGCATTCCGGATCGTTCAGAATGGTGACTAACTGTGCAGTTTCGTCGCCATCGATGTTGGCGAAATTGGGCTCCTGGGTCTGAACAAACTTGCGGGCGTTATCAAAAATGCCTTTCTGCGGCCCGCTCATGAACTTGCGGACAGGATCGATTACGCTTTCCTTCATATCGAGCAGCGCGTCTTCCTGGCGGGTGAGTTCTGTCAGATACCAGTTATAGGGCTTGCCAGTCAGTTCCTTGAGCTTCTCAAGCACTGGTGACAGTGCATTCAGGAAGGGATATTGGGATGCCTGTGCCGCCAGCGGGGTGAGCTGATGCATCAGGTCCTGAAGTGCGGTGCTGGCTTCCTTGCCGAGCGCCTTAGCTTCACTGGCGTGCGGCGGGGCATCAAAGAAGTCCTCAAAAAACGCCTTGAGGGCTCGGACCTGCGATGCGGTAAATTCGACCTGGGGCTCCAGCACCACATTGCCGTGGCCATGGTTGTTGCGCAGCGCCCGCTCCAGTTCGCTCTCTTCCAGCAGGTTGCCGTCGGCGCGAACCTCGACCTTGCCGCGAGCGCACAGGTTGGCCAGGGTGCAAAGTACGGCGGCGTAGTACCAGCCGTAGGGTTTGTGCTCGAATCTCTCCAGGAGGCTTTTAAGTGTTGTACGGACGCCGCCTCGGTTATTGCTCTGGATGAACGCTAATATCTCCTGCTCTGATTCGGCAAGTACGGTCGTGTCGGTGCCAAACAGGGTTCCTTTTTTATCTCGGAGGATTGTCTTGATCATCTCTTCGGTGTAGGTGATGCCGCGCAGCATGCGAAGGTTCGGATAGGCGCGGGAGATGAGCTCTTGGAATCCGCGCAGCACCCTGGTCTGCGCATCCTCGGAACCAATCTCGATGTCAGTTCCTGCCACGAACAGCCTGGCTTTGCCCATCAGGCTTTGAACGCGCTTCTGCAGTTCGGCAAGCCGTTCACGATTCTGGGAACCCTTGTCGGCCAGGATGCGTTTCACCGCCTCCTGCTGTGTGATCGAGATATTCTGGCGGATGTACTTTTCCGTCCGCTTGTACATGAGGATGTCGCGCATCAGTCGTTCATCTGCCGGCAGAAGCACAAACAGCTCGTCGGATTTATAGGTTGAGTTGGTACGCAGCATTTGCTCGTTTTCTGCGTGCTCATGGAACGGGCTGATGACATGGATGGCCAGGTCATGCTCTCGCCCGCACTGCCGATCATCTAGCTTTCTGGAGAACGGGTAGTCCTGGCCATTCTCATCGTAACGGATCTTCCGAAGCTTGATGACCTGATCGAAAACAATCTTCTCAAGCTCGGTGGCAACTTCCGATGACTCCACCTCGGTGTTCTTGATTTCCTGCTCGACGTCTTTTTCCTCGTCGGTCAGGTATTCGTAGAGCTCACCATTGCGCTGCACATAGGTCTGCTGTTCCAGCAGGGTGAGGGCTTCTTCGACTCTTTTTCTCAGTGCGGGCAGATCCTGATTGAAGCCGTCCAGCATCAGGACGCACAGGTTGCGAAGAGTCGGCTTGAACTCCTTGACGTACTTGACGAGGAAGAGTGTTTTCAACAGCCGGATCGCGAAGGGACCATCAAGATGGCTTTCTGCCTGGATGATGGCTCGTTGGATATTGGCTTTCAGCGCGGTGCGAATGCCTTCAAACATCTTGTCGAAGGTCGCCAGCCGACCGATTTCATGATCCCCGATCTGGATTGCAACCTGCTGGAACACCCCCAACATGGAGCGTTCACCCACCGAGCTGTGCTTGCCTTCAAAGGCGTTATGCTGCGACAGATTCTGAATGGCCGACTGGAACAGCGCGAACTGGTAGGGAATGAACGGATAGCTGTGAATGAAGTGATCACGATCCTGAAAGTTCCGGTAGGTCTGCGATCCGTCGGCAAAGTCGAACAGGGTCTTAAAATTATTGGACTGCGCGTGATAAATCTCCGAGAGCAGGCGAACGCCTTCTTCAGTTTTCATGAGCAGACGCTTCTGGATAACCTCCGCCACGTCGGCGCTGGTCAGCTTCATACGGTTGGCAAACCGGGCCTGGATCTTCGAGAAGTCGTTGCCTTGCTGTTTACCCATCTCGCCGACAACCATCCCCATTTCCTCCTGAGCGGTCACGATGACCCATGAGCGACCTCGACATTTGGTTGCCAGACTCTCGGCGATGGTTTGGAGGTTGGTCATCAGTTTGATGTTTTCAGCGATGTATTGACCGACCTCGTCAACAAAGAAGTTCAGCCGGAAATCGGGCGATTGCCCCTCGATATACGCATGCACCTGTTCGGCAAAATCCTCGATGGAGACACGGTACTGGCTGCGGTATTTATCGAGTATCCCCAATGCCTGCGCCTCGTCACCACCGGTTGCCTGGGCATAGGCTTTGGCAATGTTTTTCGCTTCGAGCAAGGCCTGCTCACGACCCTTTTGCCAACTTCTGCCCGCCGTGGATTCATAGGCCGATTTGAACTGTTCATAGAGGCCCCGACTGTCGAGATCGCGCTCGAACTGGGCGATGTGCCCGTGCTTGCCGTAGTAACCGCACATCTCATCAAAGACCTTGACGAAGACTGCGAGGAGCGCGTCGATCTGGGTCTTGCTGATGACATCGGCTTTCTGGTCGATATTGAACAGAATGCTTTTCGACGGAATGGCGACGGCTCGCTTGAGATCGCCGCGCAGGATTTCGTTGTCGCCGCACTTGGGCAGGAACAGGTCAAGAGCGGATGCCCCGTCGATCTGCCGGTTTTCGAGCAAGAACGCCAGCATCTTCAACAGGTGGGATTTACCTGATCCAAAGAAGCCGGAAACCCAAACGCCATTGGCGCCTTCATAGTTGTTGTAGGCATCCAGAAAGGACTCAAGCCGCTTCTCGACTTCGTTGGTCAGTACGTATTCTTCGATTTCGAGCCGAAGACTTGCTTCATCGTCAGCTTTGATGACCCCTTCTATCGGGCGGTCAACAGGTTTGTTAAAAATAGTTTTAAGAGTGATCACGCTTCCCTCGGCTCTTTTCATTCAATTCAGGCTTCGCAGTGAAAGATGTTGAATGCCCGGTAATATTTGTCGTCATGCAGTCTTCCGAAGAGATCGAGCGATGCTCCGGACTCCAGGGAGTGGGTGTAGGATCCCGGGAAAAACATGATGGTCGGCTTTTCTTTCGCTGTGCTCTGCAAGTTGTTCAAAACGTTGTGCGAGCGGATGTAGGGGAACACCTCGCCAACGCCGGACAGAAAAAGAACTTCGAAATCCGCACTTGCCAGCTTGGCTGCAATGGCAGGAACAAGATGCGCTTCGGGGTCCAGCACGCCTTGCAACAGCTCCTTGAGCTGCTCTTTGGAGACGGAATCCTCCATCTCTAGAACCTGATCCCAGATGTCACGCTCTTTGAGGATTTCTATCGAAAGGTCATACAGATTGATCTCCAGAATACGGACGCCGACCTGCGCAAGGCGATTGATCAGTTGACGCTGGAGCCGCTCCATTTCAACGGTCTCTTCCGGTTTGAAGGGGCAGATGAAGAACGGGATCTCGTTACCGAGACCTTGTTTGTTGAGAAAACGCTGGCCTGAGATAACTGTAAAGAGATGCTGAAATGTGTCCTGCATCGGCATTCTGGCTATATCTGCTGTCACTGCTTCATTCCCTGCACATCGGATTCAAATATAGGGAAGTACAAAACTTCCCTGCGGCTGCCTTGATGGATCAGGTCCAACAGTCTCGGGCTAAGCATGGCAGCGTGTATCATGTTGCTGGCAGTCAAAAGATCGGCCTCGCGCAGCATCTTGAACAATACCTGCCGTAATTTGCCTCGTGTCGCTGGAGTGATCTCATCCAGTTCTAAATGCCACTCGGACTTCCGGTTGAAAAAGGAATCAAAATCATCAAATGTCAGATCCCCTTTCAGTGAGATGTAGCGCTCTCGAAGCACTTCGACGGCAAAATCAGCGATAAGTCTGTATTGACGGCAAACGGCGAGCCACAGGAAATAGGCTTGCTCTTGGTGGCTGGCCTCAATAAGGAATTCAACTTCGCCTTGAGACAGCGTCTTAAGTCGAGAGATAACCTCGCGGCAGATTCGTTTGAGTGTATTCAGTGTCCTGGTCTGCAGTAAATTTTCTGCGATGACCTTGTCTCGAACAGCGTTCCAGTCGCCAAGATCAAGATACAGCGCGGCCAGCTTCAACGATTCGCGGTGAAAAAGACCCCCCGTTGTAAATGACATGCTGTACCTGTCGCTACTCATCCTAGGTCAGGATTCCTTTTTATAATGCTCGGCAGCGCCACCTGCCTTCACCCACTCGTCCACTTCATCCTTTTTGAACTTCCAGAGGCGGCCCATGCGATGCGCGGGCATTTCATGTCTATCAATCCACTTGTACACGGTGTCATTGCTGACCCCAAGGTACTTGCAAATCTCAGTTATCGATAACCAACGATCTTCCATCTCGGACATCTCTCAAGCTCCTCGTGGGCGATTGGGGGCATGTGTTCGCCGAGGCGAAGTTAGTGGCAGGCTGATTTCTCCGGGGTAAGCCAATTGAAAATATACGAAGTGCACGCCTGAGGTCAACCGATCTCTGCCGATTTAAACCGATTTATTTCTGTTTGGCTCGATTAAAGCTTTTTGGCCATAAAACGGTGAACAGAATACCCTGGCGTCTGGAGATAGATCAGGTTTTGCTGCTTAGCCAGATGCCTGCTTGCTTTGGCGCACTGTTTTCAGGCCAGCCGCACTTCCCGGGGTCCATCGAAGGCCCAGAGCCAGCCGCGATTCTCCTGATGGCAAAAGAGCGTGAGCCCCATGTCACCATGGCGGGCATCCGCCATGTATCCCCCGGTATCCACATACACATGATCGAGGATGCTGAGCAGCCGGTTTTCACGCGGGGCGGTGATGGTGTGCCCGACATAGGTCCGGCTGAGATCCGGCACTTCGGGAAACTGCTCGGTGTGGGTGGCCAGCCAGCGCAGTTCGCGGCCCCACAGCAGATGATCCCGCCAGTTGCCCAGATCATCGAAGCCGATGATGTAGTGCTTGCGGGCAAGTTCAGTGCTGTGCGGATCATCGAGCACGGCATCGGTCAGACCCTTGCCGGTGCAGTCCAGGCGCTCGGCATGCAGTACCTGGAAGCGCTCGGGCGTGCCGCGTCCGATGACGCGCACCAGAGGCAGTGCCCGCAGGCGTTCGATCCACCCTGGTGCGAGGTCTTCGCGCGCTGGCACCTGCGCTAGCCACTTCAGGCCGCCATTGGCCACGAATGCACTGGCATAGATGTCGTCCCGGTCTTCGAGATAGGCCAGCAGCATGGCATCATGATTGCCGAGCACGGCATGAAACCAGGGCGCATCCAGCAGATCGAGACAGGCCATGCTATCGGGTCCGCGATCCACGAGATCGCCCACCGAGAACACCCGGTCTTTTGCGGCATCGAATCCGGCCTGCTCGAGCAGTTGGTCGAAGGCTAGCCGACAGCCATGCAGGTCCCCGACGATGAAGTCGCGCCCGGTGGTATTGATCGGGTGATCAACTTGCCAGGTATGGTCGAGGTCCGGCATCAGGGGCTCCAAATGGTCATGGTAAACTGGGAATACAATCACACGGAGGATGGCACATGTCGCGGATCTTTTTCACCGCAGACTCGCACTTTGGGCATGATCGGATCATTGAATACTGCAATCGGCCCTTTGCATCCGCCGCACAGATGGATGCCGGACTGATCCAGCGCTGGAATGCTCGGGTGGGTGTGCAGGATACGGTATATCACCTCGGTGATTTCACGCTCAAGAAGCCAACCTATGCCCAGAACATCCTGCGCCAGCTCCATGGCACCAAGCACCTGATCATCGGCAATCACGATCATGCCGCCGACCACACGCTCTGGGCCAGTGCCGCGCTGGCTGCCGATCTCACCGTGAATGGCCGCCGGCTGTATCTCTGTCACTATCCCCTGCGCGAGTGGCCGGGCATGTGGCGCGGTGCCCTGCATCTGTATGGGCACGTGCACGGCAGCTATCTGCCCCTGCCCGGCTCCATGGACGTCGGGGCGGATGTCTGGGGCGGCTGGCCGGTCACACTCGAGGAGATTCTGCCAACGATCACGCCCTACGATGCCGATCAGGCCAGGCAGCAGCAGACGCGGTTGCAACTGCAGCCGTGGTAGCACCGGGACCGGTACCGGGGCAGGATGCGATCCGCATCATGCCGGATCCGTGGGGACCACGACGGCACCCTTGGCATGGATCTCGCAGCGGGTGAGATACCAGTCATTGAACACGCGCAACTGCCCCGGCTGACCACACTGTTCGCAAATGTTTTCCGAAGCCCGCTCGGCCGCCTGCACCAGGTCTTCTATCGTATCGTCGGCGCCATCGAGATAGAAGCGCAGTGTGCCGAATTTTTCCTTGACCTGCGCCACCTGCGGGCCAGGTTGCAGGCCAGCCTGCTCGGCATGCGCCGTGATGGATGTTGCGAGTCCGTAGATCAGATCATACCAGCCATCGAGCACCTCGAATCCGAACAGCCTGAATGGGTCCTGCGGGCGACCTTCCTGTTTTCCACGTGGGAAAAGTGCCGGGAAATCATTGAACAGTTTCTCAGCAAGCTCGGTTCTCATGGTACCCCCCGGAAAGGTGCGGTGATTAGAAGTAGAATTTTCTCATACTCTAGATCGCGATTCACCGATTGGAGCGCCTGTGGGCGGTTATAAACGCATCTACCGCATTTACCGCGCCATGGCGTTGAACCTGCGCATCAAGCCGAAAAAGCGCCTGGTGCGTGAGAAGTCTGCGCAGCTGACGGCGCCTGATCCCCTCCCCGGCTGCTGGCCGGGTCCCACAAGCAATCACGCCCTCCACTCGCGACCAGCAACAAAAGTGCTTTCGCCCATCAATGTTCCTGGATCAGCCAGGAAGATCGACTATCTGCCCCTGAAACATCGGATGCGGCGATGAGGTATCATGTCGCGCCCATCGCGGAACGCTGCAGAAAGCGCAGCAGTCCGGGTTGCCGGAATTAACTTAAGCAGGACCAGCGGCGCTATGCCGAATAATGCACAGGGAGAAATAAAATGCACAAGATGAAAATGCTGTTCGTGGGTGGGATACTGGCGGTGAGCACGGTCCTGAGTGGTTGTGCTGGGGTCATCACCAACGCCATCCGGGAAGACAGGATGCAGATTAACCAGGACGCCCTGGCCCAGGCCAAGGGTCACCCCATCGTGATTGATCAGGTGGCGGTAAAGCTGGACCCGAAATATGTCAATGAGCCACGCGCCTACGCGCCGGAAGTCTATCGCACCATGATGGAAGACGATGCGCGCCAGGCCGCCCGCAATGCCGGGCTGGCGCAGGGACAGGGGGCGGCCTATCACGCTCAGGTGGACATCACCAGGCTATATCTTAAGTCTGGGCGGGTGGTGGAGATCGACAGCCGCGTGAACCTGATGGATCCGGCCGGCCGGCAGGTCGCCAGCGTGCCGCTGATCAACGTCTCCAATGGTACCAACCTGACGCAGACCTCGAATTTCCGCTACATGCACAGGCATGTGCTCCCGGGTAACGCCGCAGCTATCGTGACCCTGCTGCAAAGCATCCAGAAGACCGGTGGCAGGGCTGAGCAGATCCCGCCTGAAGTTGGATTTCTGAAATCCTACTACGGGCTGGAATACCCGATGCGCGACGCCACCACCGCGCGCTATGTCAACGGCGTCCGGTGAGTTCAACCACCAAGAGAAAGGGGCCTTGCGGCCCCTTTTTGCTATTGCAGCCCCGTATTGGCCAGCGGGCTCCCGAAGGGATTCTCGACGGCAACGCCACTCCCCTGAAGACCCGTGGTCCCCAGGTCCACCCCAAGACTGCTCTCCTGAGGTTTTTCCACGTCCCCCGACATCGCATCGCGGGCCAGGGTCGCCCCGCGTGGCTGATCCTTGAGCGATGGCATAGGGCAGTTTGTATTTCGGCAGGAGGGCAAAGTCCGGACGTCCAGTATGGCCGGGAGGCCTAGCGCATCCAGGGTGGCAGGCATTGGTCTGCCACCAGCACGGTAGAATCTCTTCCATGGTGCATTGCAAGGGTTCTAGTTATACAGCCAAGGCTGCGGGAGGAAGTAGAGCGGTAGTTTCAGTAATGAACCGCCCGGGGGCAGGACTGCCCCCGGGGTGTTGGATGGTTAAGCTTTTGCGCCAGCGCTGCCGGTTTAGGCCCTCACCCTGACCAGAAATCGGTGCTTTTCATCCCAGGTGACTGGCCGGTCGATCACCCGCGCCACGTCATCGGGATCCGCCTGGACACTGAATCCGCTTTGGCCATGCGTTCGCCTGCCATAATGCTCGACCACTGTGTCGGACACTGCATGGCCCATCAGCGCGGCCAGTTCGACTGGGGGCATACCGCTTTTCTTTGCATCGGCGGCGAACTGGTGTCGGGCTGAATAGAGTGTCGGGAAGCGCTTGCGCCGCGGCCAGAGCTGGCGGGTGACCCGGGTCAGTGTGTCACGGCAGCCACCTGTCACCGCTTCCCAGTGATGCTGAGTCTGTATCTGCTGCACCCAGGCCAGCATGTCCACCACAACCTGCAGCGCATCGGCATCCAGCAATCCCAAGCGCAGATGCCGGAACTCACCGTGGCTGCGGCCGTTGCTGTGCTTGGCATTCCTTGCCTTGAGCACTGGTTCGTCATCTTTATACAGGAGCTGCGCACTGGGCCACTCACAGGGACGCAGACCGGTGAGTCGGCCCGCCTGCAGCCAGAGTGCCAGACCCGCCGACCAGCGAGATGGATGGGTAGCCAGATGAGTCAGGAGCTTATCCAGCTCGACCTGGGGTAGCCTGCGCATTTTCTGGCCACTGGTACGGGGATAGGCTGGACGGCGCAGGCAAGGGGTACTGTCTGCCTGTAGGAGCTCCAGAGTGGCGAGGCCGGCCTCCTCGCTATTCATGTCATCGAGCAAAGCAAACGTGGCAGCGCGGTATTGCCGCCAGCTGGCCGGGCGCAGGGTGGGACGCAATTGGATGAGCCAGTGCACGAGGGTGATCGGGCTGGGCAGCAGCCCTGGGGGGAGTTGCATCTCTCGGGCAGCACGCCGTTGCAGCTGCTCTGCGGTCGCCAGATAACGCATTTGGGTCTGTTCACTACGATCTGGCTGGTCCATGTTCTCCCCCTGTTACTGTCCGTGCACCAGCGTCAACTCACAGCGTTACTGCGGGGCTTGCTGAGACGTGCAGAGTGAGGGTTCCGCCTCCTCCAGCCGGGCTATAGCCGCAGAGCATCCGGCCCAGTGGAATTTGGTCAGATATTGAATCATCGCCTGCGCGCAGATCGACCACTGGATGCGAGAAATATAGGGCCTCGACTTGATCCACCAGTTCGCCCATTGCACCGGCGCAAGCGGTTGCTCAAGCTGGTACACGGTCGCCCGCAGCTCCCGCAGGGCCTGCTCCATCAGCATGCGTCCCAGCACCAGCTGTGTCGTGTTAAAGGGTTCCAGCAGAGCTTCCATATCGAGCTTATTGAGATCCAAGGGCTCGAGTTCCAACGCAGGATCAAACGCAGAATTGCTCATGGTCGCCTCCATTGATGATTGTCAACAATGAAGACATTAGTCGGTCTCTTGATGATTGTCAACATCGGATTCAGTGGGCAGGCTGGCCCGCAGATACGCCAGGAATTCCGGACTTTTTGTCACCTGATGAATCAGGGACTCCAATATTAGGTGACGATCAGAATCCAGTTTCTGAACAAGTGCATCGAGTTGATTGATCGCTTGATCTGTCATAAAGACGTTGATCTGCCGCCGGCCGGGTTGGGCGAGCTTTGCGCGGCGGCGGCGCTGCGCCTCGCGTAGCTGGGCGCGGCGCTGTTCGGTGATTTCCATACCCTCCCCCATTATTGAACGATGTTCGGGAGGGTGCGGCAGCCGTTGATGATTGTCAACTTGTCGGTACTGGTGACGACGGTCTGCGTTATGGATGACGACGGTCTGCGTTATGGATGACGACGGTCTGCGCTACGGGTGACACGGTGCGGCATGGGTGACGCAGACCCGCGGCATACGTGCCACTTTGCTGCGTCGTGGGTGACGCGCGTGTCACCCGTAACGCAGGAATTGGTGCTTAGTGAGAAGTATGCTCTGGCGCGTATTCCCCGGACACATCCAACGCTTCGAGCCCGGCGCCAAACTGCGCCCGCCAGAGCGCCCAAACGTAATCGGCATCGGTATCAAAGCCGGACGGTCCTCGAAGTACGTAGATCCGGCCCGAAGCCGTAACGCCCTGGCGGGTGGCCGGATCGAATGCAATGATCGCTGTGCTCACCCGCCCCTCGTGGTTTTCCGGACAGTAGCCAACGAAATGCCGGCTTTTCCCCAGCTGCATGACCCGCCAGTTCACCAGATTGAGGGCCGGCTGTGTATTCACATCCGCGGTGCGCCAGATCGGCATAGGTTCTCCTGATATTTGTTGTTGTATGGATGCCGCTAGAGCGCATTCCCCGCCTCAGTGCAGCAGCCTGCGCCGCTCATTGAGCAGGATCTCAAGCACCCGCTCAGTCGCCTGCACCGCCTGACGCGGGCTCTGGAAGTTGCGGGCCAGCATGCGCTGGATACTGACGTCGAATGCCGGTAATGCCTCGACCGGCAGGCCGATGCGAGTGGCGAAGGCCTGGCGGGCGGTGTCGACAATGGCCGGATAGTGCTCGCGCTTTGGCAGGGGCACGGAGATGCAGTGCACGCGCGATCGCAGGGACTGGTCGATGCCATCGATCTGATTGGCCGTGGCGATCCAGTTGATGGGCGAAAAATCACAGCTGCCCAGCAGAAACTCGTCATACCAACGTTTGGAATTCTCCCGCTCCAGCAACTGATGCAGGGTGTCCGAGACCCGGCCGTTGCGGCGGCTCTCGGAGTCCTTATCCAGCTCATCCAGCAGGATCAACGGATTGGCCACCTTCTCCTGCACCAGAAAGCTCAACAAGAGGGAGGGCGTTGCCGTACCCCAGCCGCGCGCGGTGCCGCGCAGGGCGCGGTTGTCCGACGCCCCGCCTACCGCCAACGCAAGAAAGGGGATTTGCGCCAGTTCGGCCAGGCGCCGGGCGAATCGGGTTTTTCCGGAGCCGGGCGGGCCATACAGCAGCAGTGGGCGCAGACGGAATACGCCATCCCCCATGCGCTGGGCCGCGAGCTGGCGACCGACCGCCTCGGTGACCCGCGCCATCCACGGAAATTCCGCTGATAACGTTTCCATGACCTGATCGAGATCAGGCATCGGCAGCAGGATGGCGCCTTCGCGCTTGAGCTGTTCGAAGCGGCGCAGGTCGATTTCCTCGATCTCGCGGGCGCCGCGTGGCGGCGTGAGGCTCTGGATCAGCGCATGGCGGGGGCCGCTTGACGAACTGACCGGACTGGGATCAGCCCTATTTACCGCTGCATCAGCTGTCTGTTGCTGCGCAACGGCTGTTGGCACTGGTATGGGTTCCACTGGCCGCACCGGGTTCTCGGCACGCGGAAACATAGAATCCGCTGCGGCAATGGCTTCGTCGTCCTCATCCCGGTTGGGTGCTGCCATGAGGGGTTCATAGCGCGCCAGCCAGGCGGCATGAAGAAAGAGCCCCTCCCCCGCATCTTCCATACATTCGGACAGCAGTTCCTGCCAGTACTCCTGATTCTCAGCGCTGTTGTGCAACTGCAGCTCTGAGAGGGCCAGGTCCACCAGGTGCCGCACGGCCACGTCGAGGTGGAAGCGCTTGCCCTCATGCCGAGCGCTGATGGAGAAAAGCATATCTGCCGCCATGAGCCATGCCTCTGAAAGCTGGATCGATCGGGTGCGCACCATCCGGGCAAAGCGCAGGGCCGCCAGGGGGGAATGAAGCGACGCCGCCAGGCGCAGCGCCAGCAGCGCCTGGGCTGGATAGCGGTCCTCGATCTGCAAGGCCAGGGCGTAACCGGCCTCGGGGTGATGGGGTGCCAATACGAATCGCAGATAGGACTCAAGCAATGGGTCCACCGGCTCCCAGCCAGCTTGGAGCAGTGCGAGATAGGCGGCATGCTGAGGCGCCTGCAGGCAGGCGAATCCGGTTTGCAGCAGGACATCCCGCGAGGCAGTCAGCGCCAAGCGCGTCAGGTCGGCGGAAAACTGGTCCTCGGACGGGGGGAGAACAGACTCGAAAGGGTTCGACTGGCTGGTGGTCATGGCATCCTCCTTACTGGATGACTACCAGATTAGCAAAGCCGAAACAGTTGCGTAAGACCGCCGCAAGAGTCTTTATTGCAATATCCTGACATTCCTCCTTAATTCCGCACGACTACGTTATTTTATATAAGATAACGTAGTGCCAGAAGCGGATCTTTCGTCATGATGACATCATTGTAAGTGGTTACGTATATTAGATCACTGCTTGGTTCTGAATAGATGTATGCTTTCTTTGGTGATCAGACTATAAATACCTGTGTATCAACCTCACAGGAGATCATTACATGAAGAACGCCCCACTCGACACACTCGGATTCACCATGGTGCATGCGACCGAGAAAGCGACCCTATGGTCCTGTCCGCTCGGCCAGTTCTGGGTTGCACAGAATGCGCAGCCGCCCTGTCCACCCCCTAGCCTCGACAATCTCGAGGGGATGGCGCGGTATGTAGCCGGCCAGATCAATCGCGCGATGGTGCCGGTCGAGATCAAGGAGCGGACCGCAGGCGGAGCCGCGCTGATTCGGTTTCCAGCGCGGCGGCTGCTCAGCGATGAAGATGAGTGTTTTCGCCAACTCGGCCATGACATCGGGCCTCTCAAAAAACAGGCCGAGTTGCATGTTCCGGCCGGCTGGCTGATCGAGGTGGATGGCAGATGGCTAGCCCCGGTCTTCAAGCTTGATTGCAAGCTCGGTGAGCGCAGGAGCATGGCGCTGGACCGAAAAGGCCGCTCATCCTCGCAACCCGTGTATGAGTGGACGCCTGTGCTGGTGGGCTGTACGGATACAGCCGCAGTGCTAGCCTGGTTGCAGTCGGCGAATGCATCCAGCCTGCAGGCGCGGGCGGATGAACGAGAGCGCGCGCTTCAGGCCGCGGCCGATGCCCGGCGGGAAAGATATAACCAGGAGATTGACCGGGGCTTCGATCATTTTCTGGTAGAGGAGTACGCCCGCGCGGCAGAAAAATACAGCACCCTGGCCAAGGGCCGGGCCGCCGGACTGGATCAACGAAAGGGACTGGCCCAGGTCATCGCAGCACTCGCCATACCGGATTTCCGGGGCTGGGCCGAAACCTGGAAAACCAGGGAAACGGAAAAGAAGGCCCGGCCTAGACCGGCGCGGGTACCGGATGAGACCATCGAGCGTTGTACCGTCAGATATGTCGTCTGGTACCGCAGCGGCCGCGAAAGGGAGGAATGCGAGGAGCACGGCTGTCGGGCGAGACGCTATGGAACTAAATGGGAAATCGAGCTAGCGGACGGCTCGATCCTGATCAAGCGCCAGGGCCCCAATCTGCAAATCCTGCCGGAGTGAGCGGCGGAGATTTCCGGCCAGCCTATAACAGCTGGCCGGAGTTGGTGAAAGTAGCCATTTTGTCAATTTACCAAATGGAAGAGCGACTGGGCGCCTCATGATCCGAGGGTACAAGATTCCATGAGTCATTGAAGAGCATTGTTTTCACCGCTTCACTGGAACGCAAAGTCATTGATCTACATCGGTCAGCGCCAGAAGCGTAGCAGAAATAGCAACAATAGCAGCAATAGCCATGTTAACCATGGAGATGACTCATCAGTTCAGGATGGGTCAAGGCTTGGCAGTACCGGCAGACTCCTTGAACTCTGCAATTGCCTTGGCCAGCCTTTCACGCAAAGTCCTATCCCTCATACCCTCTTCGGGCAACTGGTGAGCAGCGGCGAAGTCAGCAATCTTTCCTGCTATGCTGTTGACGTTTGGCTTTTCAAAACCACCCATTTGGCCAGGATTCTTTTCTGCCAACATCAAAGCCAAGGTTCCGATTGTAAGTAGCAGCCCTTGTCTTTCCCGGGTGGACAAAGGTTTCGCTGCTTCTTCTACCCGGCTCATGGCCTGCCCCCTTTCATATCGCTCTCGCTCTTCATGAGTAATAAGCATTGATGAAAGCGGCCCAATCTTGCATTTTCCCAAAGCCAGAAACCCGTTCCCAAGGCGGTATTTATCAAAGAAGGCGGTGTTGTCAAATTTTGATTCGAAGGTATCCAGATAAATATAAGGGGATGCATAGGCAGTGACATTCGCGGCCTCACCCTCTGGACTGTGATCATCCAGATATACGATCCCTTTTAAATACGTGATTTGATAATCACCGTCAGCGGCATTCATGGCATAGACGGTGTCCTCAAAGAACATTGCCCGGCGAAGCTGATGGGTTTGCAGTAAATGCATCACATCTCCAATACTGATCCCCCACAACGCTGCTATTTCTTCAACAGAATAATAATCCTTGCTTTTCAATTCCATACGGCCCACCGCAACAGCGAGAAATCCATTTGGCCAAGGAAGAGGCCGAAAGTTGCCATACCGGCTTGGCAAGGCTTCATAGTACTTCTCGAACCCGTCCCAGCAGATCGTCGGAAACCTTCTCCATCCGCTCGACCTTCGAGAGATAAGGTTGTGACACGCCCAAGCGCCGTGCCAGCTCTGTCTGCCTGATGCCCGCACGCATCCGCATCAATGCCACGGGGTTTTGCACGTAGTCGGCGGGGTCGAAGGGCTCGTAATCATCGGTCTGGGCAGCACGCGCTTCGAGCCCCGCCAGCTCGTCCTCGATCTCGGTCTTCAGGGCTCGATAGACGGCCACGGGGATCAGCACGTATTCGTCCTGTCCGTCCAGGCTCTTGATGGTTTGCAGGGTCATTTGTAAACGTCTCCTCGGGGACCAATTCTTTCCACGGCAATAATCCGTACTTCGTCCTGCCGGTCATAGATCACGCGCCAGGTGCCTACCCGCAGCCGCCAGAGCCAGGAACCTGAAAGCTGCTTCACGTCCAGGGTGGGATCGTCGGGATTTCGGGCCAAATCCATCAGCTTGTCCGTTATCCGCAGCCGGTCGGTACTGGACAGACTTTGCAGCTTGCGCTTGGCCTCGCGCTTGATCTTCAGAGCATAGCTCATTATATAACCTTCTGGTTATTATTATAACTATAGAGAAGCAGGATGTTAGATTGGGCTCGCTAAGCTGTCGAACTCTTCTTGTTGCGTTGCCGAATCTTAACCACGTCCCCTGAAGGCTTGACGCCGCCCGCTGCCCAGATGGCACTGGTGGCCATGTTCACGGCATCCCGAATCGGATCAATGGCCAGATGGGCATAGCGGGCCGTGGTCGCCACGTTGTTATGCCCCAGCGACTTGCCAGTGATGGCCAGACTTACGCCCATGGATACCTGCCAGCTCGCCAGGGTATGCCGCAGATCATGTAGCCGCAGGTTGGCAAAGCCGAGTTCTTGCTGCTCCAGCCCCAATGCCTCGGCTTCCGCTCGATAGCTGGCGATAGCCTTTTCCACATCTTCCACGGCTGCTTGCGCTTCGGCCAATGCCTGCGCATCCCAGCCCTTGGCAGCGCCCACGCGGGCCATGAGCTGGTAGAGCCTCGCCCTTTGCTTGATGCGCGCCCAGCCGGCTTTGGGTTCGACCATGTGCCCGGTCCTGCCCTCTCCGGGAAAGACGTGGGCATCGTTCGTTGTCGCCTTGCGTAGCGTCAGGATCTCGATCGCTTCCGGCGCCAGGGGAATGACAAGGGGATCTTTTGTTTTGGTCTTGGCAGCCGGAATCGCCCAGACGCCGCGCAGCAAATTGAGCTCGTCCCAGCGCATGGACACTACATTGCCCTGGCGTGCGCCGGTCAGCAGCGACAGCAGCACATAGTCTCGAATGTCGGTGTTCGATTCTTCCGCCACGGCCTGAAAGAAGGCCGGCAGTTCATCAGCGCCCAGCCAGCGTTCCCGCTTCTCTTCCTTGAACATCTTCACGCCCTTGGCCGGGTTCTCGAAAGGCAGATCCCGTTCATGGATGCCAAAGTTGTACATGGTCTTGAGTAGCGCCAGCAGGCGATTGGCTGCATAGATGCCATTGTCCTGCCCGATCTTGGCATGCAGCGTCTTGACGTCAGAACGGCGGATGCTCGACAGCTTGCGCTTGGCCCAGGGTTGCAGATATTTGAATCGGTCCCGGTCGGTCTTCCAGCTCCGTTTGTGCGGCATGGCGTGATGCGTCATGTAGTCTTCGAACAGGTCGCCCAGGGTCCATTCCTTGCGCTGCTCGCGTTTCATGTCTGCCGGGTTCATGCCCTTGGCAATCTCGCCGTTCACGGTTTGTGCCTGCTTGCGCGCCTGTTCGATGCTCATTTCCGGGTAGCCGCCCAGGCGGATCTGCTCGGGCTTGCCACTGACACGTCGATACAGATAGAAAGTCTTGGCGCCGGTGCCGGTGATGCACAACGCCAGGGCCGGGGTCTTGGTGTCGTAGTGATAGACGCGCTTGCCCTTGGGTGGAATGGGTAAGGCATCGATGCTGGATTTGGTGAAGTTGAACTTGCTGGTCATACGCCCCCCGGTCGGTCATACGCTGGTCATACGCCGTAGGGAAATTTCGGGGTCTGACCGAATGACTAAAGTAAGGTCAGAATAGGCATAAAATAAGGGTTTGTAAACTTTGGTCATACAGGGGAAAAGTCAGGAAAACATTGAACCGTGAGACTCTTAATCCGTTGGTCGTGAGTTCGAGTCTCACCCGGCCCACCATATTCCCCAGCAATATCAACGCCTTAGCACGATCCCGCTGCTGAGGCGCTTTTGCGTCTGGACTATCGTGGTCCACTTTGGTCCACTTCACGCCGCGCCGTTGTCAGTTGCCGTTCCGATTATTCGCCATCGGGATGCTGGGCCTGGCCGCCATAGCCGATCTGTCTCCCATGCTCAGTTGGTCTTGCAACCCGCATCCAGGCGGGGCAAGACTGGGGCTGGATCATCGGTCCTGGCCTCGGCCACCGCCTCGGCAATCACCGCGTCCGATACCCCATGGCGACGCAAGCTGTCGATCAGATTGTGTAGCGGATCGGACTCCAACCGGGCCAGATCCTGGCGCAGTCCCTGCCCGACATAGGCCCGGATCAGGGGCTGATAGCCCGAAAATCCCAACATCGGCGCCACGCGTTTGAGATCATCGATCACATCCTCCGGCATGCGCAGACTGATGGTCGTCATGGCCCGATCCTTGCGCAAGCGGGTGTTGATCAGTTCAGTAGTCTTCATACAATCTCCTTTCCTCGGCAGTTGCCGGCCACGCTGAGATGATGCGGATGCCATCGTCTTCGCGGATGATATGCACCACGCAAACAAGGCGACTGCTGGCCTGTGGGTAGCCAATGGCCTTGTCCCGTTCCTCGCCCTTGTCGCTCGCATCCACCACCCGGATAAATGGATCAAGAAGCACCTGACTCGCCAGTTCGAAGGTGACGCCATGCTTCTTGATATTCCTGGCAGCCTTCTCAGCCGACCAGACGAAGCGAATGCCGTGATGGGTATGCCAAATATCCATGCGATTAGAATAACATCTGTATATACAACGTCAATATGATAGCTCGATCTTGATCCCCCTGCGCTCCTTCGCGATGAGCGGCTCAGGCGGCTGAACACCATCACCTGGACGTCGATGTGGATCAGCCATCGCTGTGGGTGCTCGCGTGCATGCTCGCCCAAGGCAACCGGGGCAGCCAGCACGTAGTGCTGGCGCACCTGGCCATTGGCTGGCTGCGCCGGAGGATCCGAAGCGTCAGCAACTCATGCACACGCTCGATGGCATCAATGCCCAGTTCGGGCGGGCGACGCTGCGCTTTGCGGCAGAGGGACTGGCACAACCCTGGGCCATGCGCGCCAGCAGGCGCTCCCCCCGTTACACCACCTGCTGGGGGGAACTGGCGCGGGTGCGGTGATGTCGAAGCCGAACCATACGCACGATCTTGAGCAAGGCGGTAGCGGGGCCGGTCGGGTAGCGGCGATGCTGCTCCCAGTTTTGCTGTGTCTTGACGCTGACCTGCATCCCGGAGCAAAAAGGCGTCAAGCGCAATCCTGTCGGAGCGGATAGGGCTTGATCAGCACCTCGGCACGGATGTCCAGCCCTTCGCTGAGCTTGCGAATCATCTGAATGGTTAGCGGACGCTTGCGACCAAGCACTTCGGACACGCGACTTTTCCCGCCGATATACGGCTCCATATCCTTCCGGGCCAGACCAAGGTCATCCATACGGCACAAGATAGCCTCAATGGGATCCGGTGGATCAATCGGATAGTGTTTTTGCTCGTAGGCATCGATGAGCATGCTCAAGAGCTCCATGCGATCACCCTCCGGGGTGCCTGGCTTGGCGTCGAATACCGTTTCGAGTTCAGCCAGCGCCCGCCGATAGTCCGTCTCTGATTTGATCAGATAGGCATCCATTGCTGTCTCCTGATAAAGCCCTAATTGTTTCGCGGTTCTTGCGCCGCGTCTTTCTGCTGTTCGCGTGACTGCGGCTACCCGACCGTAGCCGCATCGATTCGATCATACTCGGCGTGGGTACCGATAAATTTGATCCAGATAACCCCGACATCGTAATTAATGGCAGCAATCAGACGGTAGTCATTGCCCTTGATGTTGAACACCACCCGATTGTTGGCGATGATGCTGGCATTTCGGTAGTCCGCCTTGACGTCTGCCGGGGTCTTCCAGTCCGCTTTGCAGGCCATGGCATGCCACGTTTTGAGCGGCTGTCGGTATCCGGCCTTTCCTCCCAGAAAGCCCGCAGCGTCCTTTTGGCGATCACTCTCATTGACACCGATTGCCCCCACATGTTCCCAAAGTGGGAACAAGTCGCTTTCACAGCATCCAGAGTTTGGTCGCAAAGGCGGCCGGGTCTGCCGGAGTTCCTGCGCGAGATGGTCGTGCATCCGAACAATACGGAGGTCAACCAGCGGGGTAGGGACATTGGAACCAATTCACTCGCCAAATGCCCGACCATGGCCCGAGCCCATGGCATCCCGCGCAAACTCCGGCACGATTTCGCCCAACTCGGCCGCCGCGGCATTGTCGCGATAAAAATGATCAGCGGTCTCGACCACCCGCAAAGTCAGATGCGGACCGATCGAGGGCCGGAGATAGTCAGGCAAGCCACGGACCACCTCATCCCGCGCACCGGCAACGACCAGCACCGGGACTTTGATTGCAGCAATGGCCTTGCGAATATCCTTGTCTGGTTGAGGCCCATAGTAGCTGAGCAGTGTACTGGCAGCCACTTCGGCAACCGGGCAGCCGGGCGCGGGCCCACGTATCAGGGTGTCCCCCTGCCCTGCGCGAACCAGCTTTTCTGCTTTGTCCAGGGCTGCTGGAGCTTTCGGCTGACCCTTGGCGGGTGCGATGGCGATGACGCCCCGAAGCGCTGGCTCAGGGTGGTGAGCCGCGAACAGCAGCACACGCTGGCCACCCTGCGAATGTCCGGCCAACACGACGTTTTTCACCCCTTTTTCATGAAGCCAGTCGAACCAGGCAGCGATTTCGTCAAAGGACAACTCCAGGGTACCGCGCTGGGGCTGATCGCAATTCACCGGCTCGCGCCGATCATCAATCCCGTGACTCAGGGTGATGGCAAGGACCGGCACACCCGCCTTTACCCAGCGCTGCATCTGATCCTGCACGGGATACTGCATGCCCAGGGTCCCCTTGGTGCCGTGGATCCAGAGTACGGCACCCGTTTCCCGAGGATTCACACCCTCCGGCACACGCCAGTCACCATTCAAGTGAATGGACTTGGCACCCTGCTGAAAACTTATCTGCACCGGCGCAGCCAGACTGATGCCCGAAGCCATCAGCAACCAACATGAAATGAACCAGCAAACGATTTTGGACATGATTACCTCAGGGAGCGAAGTAGGCCCAGCCTTCCTGCTGGCGGTCAACCACATGGACGATGCCCGAAGGGACGACACCGACATTAGGCAGCAGATCGTCCTTGCTGATCTTCATGGCCCGCATGGTATGCCCGCAGGCCAGAAACTTCACCCCGGCTTCCGACAAGGCGGCCACGGACTTGCTCATGCTGTTGTCCGAGCCATCGACCTTGCGCGTCATCAATGACAGACCCGGGCCGAAGGCAACCACTTCGATGGTGGCCTGCGGCCGATCCTTGTGCAGATTCTGCAGATTGCGCATCAGCAGATCCTGTCGGGCGGTATCCTTGGTAAACACAGCGACGACCACGCGAGGCTTCTTGGCATCGGCGGCCATGGCAGGTTGCGCGACGATGCCGAGTGCTGCGACCAGCAGAGCCATCCAGGAGATGATCCGGAGTGGTGAAAATTTGGGCATTGGGCTCTCCTTCGACAAGGATAAAATGAAAAATCAGTTATAGCACAGGAATCGAGCGATTTTGCATCCGTTGCAAGGCCCCATCGAGCCAGCACTCCGGCGATCCATGACTTATGTAGCGGTCCCATTCACCTGACCGGCAAGGATTGCTAGGATAGGATGACATTTCGCAATCCGGGAGTCCGGTCATGCTGTACGGCGACAAGCGCGAGACCTATCGGGACATCTTCTTCCAGGTCTGGCAGAAATATCGGAACAAGCAGCCCCTGGAAGGCATCGAAACCGTGATCCTGCCGGTACTGACCATGCATCCGGAGTACCAGGCCGTCCTGGAAAACCCGGACCGCTATGCGGATCGCGACTACACTCCGGAAGCCGGCGAGACCAATCCCTTCCTGCACATGGGCCTGCATGTCTCGATTGCCGAGCAGCTCGCCATCGACCAGCCGCCCGGCATTCGGGCGCTATATGATCAGGCCCGGGCGCACTTTGGCGAGGCACACGCCGCGGAGCACCTGATGATGGACTGCCTGGCCGAAGCCATCTGGCAGATGCAAAGGCAGGGCAGCGATTTTGACATGCATCTCTACATGCGCTGCATCCGCGACCAGATCGGCCTTCCCCCGGAAAACACTGAGGACAAATCATGAGCAATGCCGCTGAACAGAAAACGGGTGCCGAAGTCATCCGCTGGAACCTGGCCGACCTTTACGAAAATCTCGATGATCCCAAATTACGCGATGATCTTACCTGGGCCAGCCAGATGGCCGAGCAGTTTGGGCAGGATTACCGGCGCGACTTTGCGACACTCTCTTCCCAGGAACTGCTGAAGGCGGTGGAGACCCTGGAGGCCATTCACAGCCGCGTCGGGCGGGCCGGCGCCTTTCTTTACCTCAATTACGCCACCCATACGGATGATCCGCGCTATGGCGCCGCACTACAGCGCTTCGAGGAAGACGCCACGGCCATCCAGCAGCATCTGATTTTCTTTGAACTGGCCTGGAATGCCCTGGATGACGACGTAGCCGCGCGCTTGCTGGAAGACCCCGCTCTCTCCCGCTACCGCCATCACCTGGAAAGCGCGCGCCGCTACCGCCCGCACCTGCTGAGCGAGCCCGAGGAAAAGATCCTCGCGGAAAAGAACGTGACTGGCCGGGCGCTCTGGGACCGGCTGTTTGAAGAGACCCTGACCGACCTGCGCTTCGAGGTCAAGGGGCAGCAGATGACCGAGCAGGAAGTCCTGGCCCTTCTGTCCAACCCTGACCGCGACACCCGCCGCGCCGCTGCCGATGCCCTGACCACTGGGCTGCAGAGCCGGCTGCGTACCCTGACCAGCGTCTTCAATGCCATGCTCGCGGACAAGGCCCTGGATGATCGCCTGCGCCATTACCCGCACTGGCTGGCGGATCGCAATCTATCCAATGAAGCCAGCGACAGCATGGTCGAGGCGCTGATTCAGGCGGTGGTGGCGGGCTATCCGCTGGTGGCGCGCTATTACCGGCTCAAGGCTCGGCTACTTGGGGTCGGGCAACTGGAGGACTATGACCGTTATGCGCCGATTCCAGGCGCCGACCGGCGCTATAGCTGGGAGGAATGCCGGGAAATCGTGCTCGGCGCCTTTACCGATTTCTCGCCGGAAATCGGTGGCATCGTGCGCGAGTTCTTTGACAAGAACTGGATCGATGCGGCCCTGCAGCCCGGCAAGCGCGGTGGCGCCTTCGCCCACCCGGTCACGCCCGATGCCCACCCCTATGTCTTCGTGAACTACACCGGCAGCGTGCGCGACGTGATGACCGTCGCCCATGAGCTTGGCCATGGCGTGCATCAGTATCTCGCCCGCTCCCAGGGCTATTTCAATGCCAACACCCCGCTGACCACCGCCGAAACGGCCTCGGTTTTTGGCGAGATGCTGACTTTCGAGCGCCTGATGCGTGATGAAAGCGATCCCCGCCGCCGCTTGGGACTTTTGTGCGGCAAGATCGAGGACACCTTCGCCACCGTGTTTCGCCAGATCGCCATGAACCGCTTCGAGGACGCCATGCATACTGCCCGGCGCAGCGAGGGCGAACTCTCCAGCGAGCGCCTGTCCGAGCTCTGGATGGAGACCCAGGCGCCGCAGTTCGAGGATGCCGTGCATCTGCGCGAGGGTTACCGCATCTGGTGGAGCTACATCCCCCACTTCATCGGCTCGCCGGGCTATGTCTATGCCTATGCCTTCGGCGAGTTGCTGACGCTCGCACTGATCCAGCGCTATCACGAGCAAGGCCAGGATTTCGTGCCGCGCTACACCGAGATGCTGCGCCTGGGTGGCTCGCGCAGTCCGGAAGCGGTGGCCGCGGTCACCGGGGTTGACCTCAAGGATCCGGATTTCTGGTCGCGCGGGCTGGCCTACATGGAAGGCATGGTCAGCGAGGCGGAACGTTTGGCCGGGGGCTGAGCCGCAACTCCCATCCGCACAGGTGGTCTACTGTATTACTTATTTGCTTTCACACAGGAGGCCACCATGGCGGGAAATCACGGGGATATTCTCATTCACGTTCACGAAAACCTGAGTGGCGACAGGCTGCAGCAACTGGAAGAGACGCTGCGCCAGAAACAGTGCGTCTTCAATGTGGAAACCACACCCGAAAACGAGCATCTCTTTGTCGTGACGCTGGACTCCGACTGCACGGATTCATCCACCGTGCTGCAGGCGGTACGCGACAAGGGATTTCGGGCCGACCTCCTGGGCCTATAGATCGGACCCTTGCCAGAGACCCATCGCGGATGGGTCCTTTCGTGCACCATACGCATTGACAATCAATATCATTTAGATTTATATTTCTTCCATGGACCATGGAGGGAAACATGTTCGTCTGTCTCTGTCATGCCGTTACCGATAAGGATATCAAGCAGGCTGTCGAGAATGGCGCCTGCACCATGCGCGACCTGCGCAACGAGTTGCAGGTAGCCACCCAGTGCGGACGATGTGGCCAATGCGCCAAATCCTGCCTGAATCAAGCCCTGGCTGAAGTGGGCCAGAAACAGGACGCGGCCGCCTGATTCCCCGCCGATGCCCTGTCTCCAGGGTATCGGCACCCAGGGTGCCTCCAGCGCCCTGGCGCCTCACCGGCCCCGCAGTGTTGCTGTCCGATCAAATTAGCCGCGCCACATAAGCCCTGCGACGGATGCCTGGCCATGCACACCGGCCCTCGGGCAGGCTATGCTATACTGCTTGACTTTCCATCCTTGCGAAAACCAGGAGGCAGCCATGCAGGGCGACAAAAGAATAATCTCCTACCTGAACCAGGTACTGACCAACGAACTGACTGCCATCAACCAGTACTTCATGCATTACAAGATGCAGGACAACTGGGGATTCAAAAGCCTGGCGGGCAAGACGCGTTCGGAAAGCATCGATGAGATGAAGCATGCGGAGCGCCTGATGGACCGCATCCTGTTTCTTGAAGGCCTCCCCAATCTGCAGGACCTGAACAAGCTCAACATTGGCGAAAATGTCGAGGAGCAGTTCCGCCTCGATCTCCAGCTCGAAGTCGACGCCCTGCCCATTCTGCGCGAGGCCATCGAATACTGCCGGACCCAGCATGACGAGGTCAGCAAGGCGATTTTTCAGGACATCCTCGAATCCGAGGAAGAACACATCGACTGGCTGGAAACGCAGCTTGAGCTGATCCAGAAGATCGGCATCCAGAACTATCTCCAGTCCCAGATCTGATCATCAATGACCGTGGGCGCGCAGCACACCAATGGTGATGCCGCCCACGACAAGCAGCACGACCTGCAGCAAGGTGGATTTCAGCGCTGTTTCCCGGTGCATGCCGGGGATGAGGTCCGCCATGGCGATATATAAGAATCCCGCCGCACTGAAGCCCAGCACATACGGAATGACCGGTTCCAGATTCTGCAGCGCGGCATAAGCCAGAAAGGCCCCCAGCACAGTCGGCAGGCTCGACAGCAGATTGAAGATCAGGGCCCTGAGCCGGCTATAGCCACCGTGCAGCAAGACTGCAATGTCCCCGAGATCCTGCGGCACAGCATGGGCGATGATGGCTAGGGTCGTGCTGATGCCGAGCGGCACCGAGCTCAGAAATGCCGCACCGATGATGACGCCGTCCAGCAGGTTGTGAAAGGCGCCGCCGATCAGGATCAGGGGCGCGGCACTGCTGTGCTGATGACAATGGTCGTCATGACAATGGCGCCAGAGCACCATCTTTTCCAGCATGAAGAACACCAGCAGCCCCCCCAGCACACTCATGAAGACTACATGATCCTCCGCCTGCTCCAGGGCCTCGGGAATCAAGCCCAGGAGAGCGCCGGCGAGCAGTGCCCCGGTCGCATAACTGATCATGCCTGGCAGGAAACGATTGCGCTGCGCCTCCGGCAAGAGCAGAAAGAGGCTCGCGGCCAGCACGGACAGCACACCACCAGCCAGGGACCAGAAAAGAATGGTCAAGAACATAGGGTCTCCGGAATTTTTGCGCCATGCTACCTGATTCACCCGGTCCGGCATAGCATGCCGGCCAGCGCTATCGCACCGTTTTCGTCATAACGCTGTAACAATTTTCAATTAAGGTAGCCCTGCCCCTTCCCTGCCTGAAGTCATAGAGAGGAACACATGCGGACCACCTATGTCAGATTTGCCCTGTTCAGTGCTCTCGCTATAGGTACGAGTACACTGGTAGCCTGTATCCCGGAAGGCTCTCTTACACGCCTGGCCACCACCGCAAAGGGTGCGGAGTTCACCGGCCTTTTCCTCAGCCCCCAGGGCGATTTGTTTTTCAACGTGCAGCATCCGGATGCCAATAATCCTGAACCCTTTAATCATGGCAGCATCGGCGCCATCATTGGAGCCAACTTCAACCGTCTGGCACAGCAGTTCGAGCCCGTGCCAGTACCCAGCACCGACCTGGAGAAAAACCGCGTCAATACCGCCGTAGGCAGTTATCAGGTCATCGCCCGCGGGGGAGACACCCTGAACGGCTTGGTACCGGCGGGTCTGGGCACGGTGCTGGCAGCCGATGGCGTGACGCCCATCACCCAGTCCGATGACCCTGACATGAACACCTTCGTGCCGCTCAACGCGAAGGAAGGCTATCTCTTCACCAACTGGGAAGACCGCCCCGGCAACATGAGCCGGATGCGCATCAAGAAGGATGCCAAGGGCGTCTGGAGCGTGGTTGATGCCATGAATATCGACTTCAAGGGCGTGCAGGGCACCTGGGTCAACTGTTTCGGCACCCTGAGCCCCTGGGGCAATCCGCTGTCCTCCGAAGAACTCTATTTCGACGATACCAGCAAGTGGAACACCACCGACAAGGGTGTTGCCAACCTGCAGAAGTATCTGGGCAAGCTCCCCAACCCTTACCGTTACGGCTACATCGTCGAGATCACCAGTCCGGCTGCCACGCCCACGCCGGTCAAGCACTTTGCCATGGGCCGCTTCTCGCACGAGAATTCGGTAGTCATGCCCGACCAGAAAACGGCCTATCTCAGTGATGACGGTGATGGCACCGTGTTCTTCAAGTTCGTGGCGGACACCAAGGGTAATCTCTCCAGCGGCACGCTCTATGCCGCGAAGGTCACCCAGGATGCCGGCGTCACTGACCCGGCCAAGGCCGGCTTTAACATCGAGTGGGTGGAAATCGGCAAGGGCGATGAAGCCAAAATCGCGACCTGGATTGCCGATTACGACGCCAGCAGCGCGAACCCCGCGCCCAGCTACATCAGCGACGCCGACATCAATGCCTGGGCCGAGAAGAAGCTGAACAAGGATCTCAATGGCAACGGCACGGTTGAATCCCCTCTGCACGCCGACGACCGCTACGCCTTCCTCGAATCACGCAAGGCCGCCAAGGCCCTGGGTGCCACGGCCGAGTTCAAGAAGATGGAAGGTGTGAACATCAACTATGCCGCCGCCAAGAATGGCAGCGTGCCCTATGCATACATGGCCATGTCGGACGTCTCCGGCTTCATGGCGGATGGCACCGGCGCCATCAACGTGGATGCCAACAAGTGCGGCGTGGTCTATCGCATGAAGCTTGATGCTGGCTTCAACATCAGCCGCATGGAACCGGCCATTGCCGGGGGACCCTACGACAAGACCCTGGCCGAAAACCAGTGTTCCGTGGATAACATCTCCAACCCCGACAACATCCTCGTGATGCAGGATGGCCGGGTGATCGTGGGTGAGGACACCGGCTATCATGCCAACAACATGCTCTGGGTCTTCAATCCCCTGGGCGGCATCATCCGCTGATATCGAGCGCTGCACGGGGAGCGGGTATCCGCTCCCCTTTTTGCGTTGAGAGAGCATTCATGCAAAGAATCATCTACGCCGCCCTCCCCCTGATGGCCCTGCTAAGCGGCTGTGGCAATGACGCCAGGAAACCCTCCGCCATTGCCACAGCCGCCGCCAGTACTCCGGAGCGGGTCCACAATCTCGAAGCAACCGTACCGCCACAGTGCTACACCCGTACCCAGGGGCAGTACAATCCCTGCTACACCTGTCACCAGACCCGTCCCGAGGAGGAACATCCCAACCAGGCGGCGGATGGCCACCTGCAGGCCGCCTATGCCTTTTCGGATTTCGCCCTGGAAAACCACTGGAAGAACCTCTTTGTCGATCGCCGGCCAGCCATCGCGCGCATCTCGGATGACGAGATCCTGCGCTACGTGCGCCAGGACAATTACAGCCCGCTTGCCGCGCAACTGCGCGCCCGCAAGTGGCAGGGCTATGTGCCTGATCTGGCCAACCTGGCACAGGGCCCGTCAGCCTTTGACGCCCAGGGTTTCGCCAGGGACGGCAGCGGCTGGCGCGCCTTCAACTACAAGCCTCTGCCCAGCACATTCTGGCCCACCAACGGTTCCGCCGATGACGTGATGCTGCGCCTGCCCCCGGCCTTCCGCCAGGACGCGAGCGGCAAGCCGTCCGATGCAATCTACCGGCTCAACTTCGACATCCTGGAACTGGCCATCCAGGAACGCAGGCACATGAACATAGATCCCGTGGACGAGCGCACGGTGGCCTTCGACGTCGATGGCGACGGCCGAATTCAGGGGATCGCGCAACAACTGCGCCGACCCAGACACTATGCCGGAGCAGCCAGCAAGGTGGCGGTAACGCCCGCCTTGTACCCACAGGGTACGGAGTTCCTGCACAGCGTGCGCTATCTCGATCCGCGTCCCGATGGTGTGCAGGGCAGCGCGCGTCTGAAGGAACTGCGCTACATGCAGAAAGTGGCTTTCTATACCCCGGCCCAGCTCAACTACCGCTACGGCAACGAGCGCCAGGAAAAACTCGATGGTGACCTGCCGGGCTTCGTCAGCCTTGGTGACAAGGGGCTGAGCAATGGCTTTGGCTGGCGCATCCAGGGCTTCATCGAGGCCAGTGACGGGCAGTTGCGCCCGCAGAGCCGCGAGGAGCAGCTTTACTGCATGGGTTGCCATACCGCGCTGGGCAGCACCATCGACCAGACCTTCGCCTTCCCGCGCAAGCTGGCGGGCTCCAAGGGCTGGGGCTATATCGATCTACGCGGCATGCCGGACGTCCCGCAACGGGGTCAGCAAGAGGGCGAGATCCATCAGTATCTGGCGCGCGTGGGTGGCGGCGACGAGTTCCGTCAGAATGCGGAAATGCTGGCGCGGTTCTTTCGCCCCGATGGCAGGCTGGATGCCGGCAAGCTGGCGGGCAAGGACGTCTATCAGCTCATCACGCCCAGCAACGAGCGGGCCCTAGCCCTGAACAAGGCCTACCAGCTCATCGTGCGTGAGCAGAGCTTCCGCCTCGGTCGCGACGCCAACATCACCCCGATGCAGAACGTCTTCGAACGCGTCGACCCTGCCACCGCGCCCACTCTTTCCCCGGAGGAACAATACCGGGCGGACATCCGGCTGGACTGGAAATCCTGATTGAGAAAGGCCGCGGAAACGCGGCCTTTTCTGCACCCTCAGAGTTCGATCTGGGTACCCAGCTCCACCACCCGGTTGGTGGGGATCCTGAAAAAGGCCGTGGCGCTGGTGCCGTTGCGGGCCATCATGGCAAATATCTTCTCCCGCCAGAGGGCCATCCCGGGCTGACGGCTGGGGATCAGGGTTTCGCGGCTGAGGAAATAGGAGGTATCCAGCGGCTCCAGATCGATGCCGTAGCCCTTGCAGCGCTCCAGTGAGCGTGGCACGTCCGGGCTATCCTTGAAGCCATAGCGCAGGATCACACGGAAAAAGTTCTGGGGGAGCGGCTGGACCTCCAGATGCTCACGGGATGGCACATGCGGAATGCCTTCGGTGCGCACGGTCAGCAGGATCACGCGCTCGTGCAGCACCTTGTTGTGCACCAGGTTGTGCAGGAGCGCGTGCGGCACACCCAGATTACTTTGGGTCAAGAAGACCGCGGTACCAGGCACCCGCAGCGGGGGCTGTGCGCCGATAGCCCCCAGAAAGCCATCCAGGGACACCTGCCCCGCCTTGAGCCGCTCGAACAGGATCGCCTTGCCCCGTTTCCAGGTGGACATCAGGGTGAAGACCATCAGGCCCATTACCAGCGGGAACCAGCCACCGTGCAACAGTTTCACCAGATTGGCGCTGAAGAAAGCGAGATCGATGCTCAGGAACAGCCCGGCAACGAGCCCGGCAACCCACTTGTTCCAGCCCCAGACTGATTTGGCTACCACGAAGGACAGAATGGTGGTGATGACCATGGTGCCGGTCACGGCGACGCCATAGGCCGCCGCCAGATGAGTGGAAGACTGAAACCCGAGCACCAGACCGATGATGATGACCAGCAGGGCCCAGTTCATCCAGGGTACGTAGATCTGGCCGATCTCCTTATCAGAGGTATGCAGCACATTCAGGCGCGGGCTATAACCGAGCTGCATGGCCTGCTTGGTGATCGAGAAGGCGCCGGAAATCACTGCCTGCGAGGCGATCACCGTCGCCAGTGTCGCCAATCCTACCAGTGGATACAGCGCCCAGGACGGCGCAAGCAGGTAAAAAGGGTTCCTGATTGCTGCCGGATCGCTGAGGATCAGCGCACCCTGACCGAAGTAATTGAGCAGGAGCGCGGGCATGACGAACCAGAACCAGGCCAGGCGAATCGGTCGTTTGCCAAAATGCCCCATATCGGCATAAAGCGCTTCAGCGCCGGTCAGAGCCAGCACCACGGCACCCAGGGCGAAAAAACCCATCAACCGGTTCTGCTCAAAGAAATCAAAGGCATGTACCGGATTGATGGCCAGCAGTACCGAAGGTGCCTTGAGGATATTGAGGATGCCCAGGAGCGCCAGGGTGATGAACCAGACCAGCATCACCGGCCCAAAGAGCTTGCCCACGGCCGCCGTGCCCCGGCGCTGAAACATAAAAAGGACAATCAATACCGCGATGGTGATGGGTTCGACGAAGGGTTCAAAGGCGGGTGTGGCGATTTCCAGGCCTTCCACGGCGCTCAGCACCGAAATCGCTGGCGTGATGACGCTGTCCCCGTAAAAGAGTGCGGCGCCGAAGAGCCCAAGGCTCATCAGGATGAGTTCCCGGCGCGGATGGCGCTGCACCGTGCGCAGCACCAGCGCCATCAGCGCCATGATGCCGCCCTCGCCCTGGTTGTCGGCACGCATGACGAAGACGACGTATTTGAGCGAGACCACGATCATCACCGCCCAGAAGATCAGCGAGAGAACGCCAAATACGTTGGCCTGCGTCGCCGCCACGGCATGACTGCCACCGAAGGCTTCCTTGACCGTGTATAGCGGGCTGGTGCCAATGTCCCCGTAGACCACGCCGACCGCGCCGACCGCCAGGGCCAAAAATCCCGATTTATGGACTTCTTCACCTGTTTCGGGCTGATATTCCTGCCGCCCGGGCCTTGTCATGACATCCATCAAGTGCTCTTACCTGGCAAGTGTGGTCGCAGATTGTCGCGCAAGCGGCGCTGGATCACAATCGTATAGGGCAGATTCTCTTTAGAAGGCCATAAAAAAGGCCTGTCCGTGGACAGGCCCTTGAAACGACTGCAAGTCTCAGCCTTGCTGGATACCGGCAAGAAACCAGGTTGGCCCCTGGGCATTCTTGGGGCGGATGAGGTGCCAGGTTTCCATCACCCGTTCCGGGTTGCCTCCGACCTGTTCGCGAATCATGCCATCATAGCGCACGCTCGCCACCCAGCGATCTCCCTCCTCGGCCAGATCCAGCAACTGGGCATCCAGGCTCAGGATCTCGGTGACATTGCGGTCATCGCCCTGCTCCTGGATCTGCGCGCTCAGTTCGCCAAACATTTCCGGCGTGGTGAAACGACGCAGGTCATTGAGATCCCTGGCATCCCAGTCCGCCTGCAGGCGATTAAAAGCGGCCTTGGCGCCATGCAGGAACTCTGCCTCATCAAAGCCGGCCGGCTGATTGCCCGTGACGCCGCCACCATACGCGGCGCCTGCCTGAGCAGGCTCGAGCACGTCCTGCTGCGGTTGGTAGGCAGGCTGATTGTTCATCCCGGCATAGGCCATGCCCTGCTGGCCCTGGCTGGCCGGGCTGTGTTTCCGGCGCATGGCCCTGACAATCAGGAATACCACCAGGGCAATGCCCAGCAGGACCGCGATATCAAAGAAATTGATATTGTCAAAGCCGCCGCCGAAGAGCAGCGCGCCCAGAAGGCCACCAGCGGCAAGCCCTGCCAGGGCACCGCCCCAGCCAAAGCCGCGCCTCGGCGCCTGCGGCGCCATGCCCGGTGCAGCGCGGGCGGGAGCCCCGGGTGCGACGCTCGGCGGCGTGGCCGGACGGCTGGGTGCCTCAATGGAACGCTGCATGCCCATGCTGCGCCCGCCGCCCATACGCTTGGCTTCCGCATCGATGGCGCCGAGCGAGAAGCTCATCAGCAACACGCCCAAAAACATCCAAAACTTTTGCATGACATTCCCTCCTGGATACATATGAATATTAGACCTTTTTTATCGTCCTGGATTCCTCAGGCGGGTAATTCGTCCAGACTGCTGGACTGGTGCTGGATGAGTTCGATCTTGTAGCCATCCGGATCTTCGACAAAGGCAATGACCGTGCTGCCATGCTTCATGGGCCCGGCCTCGCGCACCACCCGGCCACCGCGACGGCGGATTTCATCACAGGCAGCATAGGCGTCATCCACCTCGATCGCAATGTGGCCAAAGGCATTGCCCATCTCATAGGACTCGACGTCCCAGTTATGGGTGAGTTCGATCACCGCCGTCTCCGACTCCGCCCCAAAACCGACAAAGGCCAGGGTGAACTTACCTTCGGGATAGTCCTTGCGCCGCAACAGCCGCATGCCGAGTACTTCGGTATAAAAAGCGAGCGAGCGCTCCAGATCGACGACGCGCAACATGGTGTGCAGAATTCGCATGAGCTTTCTCCCTTTGCTGATTCGGTCAGACCGGAATGCCCGACCCGCCGCACTGTCCGTAACTGCAGGTGTAATCCAGCAATTCCGTGACCTCGATGTCGAAGCTGGCATTCTCCGGCACATGGAAAGTGTCGCCGGTCTGGATCTCGTGCCACTCGGTGTCATCGGCCAGTTTGTATCTGCCCCTGCCCGCGAGTATCTGCATCTGCTCGGGGGCAGCGGTGGAAAAGCGGTAGACGCCGGGCAGGATGATGCCGAGCGTCTTCATCTCGCCCTCGGCGGTGATCACCGTGCGCGAGGTGCACTGGCCGTTGTGATAGACATTGGCCTTCTTGACGATATGCGCGCCTGAGAAACGATCGTCCATGGCTTACCCCTGCAAACGTTTGGCGATGCGCATGCGCAGCGCGTTGAGCTTGATGAATCCGGCGGCGTCGGCCTGGTCATAGGCGCCGAAGTCCTCCTCGAAGGTCGCAATATGCGGATCGAAGAGGCTCTTGTCGGACTTGCGCCCGACCACGCTGACGTTGCCCTTGTAGAGCTTCAGGCGCACCGTGCCCGTGACCTTCGCCTGCGATGCATCGATCATCTGCTGGATCATGCGCCGCTCCGGCGACCACCAGTAGCCGTTGTAGATCAGACTGGCATAACGCGGCATGAGTTCGTCTTTCAGGTGCGCGACCTCGCGATCCAGGGTCAGGGACTCGATGGCGCGGTGGGCGGTCAGCAGGATGGTACCGCCAGGGGTCTCGTAGACGCCGCGCGATTTCATGCCAACGTAACGGTTCTCGACCAGATCCAGCCGGCCGATGCCATTCTCGCCGCCGAGCTGGTTGAGTCGAGCCAGCAGGTTGGCCGGCGACAGGCGCTCGCCATCGATGGCCACGGCGTCGCCCTGCTCGAAATCGATCTCGACATAGCTCGCCTTGTCCGGCGCCTGTTCGGGGCTCACCGACATCACGAACATGTCCTCGTTGGGCTCAACCCAGGGGTCTTCCAGCACCTGGCCCTCGAAGGAGATGTGCAGCAGGTTGCGGTCGGTGGAGTACGGACTGTCGCCGCGCTTGTTGCGGGCCACAGGAATGCCGTGGGTATCGGCATAAGCCAGCAGCTTCTCGCGGGAATTCAGGTCCCATTCGCGCCAGGGCGCGATGACCTTGATGTTGGGCTCCAGGCCATAGTAGCCCAGCTCGAAGCGCACCTGGTCATTGCCCTTGCCGGTGGCGCCGTGGGACACGGCATCGGCCCCGACCTGGCGGGCGATCTCGATCTGGCGCTTGGCGATCAGGGGACGCGCGATGCTGGTGCCGAGCAGATACACGCCCTCATAGAGCGTATTGGCGCGGAACATCGGGAAGACGAAGTCACGGACGAACTCTTCCTTGAGATCATCGATGAAGATCTCCTTCACGCCGAACTGCTTTGCCTTTTCGCGCGCCGGTTCCAGCTCCTCGCCCTGGCCGATGTCGGCGGTGAAGGTCACCACCTCGCAGCCATAGGTATCCTGCAGCCACTTCAGAATGATTGAGGTATCAAGACCTCCCGAATAGGCCAGCACCACTTTCTTGATGTCACTCATCGCCATCTCCGCTTACGATTCCCGCTGTTACTGCTGTTTCAAGAGAAATTCCACCAGGGCCTTCTGAGCATGCAGCCGGTTCTCGGCCTCCGCCCAGACCACGCTCTGCGGCCCGTCGATCACCTCCGCCGTGACCTCCTCGCCGCGATGGGCCGGCAGGCAATGCATGAAGACGGCCTCCGGGCTGGCCTGGGCCATCAGTTCGGCATTGACCTGATAGGGCGCAAAGGCCATGAGACGCTCAGCCGCCTCCTCCTCCTGACCCATGCTGGTCCACACATCCGTGACGATCAGGTCGGCGCCGTTCACGGCCTTGCGCGGATCGGATTCCAGCACGACGGCATCAGCGGCCGCAGCGAGAATTGCCGCATCGGGCTGATAAGCGGCAGGCGTGCTGACCCGCAGGGTGAATCCCATGAGGCTGGCGGCCTCCATCCAGGAATGCGCCATGTTGTTCGCGCCATCACCCAGATAGGCCACCACCCGGCCGCGTAGCTCGCCACGTTGCTCCATGAAGGTCATCAGATCCGCGAGCAGCTGGCAGGGATGATGCAGATCGGTCAGGCCATTGATCACCGGCACCCGCGACTCGGCGGCAAAGCGCACGATGTTGTCATGCGCAAAGGTCCGCACCATGACGATGTCCACCATGCGCGAGAGCACCCGGGCGGTATCCTCGATGGGCTCGCCGCGACCGAGCTGGGTATCACGCGGCGACAGAAAGAGCGCATGTCCGCCGAACTGCGCCATGCCAACCTCGAAGGATACGCGGGTACGTGTCGAGGCCTTGTCGAAGATCATGGCCAGGGTACGGCCGGAAAACGGAGTGTACACGACCCCTTCGCGCTGCATGGCCTTGAGCGCCATGGCGCGGTGCAGCAATCGTTCCAGCTCGGCAGGCGACAGATCGCGCAGGGTCAGAAAATGGCGAATGTTCATAAGCCCTCCTCCAAAAGCTCGCCCAGCCGGTCCACCAGCAGGTCGGCCTCGGATGCAGAGAAAATCAGGGGCGGCAGGAGACGGATCACCCGCTCGGCGGTCACATTAATCAGGATGCCCTTGTCCAGGGCACGGCGAACCAGTGTCGGGGCGGGATCCGACAGATCGATGCCGATCATCAGGCCCTGGCCACGAATGGTCCGCACCATGGGCAATTGGCCCAGTCGTTCGCGCAGCCGCGACTGCAGATAGTCACCCATCTGCCGGGCATGATTTGGCAAACCTTCCTGTTCCAGGGTGTCCAGCACGGCGCCTGCGGCCGCCATGGCAAGCTGTCCGCCACCAAAGGTTGAACCGTGGCGGCCCGGTCCGAAGAGCCGCGCCACGTTTTCCCGGGCCAGCAGGGCGCCCACCGGTAGGCCATTGCCAAGCCCCTTGGCGAGACTCATCACGTCCGGCAGCAGACCCTCATAGTGCTGGAAGGCAAAGTAATGGCCGGTACGGCCAATGCCGGTCTGCACCTCATCGAGCATCAGCAGCCAGCCCTGGGCATCGCACAGCGCACGCAAGCCCGGCAGGAAGCCCGCCGAGGGCACCCGCAGCCCGCCCTCGCCCTGCACCGGCTCCACCAGCACGGCAACGATGTCCGGCTCGGTCCGCGCAATATCTTCCAGGGCGGCGAGATCGTCATAGGGGCAGCGCACGAAACCTGACACCAGCGGCTCGAAACCCTGCTGAATTTTTGCATTGCCGGTCGCGCTCAGGGTCGCGAGCGTACGGCCGTGAAAGCTACTCTCGAAGACGACGATCTTCGGTTCGGCCAGCTGCCGGACCTCATGACCATACAAGCGCGCCAGCTTGATGGCCGCTTCGTTGGTCTCGGCGCCGCTATTGCAGAAGAACACCTGATCCAGCCCCGACAGGCGCGCCAGCTTGTCCGCGACCCCAGCCTGCAAGGGCATCTGGTAGAGGTTGGAGGTATGCAGCAGGGTATGCGCCTGCCTGGAAATGGCCTCGGCCACGGCCGGATGCGCGTGCCCCAGCCCACAGACGGCAATGCCGGACAGGGCATCGAGATAGCGCCTGCCCGCCTCGTCCCAGAGCCAGGCACCTTCGCCGCGCACAAAGGCCACCGGCAGCCGGGCATAGGTATGCATCAGGTGATCGGTCGTCATAAGTCAGACTCTGTGTTCGCCACAAAAATAAAAAACGGCCCCCGGCGGGGACCGTGTTCCCGGACAGTGTAACGCAACTACAGCAGCTTTTTCACCGCATCGAGAGCAGCCGCGTAATTCGGATGCTGGGTCAGCTCCGGCACATACTCGACGTAGCTGATGCGATCCCCTGCATCGATCACGAAAACGGCGCGGTGATCCAGGCCGTGTTCCTTGATATATACGCCATATTTATACCCGAAGTCATTATCTTTGTAATCAGAGAGAAAGGTCACGTTCCGCATGCCATTGACCTCGCGAAAGCGGGTCTGTGCAAAGGGCAGGTCCTGGGAAATGACGATCACCGCCACATCGAGATCGCTGACCGCTTCATTGAAGCGGGCGGCCTGTTTGGCACATACCGGGGTATCGAGCGAGGGCACCGAGGAAATCAGGCGCGGGCGGCCGGCCCAGCGATCACTGCTGATGTCCTCCAGCCCACTGCGGGCCGTGAACACCGGGGCCACATCTCCCACCTGCAGCGCGGGGCCGAGCAGAGTGATGGGCGTGCCCTGCAAGGTCACTTCATTCGCGCGTTCCTGCATGTATGCCTCCTCCTTGCGTTTGCCGATAAGCCTTTCTCAGCGAGAACGCCATTCTACACTGCTCAAAATGAGGGTACAGTACTTCTTTCGCGTTGCCAGCCGAAAGGGGGACTCCTATAATACCCAAGCATTTTTTATCGGCTATTCACCCCCCCGGAGGTCAGCATGTTTGAATATCCCGTACGAGAAGAACTGAAGCCCAGTGGTCTGGACGGTATCTCCGATGAGCAGATCGAGGAACATTGGGGCCTTTACAAGGGCTATGTGGCCCAGAGCAATGCCCTGCGCAAGGAACTGGCTGACCTGCGCGCCAACGGCCAGGGCGGTGGCATGGGCTTCGCTGACCGTCGTCGGCGCTATGGCTTCGAATACAACGGCATGGTCCTGCACGAGTTCTACTTCCAGAACCTGAAAGCCGGCGTCAGCTGTGATACCAGCAGCGGCTTTCATCAGGCCGTCAGCGAGCAGTTCGGCAGCTTCGATGCCTGGAAGGAAGACTTCGCCAATACCGGAAAGACCCGCGGCATCGGCTGGGCCATTGCCTATTTCGACCCTCTGACCGGACAGATCACCAACAACTTCGTGCAACTGCATGAAGACGGCAACGTCGCCAGCTTCCAGCCGCTGGTCATCATGGATGTCTGGGAACACGCCTACATGCGCGACCAGAATGCCCTGGGTCGTCCGGCCTATATCGAGGCCTTCATGAAAAACGTCAACTGGGACGTGGTGGAACAGCGCTTCCAGGCCGCCAAGCGCGGTGAGGTGCTGAAGCGCTTCTAGGCTTCCTCGCAACGACAAGGCCCGGCATTGCCGGGCCTTTTTCGTGAGTGGTCTACTCCTCGCCTACTCCTCGACCCGTTTCGGATGCCGGCGCTGCCAGTAGTCCTCGAAGCGGCCCTTGCCGTGCTCCACCAGCGAGTAAACCGCAGGCACCACCACCAGGGTCAACAGGGTCGAAGTGATCATGCCGCCGATCACCGCCACCGCCAGCGGCCCATTGGTATCCGCGCCGGCACCCAGACCAATGGCCGCCGGCAACAACGCCAGGATAATGGTCAGCGAGGTCATCAGGATCGGCCGCAAACGGATCGGGCTCGCCTCGCGCAACGCGGTGTCGATGTCCATGCCCTCGGCGCGGTACTGATTGGTGAGATCCACCAGCAGGATCGAGTTCTTGGCCACCAGCCCCACCAGCAGCACCAGGCCAATCATCGAATAGATATTCAGCGTATGGCCAGTGAGCCACAGAGCGGCAATGCCGCCGATCATCGCCAGCGGCTGCGCCATCATGATGATCAAAGGCTGCAGGAAGGAGTTGAACTGGCTGGCCAGCACCATGTAAAGCAGAATGGTGGCGAGCATGAAGGCGAACAGCACGGAATCTATGGTCTTGCCGAACTCCTCGGCCTGGCCGGTGAACTGTACGGAGTATCCCAGCGGCAACACCTCCTCAGCGGTCTCTTTGACCAGAGTCACCGCGTCTCCCAGCGGCATCTTCGGATTGGCGTAGAAGAAGGCGGCGTAGCGCAGATCATAGCGGCTGATCACCGCGGGCCCGGCTGTCTGCTTGAAGCTTGCCACCGTATCGAGGCGCACAATCTGCCCATCACGCCCGCGCAGATAGATCTTGCTCATGTCGCCCGGGTTGCGGAATTCGCCTTCCACCGCCTTGAGCCGTACGTCATAACGCTCGCCATTGCCCGGATCATCGTTGAACTTGGCAATGTCCTGGCCACCGGCCAGCACGTTGGCGGCCATGGCCACGTCACGCGCACTCAGCCCCAGGCTGGCGGCCCTTTCCCGGTCCACTTCCAGCTCGATCTGCGGCAGATCGAGCTGCAGGTCGAGGTCCAGTCGACCCATGCCGGGATCCTCAGAGAGCCGGTCCTGGATAAGCTTGCTGTATTTCGCGACCTCCTGCAGGTTCTGGCCGCTGACGACGAACTGCAGGGGCTCGCCGCGCTGGCCGCCGACGATGGATACCGGTGCCGCGAATACCCGCACCCCGGCAATACCGGCGAACTGGCGTTGCAGGATCGGGATCAGCGCCTGCTGGCTCAGCTCGCGTTCATCGCGGGGCGCCATGCGCACGTAGACGAAGGCCTGATTCACCTGACCGGCCCGTTCCTGACCGATGGCCGTGAAGTAACCGGCCACGGCCTGATTGCGCCCGAGCACCTGCTCAACTTCCGCAAGTTTCGCGCTGGTGTACTCGATGCCCGAACCAAGCGGCGCGCGCACGAAGACCAGGAAGCTGCCTTCATCCTCCTCGGGCACGAAACCCTTGCCGACACTGTTCAGAAAAAACCCGCTGGATGCCACCACCAGCACGGTGATGATCACCACGCCCCAGCGGTGCCGCATGCCAAGACCGAGCAAGGATCTGTAATGCCGCTCCATGCCCTGGAACATGCCTTCCAGGGCATTGTAGACCCGGCCATGTTGCTTCTTCACCACCAGAAAGCGCGAGGCGAGCATGGGCGTCAGGGTCATGGACACGAACCAGGACACCAGCACCCCGAAGGTCACCACCACGGCAAAGGACTGGAAGAAGCGCCCGATGATGCCACCCATGAAGATCACCGGGGCAAAGATCGACACCAGGGTCAGAGTCGCCGCCATGACCGCGAACATCACCTGGTTGGTGCCATTGAGCGCGGCCGTCATCGGATCGGGATCGATCTCCTCACGATGCCGGTAGATGTTCTCCAGCACCACGATGGCGTCATCCACCACCACGCCGATGAGCAGCAGCAAGGCCAGCATGGTCATCGAGTTGAAGGTGTAGCCGGCGAAGTACATCACGCCCATGGCGCCCAGCAGGGACACGGGGATGGCCAGCGAAATGATGAGGGTGGAGCGGAAGCTTTTGAGGAACAGCCAGACCACCAGCGCCGCCAGCAGGGTGCCCAGAATGAGATGCTCTTCCAGCGCGGCAATCAGCTCCAGGATGAAATTGGAGTTGTCCACCGCCACCTCCAGGCTCAGGCCCGGGGGCAGTTCGGGCTGGATTTCGCTGCGCACCCGTTCCTTGACGGCATCGACGATGGCCACCGTATTGGTATTGGCGATCTTGACGATGCCCAATCCCACGGTCGGCTTGCCGTTATAGCGCGCAAGCTGGCGGAAATCCTCCAGGTCGTCCTCCACCGTCGCCACATCGCGCAGGTGGATGGCCGCGCCATTCTGATAGCCGATCACCATGTCGCGCATGGCGGCCGGGTCGTGGTATTCGAGATCCAGCTTGATCAGGCGCTCGGTCTTGCCGCTGACCAGAAAGCCACCCGGGAGCTGAAAGTGCTGGCTCTGGAAGGCCGTTGCCAGGTCCTGCACGGTCAGGCCATAAGCTGCCAGCCGGGCCGGCTCGAGATTGACCCGGATCGCGCGGTCGCGGCGACCGCCAATCTGGACCTCGCCCACGCCGTTGATGGTTTCCAGGCGCTTCTTGAGCACGGTACGGGCATATTCGTTGAGTTGCTGCTGGGTGCGGTCGCCTTGCAGGGTCAGCCACAGGATCGGTTGCGCATCGGTTTCCACCTTGGCCACCATCGGCGGATCGGCATCCTCGGGCAACTGGCTGAGCACCTGGTTGATCTTGGCCTGGACCTCGTTGAAGGCGACATCGACATCCTTGTCCAGATCAAAGGTGATGTTCACCATCGATATACCGGGGGAGGAACTGGACTGGATGTGATCGATGCCAGGCACGCCGTTGACCTGGGTCTCGATGATGCTGGTGATGCTGGCATCCACCACGTCCGGATTGGCGCCGGGGAGCACCGTGGTGATGGACACCACCGGAAAGTCGATCTTCGGAAAGCGGTCCACTCCCAGGCGCTGAAAGGCCACGATGCCGAGCAGGATCAGCACGCCTGACAGCATGAAGGCCAGGACGTGACGCTTGATGGAAAGCTCGGGCAAGCTCATGAACGGGCCTCCCGGACCCGGATCGGCGCACCCTGGGTCAGGAACCCGGCGCCCTCGACCACCACCAGTTCACCGGGCGCCACTCCCGACAGGATCTCGACCAGGCCATCCCGGCGCACGCCGGTCTTCACCAGCCGCTGCCCGGCCTTGCCATTGCCGGCCACGTACACCACCTCACCGGCCGGACGCTGCACCACGCTCTGCTCCGGCAGCATCACGGCATTCTCGCGGGTGGCCAGCACCACCTCGCCGGTCACGCTCGCGCCAGGCCGCCAGGTGCCGGGATTGTCGACCTCCACCAGCACATCCAGGGCCCGGTTACTGGCACCGATCATCGGCCGAATTTCGCTGATCTGCCCCTCGATCGGCTTGTCCGGATCCGCCGGCGTGCTCAGGCGCACCGGCAGGCCGGGACGAAGCTGCGCGCCATAGCTTTCCGGCAAGGGCAGGTGCACCTGCAGCTTCTGCGCGCCCACCAGCCGGAACAGCGGCTTGCCGACCGTGACATAGTCACCGACACTGACCAGGCGTTCCTGCACCTGCCCCGCCATGGGGGACAGCACCCGCGCCAGGCGCAGATCACGCTCCAGCTGGGCCACCTGGGCACGGGCACCGGCGAGTTGCTCGCGCAGGGTCTGCAACTGGGTCTCCGCTTCCTCGAAGGTATTGCGCGCCACGTACTGCCCGGCCAGCAAGTCCCGGTAACGCTTGACCGTGCGCTGCTGATTGGCGATCAAGGCCTGCAGACGATTGACGTCGGCGCGGGCGGCGCGCAGGGCAATCTGCTGCTCCTGGGCATCGAGCACGGCAAGCAACTGGCCCTGACGCACGCTGTCGCCCTCCTCGGCAGCGAGGCGGATCACGCGGCCCGCGACCTCGGCCGCAACTTCCGGGAAAGACTTGCTGTCGACCTGACCCAGTGCGGTCACGGTGGTCTCCACCGCCCTGGACTCGGCGCGTACCGCCGTGACTCCGGTTGCCTGCGGGCCCTGGGGCTGTTTTTCCGGGGCATCCTGCCTGCCGCAACCTACCAGGATCAGTGCCAGGCCAATGGCCGCAAGAAAGGAGATTGGTCTAGCCATGTGACACCTTTTTATAGGAGCTGTTTGTTATGGATCTTGCTGATTTTTGGGCTGCGCGTCGGGCAACGCGCCATGCAGGATGATGTCCAGCACCAGTGACAGATAGCGGTCCGGATCCTCGGCGAAATCCACGCTGGAGTAGTGACAGATCAGGTCGCGGGCGGCGAAGAAAAAGACATTGGCGCCGATGAGCAGCACCGCCAGCGCCGCGGGATCCACATCCTCCCGCAGTTCGCCATTGGCCCGCCGCTGTTGCAGGGCATCCGCCAGGCGCGAGAAGCTGGCGTTGAAACCACTCTGCGCCAGTTGCTCGCCACGCTGACGCCCGCCCTCCAGAAGCTCACGCAGAATGATCCTGGAAAAGGTTTCATGATCGAGCAAACGCTGCAGATGATCCCTGGCAAAATGCCCCAGCGCGGGTGCCAGGGACTGATTGCGTTCGAGCAGCACCTGGACCAGCCCGCCGGAATCCCTGCAGGCCCGCATCAACACCGCCATGTACAGATCGAACTTGGTCTTGAAATGATGATAGATATTGGCCTTGCTGATTCCGGCCCGCTGTGCGATCAGGCTCATGGAAACGGCATCATAGCCCTGCTCGGCAAACAGGGTGCAGGCTGCCTCCAGAATACGGCTGGCGCCCTCACTGACATGTTCGGGATGTTCGGCATGGACGCCGGACACAGGGGCTTGGGGAAAAGGGTGTTTTTCCGACAAACTGATTCCTTTGGTAATTTGGCGCCGTGGTAATGCCCTGGGAAGACTTGACTTACCGGCCGGTCGGTTAGCACACTATAACGAGCTTTCCCTCCCACTGACAAGAGGCATGGCATGTCCCCGAAGGCTGGCGTCCCGCTTACACTTTTCGCAATCCTGGTCGGCGCGTCCCAGCCGGTGGCTGCCGATGACCTGCTCCAGATCTATGAACAGGCGGCCGCGCGTGATCCGGTGGTCAGCCAGGCACGCGCACAGCTGACGGCATCCCGCGAGAACCTGCCGATCGCGCGCTCAGCCCTGCTGCCCAATGTCGCCGCCAACGCGCAGATCAGCCGACACCGGCTGGAACTCAATGGCCTCGGCCCCCTCGGTCCTGCCGGCGCCATGTGGTATACCGATCGCAGCTACAGCGTGTCACTCGCACAGCCGCTTTTCAATGGCCGCACCTGGCCAGCCCTGCGTGCCGCGAAGGCACAGATCAGTGCTGCCGAGGCAAACCTGATCGCCGCGCGCCAGAATCTCATCGTCCGCACTACCAATGCCTACTTCGGTGTCCTCAATGCCATTCGCGGGGAACGCATCGCGCAGAGCGAACTGGAACGCCTGCAGGCCCTGCAACAGCAAGCCGAGGCCTTTTTGAAGGCCGGCACCGGCGAGATCATCGCCCTGCGCGAAGCCCAATCCCGGGTCGCCGGCGCGCGCGCCGCCCTGATCAATGCCCAGAGCCAGCACCGCATCGCCGACCAGACCCTGCAACGCCTGACCGGCACGCCGGCCAATACAATCGCCGATCTGGGCAATTTCGAACCCCAGGACCCTGAACCGGCCAGCATCCAACCCTGGATCGAGAGTGCGGAATCCAGCCAACCCACCCTGAAGGCGGCCCGCGAACAGCTGCAGGCGGCTCGCGAACAGATCGAGGTAATCTCACGCGAACGCTGGCCCACGCTCAGCCTCAATGGTGGCTATAGCTATGACGAGGGCGGTTTCACCGGCACGATGACCACCAAGGATACCTTTGTGGGCCTGCAGGCCAGCATACCGCTTTATGAAGGGGGGCAGATAGCCGCCCGCACCCGCCAGGCGCGCGCCCAGGCCGAGGCGAGCCGTTTTGCATTGCAGGATCTGAACGACGATGTGCGCCTGAGCACCGAAACAGCATTCCTGCAGCTTCAGGACAGCGCGGCGCGCCTGCGTGCCCTGCAGGAACAGGTCCAGAGCGCGCGCACCAGCCTGGAGGCCACCCGCAAGGGCCGCGAGATCGGCACACGCACCAACATCGACGTCCTCAATGCCGTACAGATCCTCGCCAGCGCCGAGCGCCAGCTCAATGACGCCCAATATAACCACATACTTGCCCGCGTACGGCTCAAGCAGGTTGCCGGGGTGCTGAGCGAGGCCGACATCCGCTCGCTCAATGCCATGCTGACGCCCTGAGCCGGCCCTCAAACCACTGCTGCAGGCTTGACGCTTCTGCGCTTCCACCCCATGATATGCGGCTTTGGCCGGCAGGCGGTTTGAACCCGCCGGCGACCCGGATACAAAAGCCGTAACGGACCTGCTCCGTGCTTCATATAGGGAGATCTATGGACGCCGCAGAACAGAAACAACTCCTGCGCGAGATGCTGTTTGCGCGCCGCTTCGAGGAGCGTTGCGCCGAAGCCTACCACGAACGCAAGATCGGGGGCTTCCTTCACCTCTATCCGGGCCAGGAGGCCTGCGCCCTGGGCGTGATGAAGGTCGCCCGCCCCGGCCACGATTACGCCATCACCGGCTATCGCGACCACGTGCACGCCATCGCCTGCGGCGCGCCCGCGCGCGAGGTCATGGCCGAGCTTTTCGGCAAGGAGACCGGGTCCTCGCGCGGCCGCGGCGGTTCCATGCACATCTTTGATCCCACGGTCCATTTCATGGGTGGCTATGCCCTCGTGGGCGGCCCCTTCCCGCTGGCGGCGGGCCTGGCCAAGGGCATCCAGATGCAGGGTACCGATCAGATCGCCATCTGTTTTCTCGGTGAAGGCGCCAACAATCAGGGCACCTTCCACGAGACCATGAACATGGCCCAGCTCTGGAAGCTGCCGGTGCTTTTCGTCTGCGAGAACAATGGCTATGGCATCGGCACCGCCGATTACCGCGCCGCCGCCGTGACCGAGCAGTACAAGCGCGTCTGCGCCTACAACATGGCAGCCAGCAAGCATGACGGCCAGGACATCGAAACCGTCATGGAAGCCGCCAGAACCGCGGTGGATTTCGTGCGCTCCGGCCAGGGCCCCTACTTCCTCGAACTGCAGACCTACCGCCTGCGCGGCCACTCGATGTCCGATTCCGGCGCCTACCGCACCAAGGAAGAGGTCGAGACCTGGGCCCAGCGCGATCCGCTGCTGCTCTACAAGAACAAGCTCATCGAGCGCAAGGTCATCAGCGAGGAAGACTATCGCGACATGGAGAAATCCGTGCTCGACGAAATCGAGAACGACATCATCAAGTTCGCCGAAGAGAGCCCCGAGCCACGCGTCGAGGATCTGGAAAAATACGTACTGGTCGAGGGGGAAAGCCAATGAGCGAAATGATGTACTGGCAGGGCATCCTGCGCGCTCACGATGAGGAAATGGCCCGTGATCCGCTGGTCTTCGCCATGGGCGAGGACATCGCCGTGGCGGGCGGCACCTACAAGGCCACCCAGGGCCTGCTGGCCAAGTATGGCGAACAGCGGGTGATGGACACGCCGATCTCGGAAAACTCCTATACCGGCATTGGCGTCGGCGCGGCCATGACCGGCTGCCGCCCCATCATCGAGATCATGAGCGTGAACTTCGCCTGGCTCGCCATGGACCAGATCGTCAACTCGGCGGCCAAGATCCATTACATGTCCGGCGGCCGCATCAAGGTCCCGGTCGTGATTCGCACCCCCGGCGGCACCGCCCACCAGCTCGGCGCCCAGCACTCGGCGCGCATGGAAAAGGTGTTCATGGGCGTGTCCGGCCTGCGCGTGGTCACCCCGAGCAATCCGCGCGACGCCTATGGCCTGCTCAAGAGCGCGGTGCGCTCCGATGATCCGGTGGTCATCATCGAGCACGAGCTCATGTACAACATGAAGGGCGAGATCCCGGACGAGGAATTCTTCACGCCGCTCGAAGGCCTGGAAGTCGTGCGCCCCGGCCGCGACATCACCCTGTTCGGCTACAACATCAGCGTGCACTGGGCGCGCGAGGCGGCGGATTTCCTGGCCCAGCACCATGGCATCGACGCCGAGGTCATCGACCTGCGCTCGCTCAAGCCCCTGGACCGCGACGGCATCCGCAAGAGTGTGGCCAAGACCCACCGGGCCGTCATCATCGAGGAAGATGAAGCACCCTGCGGCGTGGGCTCGGAAGTGATGGCCATCATCAACGAGGAAGTCTTCTTCGAGCTGGATGCCGCCCCCGTGCGCGTGCATGCCGCGGATGTGCCCATTCCCTACAACCACAAGCTGGAAAAGGCTGCCATCCCGAACGCCAGCAAGGCCGTTCAGGCGGTCCTGAAGATGTTCGGCAAATAGAAGGGTGAACATGGCTGAAGCATACGTCATCAAGATGCCGCAACTCTCGGACACCATGACCGAGGGCGTGGTCGTTTCCTGGGAGAAACAGCCGGGCGACAGGATCAATCGGGGTGACGTGGTCGCCACGGTCGAGACCGACAAGGCCATCATGGATGTCGAGGTCTTCCGCGAGGGTTATCTCTCCGGCCCGCTCGCGGCCGTGGACAGCGTCGTCGCCGTCGGGGACGCCATGGCCTATCTGGTGGACGAGCCCGGCCAGGTCGTCAGCGAAACCATGAGCGCCGCACCCCGCGCTGACAAACCTGCCGCCGGCCATGTCACGGCCGGTGTGGCAACGCCGGCCCAGCCCGTCATCCAGGCACTGGACACGGCGGCGGCGCCCGCCCCGCGCCCTGCCAACAAGCAGGCCTCGCCGCTGGCGCGCAAGCTCGCGGCGGCCATGCATGTCAATCTCAACAACCTGCACGGCAGCGGGCCGGCCGGTGTGATCACCGCCCTGGATGTCCAGCGCGCCCAGCCCATCCAGCGCCCGACCGAGATCTCGCCGCTGCCGGCGGCGCACGAACTGCCGGACATCCAGGTGCCGGGCCATGGCCGCCCCATGACGGCCATCGAGCGGGCCGTCAGCCGCAGCATGACCGCGAGCCTGACCATCCCGAGCTTCCGCGTCACCATGCACATCCAGCCCGAGGCCCTGATCCGCGCGGCCAAGGCGCAGAAGGTATCGGTCACGGTGGCCATCGCCAAGGCCGCGGCCGAGGCCCTGAAGCTGCATCCGCTGGTCAACGCCGCCTATCAGCCGGTGGACAAGATCGTCGAGCGCGCCAATCAGGATATCGGCATTGCCGTGACCGCCGAAGGCGGCGGCCTGGTCGTGCCGGTGCTGCGCAATGTCGGCGAGCACAGTATCGAGGAACTGCACCAGAGCTGGAACGCCATGGTTGACCGCGCCCGCAAGCGTCGTCTGGCGCCCGAGGAATACGCCAACCCGACCTTCACCGTGTCCAACATGGGCATGTATGGCGTGTCGCAGTTCGACGCCATCGTCACGCCCGGCACGGCCGCCATCCTGGCCATTGCCGCGGCCGGCCCGCAGGGCATGCCGATCACCATCACGGCGGACCATCGCGTGGTCAACGGCGCCGAGGCCGCGGCCTTCCTCGCGGATCTCAAGCGCATCATGGAGCAGCCTGATAGCTGGATGGGCAAGCCCGGCCCCGTGATCCCCGAGGGGGATTACGACTATCAGGTGGCCGTGATCGGTGGTGGGCCCGGCGGCGAGGACTGCGCCCGGGATCTGGCCGAGCACGGCATCAAGGTGGTGATGATCAACAACGCCCCCCTGCCCGGCGGCGAATGCCTCTGGCGCGGCTGCATCCCCTCCAAGGCCTGGCGCGCGGCGGCGGACCGCATCCGCGACCGTCACCATGACGCCCTGCTCGGCATCGGCAACACCGATCAGCCGCAACTGGACTGGGCGCGGCTCGAAAACCACCGCAGGCAGGTCCTGCAGACCCGCGGCGAGATGGCGCTGAAAACCGACACCGGCATGAAGATCAAGGTGCTGGAAGGCTTTGCCAGCTTCACCGGCGCCCATGGCCTCAAGATCGCGGGCAAGGATGCCGGCGAGATCAGCTTCGGTGCTGCCGTGATCGCCACCGGCGCCCCGGCCTTCGTGCCGCCCATTCCGGGCGCGGCCGAGGGGCTGGCCAGTGGCGGCGTGCTGACGTCGGATACGGTCTGGAACCTGCCCACCCCGCCCAGGCGCCTGTGCGTGATCGGCGCCGGTGCCATCGGCATGGAAATGGCGCAGATCTTCCATGATTTCGGCGCCGAAGTGACCGTGCTCGAAGCCCAGGACCGCCCGCTGGCCGAAGTGGAAGCGGAAATCGCCACCACCCTGGTCAAGATCCTCGCCAAGGAGCCGCGCCTGCGCGTGCAGACCCAGGCCCGGGTGCAGGGCATCGACGGCAAGCCCGGCGACATGCAGGTGCGCTATCTCGACGCCCAGGGCCAGGAGCAGGGCGTGGCCTGCGATCTGGTGCTGATGGCCACCGGCAAACGGCCCAAGACCCAGGGCCTGAATCTCGATGCTGCCGGCGTCAAGCTCGGCGAGCGCGATGCCATTGCCGCCGATGCGGCCTGCCGCACCAGTGTGCCGCACATCTTTGCCGTCGGCGACGTCATCGGTGGCCTGATGCTGGCGCACACCGCCGGGCAGCAGGGCCGCGTAGCCGCCGAAAACCTGCTGGGGCATGCCGCCAAGTACGATGAATCGAAGGATTCCGGCGTGATCTTCACCCGCCCACAGGCTGCCTTCGTCGGGCTGTCCATGGAGCAGGCCAAGGCGAAGGGGCTTGATTGCGCCGAGGTCAAGGTGCCGATGAGCATCGATGCCAAGGCCATGATGACCGGCGAGACCGATGGCCTGATCAAGCTGGTGGCCGACAAGGCCAGCCACCGCATCGTTGGTGTGCACTTCCTTGCGGATCACGCCGACACGCTGATCGGCGAGGCGGTGATGATGGTCTCGGCGGGCCTGACGCTGGAACAGGTTGGTCAGGCCATCCACCCCCACCCGACCCAGACCGAGCTCTTTGGCGAGATGGCCCGGCGCCTGCTGTCGCGCCTGCGCCGAAGTGCTGCCAAGCAGACGGCCTGAGCCCGTGCTCCAGGCGTTCACCGGGGCCCCGCGAGGGGCCCTTTTTCATGGAATAACAAAGGGAGGAACGATGGACCTCAAGCGCAGCACACTGAGCGCCTATGGCTGGCTGCTCGATTTACTGGTCATAGGATTGATACTGGTCATGCTGGTGACCCTGGCCCTGAGCTTCATCCGGCTGGTCCAGGATCTCTGGCTGATCGTCCCCGGCGCGCTCGGCGGCGAGGGCAGCAATGAGAAGGGTCTACACCAGCTCGTCATCAATGTACTTGGCGTGTTCGTCCTGATCGAGCTGTTTCGCACCTTCACCGACTACATCGAATTCCACCGCATCCGCCTGCATGTGCTGGCGGACGTCTCGATCGTGTTCATCCTGCGCGAACTTTTGATCGGACTTTACGGCCACACCCTCCAATGGATGGACATCCTGTCGTTGGCGGCACTGTTGCTGGTATTGGTTGGCATGCGTACCCTGGCGATCCGGGTCTCGCCGCCGAAGGAGCGCGTCAAAGGTCCAGGAACTGATTGACGGCCTGCTGGATGGCCTGATCCGCACCCGGGCCATAGCGCGTGGTTTCGGGGTCAAAGCGATCGGTAAAGGCATATTCGTACCTGAGATCCTGCAGGCCCAGCACGCCAAAGAGTCGCGCCTCGGCGGAATGGTCATCCGGGTGCAGGACAAGCGTTGGCCAGCCATCCGCGCCCGGCTCCAGGGCCGGGCCGAAGAACAGCGCGCCGGGCTTGTTTTTCAGGCGTAGCACACAAGTGCCTGCCGTGCGCCCGGACATGGGCAGGAAATCGATGGTGCGGGTAAAGCGCGTCTTGCTGTCGAGTTCCACGTCCATGGGCGCCTCGAGCCCCCTGCCCTCGTGCCCATAGGCCACCAGTTGCAGGCCCGCCGATTTCCAGGCAGCCAGGTCCCGCGCACCCAGGCGACTGGGCAGAAACAGGAATTTCGGCTCGGCCACGGCGCGCAGGGAGGCCAGGCGCTCGGGCGAGAAGATCGGCGCATTGACCAGCACGCCTCCAGCCTCACGATCCTGGATATAGTAAACTGCCGGCCGGTCCTGGCCGCCTTCCACCCAGTAAACGACCCGGTCGAAAAATCTGATCAACTCCTGCATACTATGTAACTCCCCGAAATGAATCAGTTTCCACTCTAGCCGAAAGCGATTGCGGAGGAAACATGTTCAACTTCTTCTTTCATTCCGAAACCGGCCTGATCACTCTCTTTGCGACCCTTGGCATCTTTGCCGTGCTGATCGGGCTTGCCGTGTTTCTACTGATCAAGGCGCGGGGCGGCTAGCTCGCGACTGCTCCAGAGAAGATGAACTCTCCTCCTGAAAAACGCTTTACAGTAATAAGATATTTAGGTATTAATATGTACGGGTGACTTACCCATCCGTGGAGATACGAAGATGTTGAACGCACTGCTTGGAAATTCTGTCGGCGTGTTGTCCCTTCTCACTGTGGTTGGCGCCATCGGGGTCATGGGATTCTGGACCTGGCGTGCCATGAAGTAATTGCGGGAGCCCAGACACAAAAAACCCGGATGTCGCCAGAGACATCCGGGTTGGAATCGAGGCTGCTTGCAGCTGCCAGCGCCTCAAGTCTTGAGCTCTCGTTGCGGAATCAGCCTGGTTTCATCTCCTTGCCCAGCAGCGGCGCCAGTTCTCCGAGCGCCTGCTGATACACCTGCCGCTTGAACTCGATGATCTCCTGCACCGGCATCCAGTAATCCACCCAGCGCCAGTCATCAAACTCGGGCTTGGTGGTGGCCACATTGATCTGGCGCTCGTCACCACAGAACCGCAGCAGAAACCAGATCTGCTTCTGGCCCCGGTAGCGCCCGCGATGACGTCGCCGGCCATAGTTATGTGGCAGGTCGTAGCGCAACCAGTCGCGGGTGCGACCGATGATGCGCACGCAGTCGATCCCCACCTCCTCCTTCAATTCGCGGAACATCGCCTCTTCCGGGCTCTCGTGCGGCAACATGCCCCCCTGGGGAAACTGCCAGGAAGTCTCGCCAATGCGCCGGGCCCAGAAAACCTCGTCCTTCTCGTTACAAATGATCATCCCCACATTGGGACGGTATCCATCAGCGTCAATCATCTCAAAATCCCGTACGCCCGGCCTGTACGGCGGGCCAAATTGCCCCGTACTATATCACAATTCAGCCGGCGCCAAAGGAGCACAAGTGCGGGTTTTGCCTCTGCTTCCTTGGCAAGGCGGGAATGAGGAACTATGCTGAGACAATACGGGAAGACGCAGCCAGCAAACCACCAGGAGAGTAATGCATGAAAGATTCATTGATTGCTTTTGCGACAGGCATGACCTTGATGGCGGCCACCCCTGCCCTGGCGGCAGACCAGGCGAGCGCGCAGGCCGCTCTGCAGGCTGCCCAGGAGGCCGCCAAGAAGACGGACAGCATCCATTATCTCTGGACGACGACCGACAAGCTGCTCAAGGATGCACAGGCTGCCATGCAGGCCGGCGATTTTGAAAAGGCCGAGAAAATGGCGAAAGAGGCCCGCATACAGGCCGAGATTGCCTACAGGCAGGGTACAGGCCAGGAAGCTCAGGCCAGCAAGAAATCCTGATATCCGCATCCTGGAAGCGGGCGTATCAGTCCGCCCGCTTCTTTCCGCCTCTCAGGGGCGGTTTTCGATTTCTTCCATGTCGGCATCCGACAGCCCGAGGTAGTGTCCCACCTCGTGCACCACCACATGCCGCACACAATCCGCCAGCGTCACGCCGGTTTCCTCGCAATAGGCCAGAATGGGCTCGCGATACAGATGGATGATGTCCGGCAGGTTGCCAAAACCATAATAGGCGGCGCGCATCGGTAAGGGCGTGCCCGTATACAGCCCGAGCAGATCATAGGGGCTTTCCGTGGCGAATTGTGCCTGTATGTCCGGGTCCGGAAAGGCCTCGACGACAAAAATGATGTTTTCGAGTTCCTTTTGCACCCAGTCCGGCAAAGTCGCCACCGCGTTTTCAGCGGCATCGCTAAATATTTGATCCGAAATGACATTCAATTCCATGTAGAACTCATCCTACACCCCCAAAGACTGATCTTAGAACTAAAGGCTTATTGTTAGCAGGACAAGTGGGGTCTAAAAAACATGTAACCGAAGCACATTCGGGATCGGCTGCAAAAGGAGGAAGGGAGGCAGGTTTGGCGCCCGCGCACGGTACGCACAACGCGACTCTTCGAATCTTCCGAAGCATCCAACAAGCATAAGGCACTGGCTCTAAAACGTAAATGAGGACACTATGCAAATCGGTACCGTGAAATGGTTCAATGACGCAAAAGGCTATGGCTTCATCACCCCTGTCGACGGTGGAGAAGATGTGTTTACCCATTTTTCCTCCATCGAGGCCTCCGGGTTCAAGACCCTGAGCGAAGGGCAGAAGGTGGAATTTGAAACTACCCGTGGACCGAAAGGCCTGCAGACCAGCCGAGTCGTTCCCGTCAACGGCTGAAGCCCTGAAGCGCTCCACGCCAGTGGAGCGCAGCTTGCCGAAGCCAGTAATTCCCTCATCCGTCAATACCGCCATCCCTGCCGAAGTCGGCATTTCCTGCAAGGCTGAAGCCTTTTTTCCTTTGCTGACGGCCTATTTGGCAAGATCCACCGTCAGTTCCCGGCTCCGCGCAAGCGCCAAAAGCCTTTGATCGTCCATATCTCCTTGTTTCTGCATCCTTAATATGGTCGATGAAGCCGGCTTGGCGGGTTGCTAGACTGGCCCTGATTTCAATTGCCAGACCGCATCTGGTCTGCACTGGCCAGGAGAAACAGATAATGGCATTTTTCACCCATGAGCAGTCCGCGCCTGAGCTGTGGGGCGGTGTGGAATGCACCGTCAACCGGGTCAATGATGACTATTTTGACCAGATGGAACGTAATGGACACGCCTGGCGCCTAGAGGATCTCGATCTTTTCGCATCCTTGGGCATCAAGGCGCTGCGCTATCCCGTGCTCTGGGAACGCACCGCGCCGGACGGCATCGACAACGCGGACTGGCGCTGGGCGGATGAACGCCTGAACCGCCTGCGGGAACTGGGCATCGAACCCATCGTGGGTTTCGTGCATCACGGCAGCGGGCCACGCGATACCAATCTGCTCGACCCGGCCTTTCCGGGCCGGCTGGCGGCATATGCACGCGCCTTTGCCGAGCGTTATCCCTGGGTGAAATACTATACCCCGGTCAATGAGCCGCTCACCACGGCGCGCTTCAGCGGCCTCTACGGTCACTGGTATCCCCATCACCACAGCTACGAAAGCATGCTGCAGGCCCTGTTCGTACAGTGCCGGGCGGTGGTCGAGTCCATGCAGGCCATCCGCGCCATCAATCCCGATGCCCTGCTGGTGCAGACGGAGGATCTGGCCAAGATTTTCAGCACCCCACCGCTGGCCTACGAAGCGGATTTCCAGAACGAGCGGCGCTGGTTGAGCTTCGACCTGCTCACTGGGCGAATCGACAGTCAGCACACGCTCTGGGATTTTCTGCTCGAAAATGGTCAACCCGAAGCCGACATCCTCTGGTTCAGGGAAAATGCCTGCCAGCCGGACATCATGGGCCTGAATTACTATCTCTCCAGCGAGCGCTTTCTGGATCACCGCCTGGAGTTTTACCCGACGCACACGCACGGGGGCAATGGCCGGGATCGCTATGCCGATGTCGAATCCGTGCGGGTGCGGACACTCGGGCTCAATGGCCCCAAGGCCCTGCTGCGAGAGTGCTGGGACCGCTATCACTTGCCCATGGCGGTGACGGAAGTGCATAACGGCTGCACCCGCGAGGAGCAGTTGCGCTGGTTCATGGCCGTCTGGGATGCTGCCGTGGCGCTGAGGCAGGAAGGCGTTGACCTGCGTGCCGTGACGGCCTGGTCCCTGCTTGGGGCTTATGATTGGCATACACTGGTGACACGCATGGAAGGCCACTATGAGCCCGGCGTTTTCGATGTCAGTGGCGCGCAGGTACGTCCCACGGCGCTGGCCAGCATGCTGCGTGAGCTGAGCGAGGGGCGGCGTCCGGATCATCCGCTCATGGACTCGCCGGGTTGGTGGGAGCGCCCGCAACGGCTGATCTATGGCGTCTGTGAACCTGATTCGGGCGTGGACCAGCGCATCGAGGCACGCATGGAAGCAAGCATGGAATCCAACCGTCTGGCCCGGCTCAAGGCCTCTCGTACCCTGGTAATCCTTGGCGCCCGCGGCACCCTGGGCCGGGCCTTCGCCCGTCTTTGCTGCCTGCGTGGCATTCCGCACCGCCTGCTCGGGCGCGAGGACATGGACATCGCCGATGAGGCTTCGGTAAAGGCCAAACTTTCTTCTCTCAATGCCTGGGCGGTGGTGAATGCCGCCGGCTATGTGCGGGTAGACGATGCGGAAACGGATCGCGAACACTGCTTCCGCGAAAACACCCTGGGGCCCAGCATTCTGGCGCAGGCCTGCCAGGAGCTCGGCCTGCAACTGCTGACCTTTTCCTCGGACCTGGTGTTTGATGGCAGCAGCGAGGCCCCCTACCGCGAAAATGATGCAGTCATGCCGCTGAATGTCTATGGGCAGAGCAAGGCGGAAGCGGAAAGGCTGGTACTTGCCCATTGTCCGTCGGCACTGGTGATCCGCACCAGTTCATTCTTCGGTCCCTGGGACGAATACAACTTCGTCACCCAGGCCTTGCGCACCCTGGCCGCCGGTAAAACCTTCACAGCCCTTGAAGACACCACCGTATCGCCGACCTATGTGCCGGACCTGGTGAATGCCTGTCTGGACCTGTTGATCGACCGGGATAGCGGCATCTGGCATCTGAGCAACCAGGGCCAGATCAGTTGGGCGGAACTGGCGCGCTGCTCGGCCGAAGCGGCAGGTCTCAGCGGTCATGGCGTGGTCGGTTGCACCCTGGCCGATCTGAACTTGCCGGCTCCCCGGCCACGCTTCAGTGCCTTGAGCAGTGAGCGGGGCATTCTGCTGCCCAGCCTGGAAAGAAGTCTGGGTCGATATCTGGCGGAGTGCGAGGTGGACTGGCGAGCGGGCATGGCCATGAGCGGTGTCAACCTGCCCGGCAGGGCCGCGCAAACCTCCTGACCCTGGGAAACGCAAGCAAAGGGGGCTCGATGAGCCCCCTTTTCTCAGGCAACGGCCTTCATGCGGCTGAGGATGTTCTCCGCGGCCTTCAAAGCAGCGGCGGCGACCTGGTCCATGTTGTAGTAGCGGTACTGGGCGAGTCGACCGACGAAGCTGACATTCGCCTCCTGCTCGGCGAGTTCCTGGTAGCGCTTGAACAGGGCCTCGTTCTCGGGGCGCGGGATGGGGTAATAGGGATCGCCCTCGGCTTCGGGATACTCGCGCACGATGCTGGTGCCCGGGTGCGCCTGGCCAGTGAGATGCTTGAACTCGGTGATGCGGGTATAGGCATGGCGGTTGGGGTAGTTGACCGTGCCGACGGCCTGGTACTGCGGGGTGTCAGCCAGGTGCTCGTGTTCAAAGCGCAGGGAGCGATAGGGCAGCTTGCCAAAGCAGTAGTTGAAGTAGGCATCGATCGGACCGGTGTAGACGATGTGCCCGGCCTGGACCTGATCGCGGATGGCATCGAAGTCCACGCCCACTTCCACCCGGATGTTGGGATGATCGAGCATGCGCTCGAACATGCGGGTATAGCCGTGCAGGGGCATGACCTGATGGCTGTCGGTGAAGTAGCGATCATCCTGATTGGTGCGCACCGGGATGCGCGCGGCCACGCCCGCGGCAAGCTCGGAAGGATCCAGGCCCCACTGCTTGCGGGTGTAGTTCATGAAGAACTTCTCGTACAGGTCCCGCCCGACGCTGTTGAGCACCACATCCTCGCTGGTACGCACCGGATCACGCGGCTCGCGCACCTTTTCAAAAAAGGCCTGCACGCCGGCTTCATCCAGATCCAGCCTATAGAGGCGGTTGACGGTATCGCGGTTGATGGGCATGGGCAATAGCTGGTCATTCACTTCGGCCAGCACCCGGTGCTCGTAGGGACGCCACTGCGTGAACTGCGACAGGTACTCGACAATGCGCGGGGCATTGGTGTGAAAGATGTGCGGGCCGTAACGATGGATCAGCACGCCATGGGCATCGTATTCATCATAGGCATTCCCCGCCACATGCGGGCGCTTGTCGATGATGAGCACCTGCCGGCCGGCACTGGCCAGCCGCTCGGCCACGATGCTCCCGGCAAAACCAGCGCCTACCACGAGATAATCAATCGAATGACTCATGCGGTCCTCTCTGAATGGAAAGCGACGGGCACAAGGCCCGCCATGTTGAGTGTCAAACAGATACCGCCTCAGCCTTGCCATCACGCGCCGATGCCGCCATCTCGGGCTTGAGGGCCTGGCGCATCAGGGTATCCATCTCGTTGACGATGGCATCCCAGGTCGCGCCCTGCGCACGAGCCAGCCCCTGCTTGATCAGCTCCGGCGCGGGGCGTTCGAGCATTTCCCCGGCCATGCGGATGAATTCCTCATGGCTGTAGGCCACCTGCACCACCGGGGTGAAATTGCGTACCACGTCGGCCACGGCAGTAGAAAGAATCGGCTTGCCGGCGGCCATATATTCCAGGGCCTTGGTGGGGTTGATGTACTCGGTGGCCTCATTGAGCGCGAAGGGCATCAAGCATAGATCAAAACCCTTGGCATAGGCCGGCAGGGAATCGAAGTCCTTCTGGCCCAGCCAGCGGATGTTGTCCGCCTGGGGCAGTTCGGCGGGATCGATCTTCACTATCGGGCCGGCCATGGCAATGGTCCAGTCGGGGTGAGCGGCAGCCAGCTTGCCCAGCAGCTCATAGTCGAGTCGTTCATCGATCACGCCATAGAAACCCAGCACCGGCCCCTGGATGCCGGCGAGATCGGCCGGAATTTCCGTTTCCTCGGCGCGGGCCCTGGCAAAGTGCTCGACATCCACGCCGCAACCAAAGAAATGCACGTTGTCGTGATGGCGCGATTTGGACTCGTAAAGTTTGTAACCACCGGTAAACACGATATCGGCGGCATCCAGGAGGATTCCCTCGCGGCGAACGATGTTGCTTGGGGCAAAGCGGAATTTGGAGAGCTCATCCATGCAGTCGTAGACCACGCCGACTTCATTGAAGTGACCCAGCATGGCCATGGTCGGCATCGGGTTGTAGAACCACTGGATCGGGCGGCTGAATCGTTCTCGCAGGCTGTCATCCGACTGTATGCGAAACAGCAGCAGATCGCGCACCAGCTCGTACATCAGATCCCCCTGCTCGGCAAGCGAGCGCGACAGATGGGGAATGACACGCGTGACCTTGCGGGAAGCCTGCAGGGTTTCCAGATGATTGTTGTCGGTCCCGGCATCGAAGATGGGCTCCTCGATGAACAGCACGGGATAGCTTTCGGCCAGGCGCGACAGGATCTGTTGCGGCCGCTGCCACACGAAATCCCAACGCAGATGACTGTGCACGATCAGGGAAAAGCTGGCGTCGAGGTCCGGAATGTAACTGAACTTCTGGCCGCGCGGCTTGCCGTGAGCGGCATTGGCTTGTTCGGAACGGCTCAGGATGTCGGATTGCTTGTATCCCATGGATTAATCCTTTTGCGGGCCTTTGACGAAATAATTTGAAAAAGCCGGATAAAATCCATATTTTTCAAATTGCTCATGATATGAGGGCAGCCAGTGAAAGGGCGGGCTGCCGCGGAATAATGAATTTGATGCCACAACCGGGCGCGGGGCCGGCATGCTGCCTTTGGCAAATGCGATCAAGGAGCGACTATTCATCCAAGAGATGGATAGATCGCATTTTTACCAATCTGGGACTCTATTGGAGAATTCTGCCCGCATAAATCAAACATTGGTCCTAAGCTGTTTAGCACCGGCCCGGGCATCGGACTTTGGGCCATTCCACCGCTGCCAGAATTGGTTTGCAATGCCAAATTCCTGCCAAAGCCAGCCCTTGGCTCCCGGTTTTGCTCTTTTCGCAGAGGATTGCATGAATCAGACGCTGCATCCCCGCCCGCAATTGCAACGCGCCGAATGGCACAGCCTGAATGGACAATGGAAATTCGCCTTCGATGACGCGGGTCGTCGTGAACTGCCCCGTGATGTCGAGGTCTGGCCCCTGCGCATCGAGGTGCCCTTCGCACCGGAATGTGCGCGCAGTGGCATCGGTGATACCGGCTTTCATCCGGTATGCTGGTATGAGCGCGAGTTCGAAGCGCCGCCTGGCGAGGGCCGGCTGCTCCTGCACTTCGGCGCCGTGGACTATGCCTGCACGGTCTGGGTGAATGAGCATCTGGTGGCGGAACATGAGGGCGGACACACCCCGTTCCGGGCCGACATTACCCGCGCCCTGCGCGCCGAAGGGCCACAGCGGGTTACGGTGCGGGTGCAGGACGATCCGCATGACCTCTCAAAGCCCCGCGGCAAGCAGGACTGGATGCTCGAACCGCACAGCATCTGGTATCCACGCACCACCGGCATCTGGCAGACGGTCTGGCTGGAACGTGTGCCCGACACCTATATCGAATCCCTGCGCTGGACGCCGCACCTGGAAGACTGGCAGATCACCATGGAGGCCCACATCAGCGGTGATCTCGGCCAGGCCATGCGGCTGGGGGTCAAGCTCTCGCATGGTGGCCAGATACTCGCGGACGACAACTATGGCGTCATCTATGGCGAGGTGGCGCGACGCATCGTGCTGTCCGATCCGGGCATCGACGACTACCGCAACGAGCTGCTGTGGAGCCCGGAGTCGCCCAAGCTCATTCATGCCGAGATCACGCTCTGGGATGGCGACCGGCTGGTGGACAAGGTGCAGTCCTACACTGCCCTGCGCGCGGTCTATACCCAGCGCGACCGCTTCATGCTCAATGGCAGGCCTTACTATCTGCGGCTGGTGCTGGACCAGGGTTACTGGGACGACACCCTGATGACGCCGCCCTCGGACGAGGCCCTGCGCCAGGATATCGAGCTGATCAAGGCCATGGGCTTCAATGGCGTGCGCAAGCATCAGAAGATCGAGGACCCGCGCTTCCTGTACCTGGCCGACAGCATGGGCCTGCTGGTCTGGGAGGAGATGCCGAGCGCCTATCGCTTCACCAGCACCGCGGTCGATCGCCTGATGCGGGAATGGAGAGAGGTCATCGACCGCGACTACAGCCATCCCTGCATCGTCACCTGGGTGCCCTTCAACGAGTCCTGGGGCGTGCCGGACCTGCCCAAGACCCCCGCCCACCGCGATGCCGTGCAGGCCTTCTATCACCTCACCAAGACCCTGGACCCCTTCCGTCCGGTGATCGGCAACGATGGCTGGGAGAGCACCGCCACCGACCTCATCGGCATCCACGACTACGACAAGGACCCCGAGAATTTCCGCGAGCGTTACGGGCCGCGCATCCGCATGGATGAGCTGTTCGACCGGCGTCGCCCCGGCGGGCGCATCCTCACGCTCGATGGCTACCCGCACAAGGGCCAGCCCATCATGCTCACCGAGTTCGGCGGCATCGCCTACGCCCGGCCCGAAGACCCCGAGGCGCAGAAGATCTGGGGCTACACTTGTACCGACGACGCCGCCGAATTCGCCGCGCGCTACACCCACTATCTCGAAACGGTGCGCGACATCGGCCTGTTCAGCGGTTTTTGCTATACCCAGTTCACCGACACCTTCCAGGAAGCCAACGGCCTGCTCTTTTCCGACCGGACGCCGAAAATCCCCATCGACATCATCCGTCGCGCCACCTTTGGCGAGGAGTGAGGCCGCGCATGTATTCGCTGAAACTGACCAAACCGGACGGCCGCCAGCTCATCCTCTACAGTCAGCGGCCCATCGACGAGGCCCTGCAGGCCCCTGCCCCCCTGGGCGACACCATCAAGCCCAATCCGCACCTGCGCTGGCATCCGCTCCGGGGCGAGTGGGTCACCTATGCCGCCTATCGCCAGGGCCGCACCTTCATGCCGCCGCCCGAGTACAACCCGCTGGCGGTCACCACTGATCCGGCCAATCCCACCGAGCTGCCGGCCGGCGATTACGACATCGCGGTATTCGACAATCGCTTTCCCTCACTAAGCCCCAGCGCCCATGACGCGCCGGAAAGCATCGTCGAGACCCTGCCGGCCACCGGCAAATGCGAGGTCGTGGTCTTCACCCAGAACCCCAACACCTCGCTGGCCGCCCTGCCCCTGTCGCACATCGATCTCTTGTTTCAGGTCTGGGCGCAGCGCACCCAGGCGCTCGGAGCCGATCCCGACATCAAGTACGTTCTTCCCTTTGAAAACAAGGGCGTAGAAGTGGGCGTGACCCTGCACCATCCGCATGGCCAGATCTACGCCTATCCCTTCATTCCGCCCGTACCGGCGCGCATGCAGGCCCAGGAGCAGCTTCATTATGCCGAGCACCAGCAGCCGCTATTGCAGTCGCTGATCGAGCGCGAGCTGGCAAGCGGCGAGCGCATCCTCTACCGCGGCGAGCACGCCATCGCCTGGCTGCCGGCCTGGGCGCGCTACCCCTATGAGGTCTGGATCGCGCCGATCCGCGCCACGGCCTACCTGCACGATCTGACGCCGGAGGCGCGCGCCGATCTCGCCCGCGCGCTGAAGACCGTGCTGCTCAAATACGATGGCCTCTGGCAGCGGCCCTTTCCCTATCTCATGGCCTGGTTCCAGGCGCCCACCGATGGCAAGCCGCATCCGGAAGCGCACCTGCACGCCGAGTTCTATCCGCCCTATCGCACCAGCGATCGCCTGAAATTCCTGGCCGGCACCGAGCTTGCCGCCGGCATGTTCGCCAGCGATGCCCTGCCGGAAGACAAGGCGAAGGAACTCCAGGCCGTTCCCGTCAACCTCGACTGAGGCCAGCCATGCAAAGCCGTATCGACGAAGTCAATGCCAAGCTCGGCTTCCTGCGCGCCGGATTGATGGCTGCCAATGCCAGCGCCCTGCGTCTGCGCGGCACGGCATGGTTTACCTGGGCCACCGCCGGTGCCTCCCCCACCGTGCTCCTGACCGCCGAGACCGGCATCGCCGAGGTGCTGGTCACGCTTGATGGCGCCTGGGTGCTGACCGACAACATCGAGGAAAGGCGCCTGCGCGAGGAGGAACTGCCGCAGAATTTCAACGTGCTCGCCACGCCCTGGGCGGAACCGGCACTGCGCGAAGCGCGGGTGCGCGAGGTCAGCAATGGCGGGCTGGTGCTCAGCGACCTGCCTCAGGGTACTGAAATGCCCTTGCCGCCCGCCTGGCTGCATCAACGCCGGATGCTCATGATGAGCGAACGCGAGCGTTACCGCGAAGTCGGCCGGCTGGCCAGCGAGGCCATGACCGACGTGCTGCTCAATGCCCGTCCCGACTGGACCGAATACCAGCTCGCCGGCGCTGGCGCCGAGGCCATGTGGGCGCGCGGCCTGGAACCGGCCCTGACGCTCGCGGCCGGTGACCGGCGCATGAGCACCTATCGCCACCCCACCCCCAGCCCCGCCAAACTCGGCTCCCAGGCCATGCTGGTGTTCTGCGCGCGCCGCTATGGGCTGTTCGCCAACCTGACCCGCTTCGTCAGCTTCGGCAAGCTCAGCGAAGCCGATGCCGAACGCCACCATCAGGTCCGCGAGATCGAGGCCGAGGCCCTGCAGGCCAGCAATCCCGGCAAGCATCTCAACGAGATCTATGCCGCGCTCGACCACGCCTATCAAAAGCAGGGCTATCCCGATGGCATCCTCATGCATCATCAGGGTGGGCTCACCGGCTATCTCTCGCGTGAAGTCGTCGCCACGCCCACGACCAAGGATTCCCTGACCGAGGGCATGGCCGTCGCCTGGAACCCCAGCCTGCCCGGCGCCAAGATCGAGGACACCTTCCTGATCAACGCCGATGGCGACCTGGAAAACCTCACCGACGACCCGCGCTGGCCGCACACGGTCACCCAGGGCCGCAAGCGCCCCCTGCCCCTGGAGCTTTGAATGGATAAGGCCAAAAGCTTTGAGGACCTGTTCGGCGGCGCGCCCGAGGCCCGCGCCGATGCCCCCGGCCGCGTCAATCTGCTCGGCGAGCACACCGACTACAACGACGGTTTCGTGCTGCCCACCGCCATCCCCCAGCGCACCCGTGTCGAGATCAGCCGCAGCCCCGACGGCCAGCATCACTTCTATGCCGTCAAGCTCGATGTGCTGAGCAGCGTCGCACCCGAGGGCCCGGCACCAGACAACTTCGCGGGCTATGTATTTGGCTGCATCGAGCTACTCAAGGCGCGCGGTCACGCCATCGGCCCACTGTGCATGCGCATCGACTCCGAGGTGCCCATGGGCGCGGGCCTGTCCAGCAGCGCGGCCCTGGAAGTCGCCACCCTGCGCGGCCTGCGCCAGTTATTCAACCTGCCAATTGATGACGTCGAAATCGCCCAGATCGCCCAGATCGCCGAAATCGAATACGCCCACGTGCGTTGCGGCATCATGGACCAGATGGCCTCCAGCCTCGCCGACACCGGCCACATGCTGTTTCTCGACACCCGCACGCTCGAACGCCGGGTGCTGCCCCTGCCGGCACATGCCGAGATCGTCGTCATCGACAGCGGCGTGCCGCGCACCCTGGCCGGCAGCAAGTACAATGAGCGGCGCGAGGAATGCGAAGCCGCCGCCGCCCGGCTCGGTGTGCCCGCCCTGCGCGACATTACTGACCCCACGGCCACTGACACCCTGCCCGAGCCCCTGCGTCGCCGCGCTCGGCATGTCATCAGCGAGAACAATCGCGTGCTCGAAGCCGCCACCGGCATCTGCGCCGAGCGCTTCGGCGAACTGATGAACGCCTCCCACGCCAGCCTGCGCGATGACTATGAAGTCTCGGTGCCGGAGCTGGACTACTTGGTAGATCTGCTGCAACAGGAAGAAACCGTATTCGGCGCACGCCTGACCGGCGCGGGCTTTGGCGGCGCCTGCGTGGCCCTGGTCAGGGCGGGAGAAGGAAGATCAGTGGCGGAAAGGGTGCTCGCCAGCTACAACCGCGCGCATCAGGGGCGGGTACTGGTGCCGGACTACCGCCAACGTTTTTGATCAGCATGTCGGGAGCGCAAGATCTCCCCACCCTTGGCGCAAAGTTGAAAGAACTGACAGCGCAATTCCAATTTACGCGGCATGCTCCCCCAGATAGCGCGCCAGGGCTTGAGCCACCACCTCATTCAAGCTGGTATCCTGCTCCGCTGCGGCCCGTTGCGCGGCGCGATGCAGCTCCGGGGGAATGCGGACATTGAACTTGCCCGATACTGGCTTGTCCGGCGCCTTGCCCAGTTCAGCACACATCTGCAGGTAACCTTCCACCGACTCCACGAAATGGGCCTTGAGCTCATCGACCGACTGCCCTTCATAGGTGACAATGTCATGGATATTGAGCAGGCGCCCGTGCAGGACCTCGTCCTCTGCGCTGTATTCCACGCTACCGAAATAGCCCTGGTGCTCCAATTTGTTCATGGCTGAATACCCTCCGCTTCCAGGAGTTCACGAATTGCCTTGACCTGATATGCCTTGGCTTCCTTGTGCGGGTGCGGGCGGTGCATGTATACCCGCCGCGTGCCCAGCACGATCCGGACCGCTGACCCATCGCCTTCCAGAATCTTTGCGCCACACGCCACCAAAAGTGCTTCAATCTCCCGCCACTCGACTTGCATGTGTGGTGTTGGCTTTGCAAAGATGCGCTGCAATGTCTTCTGGTGCTTAGCGTGCATGGCGTCTCCAATGGTTGCCATAGTACTATTATATAGTACCACGTCAAGCACTTCCGACAGGCGCCTGCGTGGCCCTGGTCAAAGCGGGAGAAGGGAGATCAGTGGCGGAAAGGGTGCTCGCCAGCTACAACCGCGCGCATCAAGGGCGGATGCTGGTGCCGGTGCTGGGGTAAGAAGTTCTCAGGCGAGATCCGCCTGCAGGGCCCGCAGCAATTTTGCGTTGCCATCACAGACCTGCCGAAATCCGGGACTGATGCGAGCATCCCCGGCTGACTACCTGCCCACCCAGCGCCTTGAGTCCGCGCGTCACAGTGGACTTGTCCAGACCGCCGAGCCTTTCGCAGAGCATGGCCGTACGCGCACGGGGATTGTCGCGCAAAAGGCGTATCAGGGTGTCTGCACGGAGCTTGGTCATGGCAGGAAGGCTCAAGAATATTGCAACGAATATTGCAACTAATTCTATAAGCTAATCCAAAGCTATTACAAGGCATCAGGGCCATCTGTAAAGTGAATCCCGCATCGAATCCCTCTAGGCCACACGCATAGCAAGCACATGTTCCATTGAGGAGACAAACAGATCCAGGATAGTCATATCCCTTCCGAGTTAAGAAAGCCTCTGCCTGTCCAATCGCTTCGCGGCTAATGTCAGCCCGCCAAGAATGCTGTCCGCCAGCTCCGCGGGAAAATCCGCTGGAAGTTGATCCTGGACAGTGGTCAGGACGGTCGGCGTCTGCTCGATTAACGCATCGATAATCTTTGGCGCGGCATCCTGTAGACCACAGCGCTTTGCAGTCCTCAGCCAGTGCCGGTACTGGATGGCATGCCAGTGATAATGGCGGTTCTTGCCAATTACGGCCATTGCCATTTTTACGTCATGCGGAGATAGCCGGCTCGCGCTGGCGCCCAGCACCGGATAGGCCGAGATGACATCATAGCGTGGGGTGAGACGGAAATTGCCTCCGCGCTGCAGAAACAGGCTGAAGTTTTTTGCATGCCCGTCGATGGCGCAGAGCATCCAGAACAGGATCTGGGTGCGGAAGAAATCCTGCCGATCGGTTTCGGCTCTGGACGAACCCAGCAGGAGCTCCATGATATTCTGGATGCCCGGCCCGCCGTCATTCTCGTATTTGAGTCCCCCCGGCGTACCCGTAGCCTGACACAGATCCTCCTGCGGCAGCCGCACCAGCCAGGTGCCGTCCGCCGCAGGCTTGCGGTCAAAACGCTCAACCACCAGGACCTTGTGCTCGCCGAAATGCTCCATCCAGCAATGGGCCACCTCGACCCCATAGGCCCGCAGGATACGAGCACACAGCCACTCGTTCTCGACCGACTGGCTGAGATCTATGCCGCGATGCCCCATGCCAATCGGCAACTTCAGGATGTGTGTCGTTGGTGTTGTGCCCAGCGGGATCTGCCATTGTCCATCCAGTAGCAGCAACGCGGTCTTCTCCTGCGCGCCCGCAAGCGAAATACGAAACTCTTTGGCCTCCTCCAACCCGGCCAGCGGCCCTCCCCCCAAGGTGCCGTTCAGGATGCGGGCGATCTCATCGGGCGCAAGTGGTTGTCCGTGGATTTGCCTGACAGGAGCTGGCTCATCCTCTGGCCCCAGAAGCTGCAGTGCGCCGACGCAATCGCGCCCAACTTCCGCCAGCAGGTCAAAGGGCGCCAGGGAACGGACTCTGAAGCGCCTTTGAATCCGCTCGCGGATATCCCTGTTGTCCGGCAGCAGATTATCGAAATAGGCGGCAACCGGGTGATCCTTGTAAGGTTGGCTGGCCGGTCGCAAGGGCATGGACAGGGAAATTGGCCGGGCGGCAGAGGAATCCAGCCAGGATGCCGCATAGGCAAACTCCTGACCGCCATTGGCCTTGAGTGTCCAGGATCCGACCCGGGCGCCGTTCATCCAGACCGACAGTGTGCGTGTCTTTGCCTGGCGCCCCATGTCACCAGTCCGGCGCGGTTTGATTACTGGACGCCCCGGACCTGGTGCGGACGACCAAATCCACTTCGAGGGCTGACAGCAGCTTGAAAAGCCGCTCCACGCTGACATGAGCCGTGCCGTTCTCGATCTCGGAAATGGAGCGCTGCTGCAGACCCACCTTAGCGCCAGCATCTTTCTGGGTGAGCCGCATATCCTTGCGACAGCCCTTCAGGACATCACCAAGCTGCTCAGGGGTTTTGACAGGATAGTTCATGCTTTATCTCCTATATCAGATATTTTTATTTTATGCAGTATAGAAGATATTTTCAAGATATACGCTATAGGAGATAACTACCGGGCGGCAACAGGCCCGGAGCCGATTCAGCGCGCCTATCTCGCTACCAGGCCTGCAGTTCCTCAGCCGGCAGGGGCTCGAAGAAGGCATCGCCCATGTGGCCCTTGATCAGGCCCGGTTTGCGCACCTGCCTTTTTTCCAGTGGCAGGAGCCGGGCATAGGGTTTACCCGCCTTGGCGAGAATGATTTCCTCGCCGGCATGCGCCCTGTCCAGCAATTGGGAAAGGTGGGTTTTCGCCTCGTGTACATTGACTATCCTGGTCATCGCAAGCTCACCGCAGCAATAGATGGACTAAGTTTAGTTTAGTCAGAAGAGACCAGCTGGACAACGCCTCTCTCACCAGACGGGAAATCACCGTGCCCACCTCGAGAGCAGTGGAGTCCTAGAATCTTCTGCGGACAGTACAGGTACATTTTATGATTGATCTCCCACTCGCCCTGTCTTACAGTAAAATCCGCTTGTTCCAAACAGGGTAACGCATGAAACCTTCTGAAGCGCTCAAAAATCACCGCGAAGCGGTTTTACAAATTGCCGCCGGTCTCGGCGCCAGGAATGTGCGCGTGTTCGGCTCCGTCCTGTACGGCAAGTATACCGATAGTAGCGATGTCGATCTGCTGGTAGATGTTCCCAGGGGGACCACCCTGATTGACATGGTGCGCCTCCAGAACGCCATCCAGAAGGAACTGGGAGTACCAGTAGATGTGCTGACTCCTCTGGATCTTTCCCCCAGATTCCGCGACCAGGTCATCCAGGAGGCCAGACCGCTTTGAGCAAGACGCTACGTGACCAGGGCTTCAAATCGTCTGGGATACAGTTGAGAGGCTGTTGCCAGCACTCCTAGAGCAAATAAAAAACATCGAAGAAAGGATGTAGATGCAGATACTTGTATCCAGCAGGTAGCGGTAGCGCACGCCAGGTTCAGTCGCGCTCTTGATATACAATGGAGCGGCTGCGCTCAAACACATGCTGGCGGACGCCAAACGTGCTTTTCACTATTGAGCAGACCCGGAGCCGCGCAGAGCAAGCGCGACAAACTCCCGAAAGTCGTCAAGCCTTTGATCCAGCACATTCCGCAGAATCGCCAAATCGAGCTTTTGATATTCATGTACGGCGATGTTGCGGAAACCGATCATCCGCTGCATCCGCGTACTCAAGTCCGGGGAAATGATGCCGGCGGCTTCAAGCATTTGAAAGGCTTCACGGCTTTCCTGAGGAAGGCCCAGACGCTCCACGCGCACCTGATGCATAGCCAGGTCAATAGCCGCTTCGCATGCCCGGAGCAGATTCAGCACGATGGCATCCTGACGGGTGAAGTTTTGCTCCAGTTCGGACTCGTGGCCCCGATATTCTTCGGTCACGCGTTGCAGGCAGCGTTCGATGATGGCGGCCTTGTTGAGCAGGACATCGTCAACCATACACGCTCCCGCGCTTGCGGATATCTTCCAGAATGCCCCGGCGCGCCTCGTTGAGATGGGCATAAGCGGAAAAGGCAAGGTCCTCAAACGTATCGCAAGCCGAAATGTCCGCGCAAAATAGGCGCTCGCCCTTAGCGATCACCTGGGCGCGCAGCACCGTGGAAGCAGCACGCAGATCCACCAGATCCACATCCCGCTTCAGCAGCCGGGCCAGATCCTGAGCCAGCTCCCAGCGCACCAGACCATCCAGTGGCTGGGCTGGCAGGAGCGCCAGATCTACATCGCTGCCGGCATGTTCGTTCGGGGTAGTCCAGGAGCCAAAGCGATAAATCCCGACCACATCGGGCAGTGCAGCCCGGACCAGATCCACGACGTCTTCGCGCTTTTTCTCGCTGGCAAGATTCATGGGATCGCCTTCAAGCCGCGCGCGGATGGACGTGGCGAGCAATCTCATCGCCTTTCTCACGTTGCGTCAACCGCAGCTCGTAGGCTGTCTGCAAATTCAACCAAAACTCAGGCGTGGTGCCGAAGTAACGCGCGAGGCGCAACGCGGTATCCGCTGTCAGCGCCCGCGCGCCGTTGAGGATACCGGTGATGCGGTTGGGCGCCACGTCCAGCGCCTGCGCCAGGGCGCGTGCGGACAGGCCCAGTAGGTCCATCTCCTCACGGAGGATCTCGCCGGGGTGAATCGGGCGCATGGCATTGTTCGGTATCATGGCCGTTACCTCCTTCAGTGATAATCCACAATTTCCACCTGATGCGGTCCGTCCTCGCGCCACATGAAGCAGACGCGCCACTGGGCATTAATGCGGATACTGAACTGCCCCTGGCGATCACCGCGCAATGCTTCAAAGCGGTTGCTGGGCAATTGTGCCAAATCCTCAACACAGGTCGCGCTATCGAGAATTTGCAAGCGCCGCTCGGCCTGAGCTCGAAAACCCTCGAAGCGCCTTACAAACCGGCCAGCAAACAGCGCCTCAGTGTCTTTGTCCCGGAAGGATCGGATCATGATTCAAGATAGCAGGACGTTACCTGTTACGTCAAGAGTAACGCAGTCGAGCAATGCGAGCGACTCATTTTTCCATAATCCAGTTCTCAATGATCAGTCCGGGATAATCCCTGAAATCGGCCTCATTGTTTGTCACCAGCGTAGAACTGCCCCTGCACGTCACGTGAGCACTACCAAGTGGTCAGACTTCACACCGGGCAGCATATTCAGGGCAATTCGCGTATCAAAGGTGACAAAGCGCCCACCCCTGCGTTGCGCCATAGCAAGCAGGTAGGCATCCGTTATCTGGCGATGCCCCATTATCTTCTCCCAGTCAATCACACCCTCATCAAGCAAACTGACATCATCTGGCCAAAAGGCATGTGCCGGATGAGAAGTCGCTTCGGCTAGCCGCTCGGCGACCAAGCCTACCGGGATAACGTTGGGATAGGCCGGTTGTGAAAGGATGCGCAGACAACCATTTTGGGTGATGGGACAGGATGCCCAGCCATGGTGGATTTCCTCTTCCAGCCAGGCCATTGCCCGCCGGTGATAAAGATGACCAGCATCCAGCAAGGCAATGAGCACATTTACGTCCAGCAAGGCTCGCATCAAAGGCCCTCTTCATCACGCAGGGCGTCTACCTGGTCGTTGGTCACGATGCTCCCTCGTGATGGGAAAGGGCGAAACCCAGTCACGGAGGGCGGTGCATCTTCGCCGGCCTGACGATTCCCGGACAAGGCCTCTCTCACCAGACGGGAAATCACCGTGCCCACCGCGACATTCTGCTGCCGGGCCAGTTCTCTGGCGGCAGCCAGTACATCATTCTCGATATCCAGAGTTGTTCGCATAACATCCTCATCATGATGCAACATCATCATGATGATATTGCATCAATATTGATGCCGGCAACAAATTTCTTAGCGATCTTAAGCAGGCCACTCGGTCGGATGGACCTCATGGTTGACCAACCCAATTCTCAATGATCAGTCCCGGATAATCCCTGAAATCGGCCTCGTTGTTGGTCACCAGCGTCAGGGACAGGCTGGCGGCATGGGCGGCGATGAGGCGGTCCAGGGCATCGCGCCGGCGCTCGCGCACGGCGGCGCGGATGACGCCATAAGCGACGGCGGCATCACCATCGAAGGGCAGCACGGGAATGTCCGCCAGAAGGGCATCGAGTGCGCGTTCAGCCGCCACGCGGCTATCCGGTTGGCGCTCAACCCCGTAGCGCAGCTCCGCCAGGGTGATGGCCGACATCACGACATCGCCGTAGTCCAGTTGGGCAAAGCGTGCCGCCACCTCGGGTGGGTGATGCCGGATCAGGCAGATGCAGATATTGGTGTCCAGCAGGTAGCGCACGCTAGGTCCAGTCGCGCTCTTGCTGCTCATGGAATTCCCGGCCATCAGCCATGAAGTCGGCCGGAAAGGCCGCGAACTTGTCCATGACGCCCGCCAGGGTGCGCCTGGCCACAGGGCGAATCACCAGCGCGTCCCCTTTCCGCTCGATCTCGACATCCTGCATAGGCTTGCCGAACTGCAGCTCCTTGGGGATGCGCACGGCCAGGGAATTGCCGCTTTTGAAAATACGGGTGAGCATTGACACCTCCTAGCAATGTATATACATGATATACAATGGAATTGCCGCGCTCAAGCACATGACCAGGAGCCGAAAGCCACCCCGACCATGCATTACCCGCTCCCCTGCCAGACAAAGGTCTGGCAGGCCTGCTTTCGTCCGAGGCCTGCAGGCGCCATACCCATTAGAATACCTTGATTGAGCTCACGAAACTCAACGGGAGGATCGCAGATGGCCGCAAACCCCGCGCACGCATCCCGCAAACCAGCAAATCCCGGCACACAGCACGCAGCCACGCTCAGGCTCCCGCTCTGGGCAGCAGTCCTGCTGCATCACTGGGCCGGCACTGACCAGGCAATACGTAGCGGCCTGACCTTTCTGGCAGCCCTGGGCCTGGGCCTGCTGCTCGCCAAGGTTTTCCCCGCACCCTGGCAGGAAACCACCGCCGTCCTGCTGCTCCCCCTCGGGGCCCTGTTCAGCTATCACAGCGCCCGGCTATGCCGGCTTTACCGCCGCGCTCAGTAAGGCCATCGGACTGCTCTTGGATAATTCCTGAAATCGAGCACTAGCATCCAGCATCCCTTTTTCCTACAATGAACCAGTTCATAAACTAGATTATCGAGGTAGCCCGGATGTCTATTGAAATTGGTTCTTTTGATGCCAAGGCCAGGTTATCCGAACTTCTGCGCGAGGTGCAGCGCGGACAGCGATTCACCATCACCCTGCGCGGGCGCCCGGTAGCGGATCTGGTGCCCAGCGATAGCGCTGCAAGACAGGATTTCCACGCCGCGATAGAAGCCATGCGCAGCATACGCAAGGTACGTGGAGTGTCTGAAGAGACCGTGGCCGAATGGATTGCCGAGGGCCGCCGATGAGGCTCGTGCTGGATGCCTCAATGGCACTGGCCTGGCTGTTCGAACGCCAGAAACCCGATGAGGCCGATTGCGCAGGACGCGCTCTGCTGGCATTGGCGCAGGCCGAGACATCGGTGCCGCCGCTGTGGCACACCGAAATTGCGAATGCCCTCCTCATAGGCGAGCGGCGCCGGGTCGTCAGCGAAGCGCAGATGATCGATTACCTGAACAAATTGTCCGGTTTGCCAATCACGACTGATGGCGCAACGGTGGCGGGCCGACGCGATGCAGTAATAGCCCTTGCACGTGAGCATGGGCTGACTGCTTACGATGCCACTTATCTGGACCTGTCACTGCGGACAGGTGCGGTGCTGGCGACGTTCGACAACAAGCTTGCAGACGCCATGCGCCGTGCCGGCGGGACGGTTTTCGGGGAGTAGGCCTTGAAAGTCTCCCCGCCTGATATTATATTCTGATATAATATGAACACAGGATTATAGGAGTTCTCATGTACACAACGAACCTGCGCAAGGTCGGCGGCTCTGTCATGCTGGCAGTCCCCCCGGCCTTGCTCGATGTTTTACGGGTGACAGCCGGATCAAAGGTCGGTCTGGCTGTGGACAATGGCCGGCTCGTGGTGGTGCCGCAGGCACGGCCGCGCTACACGCTCGATGAACTATTGGCGCAATGTGACGCCTCGGCCGAAGTGTCCGCCGAGGATCTCGAATGGCTCAATGCCAAGCCAGTCGGCAATGAGCTGCTTTGATGGAGCGTGGCGACATCTATCTCGTCTCGCTCGACCCGATTGCCGGCCATGAACAACATGGCACGCGCCCGGTACTGGTCGTGTCACCGATCGCATTCAACCGACTGACAAAGACTCCTGTGGTGCTGCCGATTACCAGCGGCGGCAACTTCGCACGCATGGCGGGCTTTAGCGTTTCACTGATGGGGGCCGGTACGAAAACAACAGGCATCGTGCGTTGCGACCAGCCCCGTGCCCTGGACATTGGTTCACGCCACGGCCGCAAGCTGGAAAGCGTACCATCAGCCATCATGGACGAAGTGCTGGCGAAGCTCTCAACCATCCTGGAATAAGAGCCTGGCTGGACAAGGCCAGCCGCTGGAGCTAAGTTATCGATTGGTATTACCTTTCGATATGGAGGCGCCTCGTGGCAACGTCGATCAAACTCGATGAAGATCTCAAAAACCGGGTACAGCAGCTCGCCAGCCAGCGCCGCCGCTCTGCGCACTGGTTGATGCGCGAAGCGATCCAGCAGTACGTCGAGCGTGTGGAGGCCCGTGAGAACTTCAGACAGGAAGCCTTGGCAGCCTGGACGGAATATCAGGAAACCGGGCGACACCTGACCGGCGAGGAAACACGCCAGTGGCTTCGCGCCTGGGGCTCGGAGGCTGAAACAGAACTGCCCGCGTGCCACGAGTAAAAGAAGCAGGGTATTGATAGGCCAAATCCAGGATGCACCCGGAACCAAAGCCATCCGCCTGCTGCCGGGGCAGTGCCGCTCTGTTAAGATGCCGGGATGCCCAGACCCGTGCGCCCGCCCTCCAAAAGATTCAGCGTTTTACTGCGCCTGCTGCCCTTCCTGCGCCCGCACTGGGGCAAGGTGGCGGGCTTTCTCACGGCCATGCTCATTGCCGCCGGCGCCACGCTGCTGCTGCCGCGCGGGGTGGGCTGGCTGGTGGACAATGCCCTCAATAGCCCGCAGGCCCTGCATCGCGCTGCCCTGCTGATCCTTGGCATCGGGACGCTGATGAGCCTGGCGAGCGCGGCGCGTTATGCGCTGATCACCTGGACCGGCGAGCGGGTGATTGCCGATCTGCGCCGCAGCGTGTTTGGTCAGGTGCTGGAGCTGTCGCCGGCCTTTTTCGAGACCCAGCGCACCGGTGAGGTGATCACCCGCCTGAGCAGCGATGTGACCCTGCTGGAGTCGGCGGTGAGTTCGACGCTTTCCGTGGCCTTGCGCAGCAGCGTGACCCTGATTGGCGCACTGGCGATGATGGCGTTTACCAGCCCCCGCCTGACCGGGATCGCGCTGCTGGTGGTGCCGGTGATCGTCTTGAGCGCGCGCACGGTGGGGCGTGTGGTGCGACGCCTGAGCCGCGCGGTGCAGGATCGGCTGGCCGACCTTGGGGCGCTGGTGGAGGAATCGCTGAACGGCATCCGCACGGTGCAGGCCTACAATCAGCAGGAGAGTATCCGCAGCCGTTATGACGGGGTGGTTGATGCGAGCCTCGCCACTACGGCGCGACGCATTGCCGCGCGAACGGCGGCCATGGCGGTGGTTGGCCTGACGGTATTCGGGGCGCTTGCGCTGGTGATCTGGGTGGGCGGCGGGGCGGTGCTGCGCGGCGAGCTGAGCGCGGGGGCACTGACCGCCTTTCTGATGTATGCCTTTTTCGCGACTCTTGCGGTGGCGAGCCTGGGCGAGGTCTGGGGCAGCCTGCAGCAGGCCTCGGGGGCCGGTGAGCGGCTGTTTGAGCTGCTCGATGAGCACAGCGCGGTGAGCGAGCCTGCCGAGCCCCTGCCGGTGCCGCCCGGCCAGGGGGCCTTGCGGCTGGAGCGGGTCACTTTTCGTTACCCCTTGCGTCCGGAGCGCCCGGCGCTGGATGCGCTTGACCTGGAGATTCCGGCCGGCGCCCGCTATGCGCTGGTTGGGCCCTCGGGGGCGGGCAAATCCACCATCTTTCAGCTCCTGCTGCGCTTTTATGATCCCGAGAGCGGCCAGATCCTGATCGACGGCGTGCCGATCCAGCGCCTGCGTCTACAGGACCTGCGCGCGCTGTTTGCGCTGGTGCCACAGGAACCGATCATCTTCACCGGCAATGCCTGGGAGAACATTCGTATCGGTCGGCCTGATGCGGATGACGCGGAGGTGCGCCAGGCCGCCGCCGATGCCCAGGCCCTGGGGTTTCTGGAGGCCCTGCCGCAGGGGCTGAGCACGCCTTTGGGCGAGAAGGGCATCACGCTGTCGGGTGGGCAGAAGCAGCGCCTGGCCATTGCCCGGGCACTGCTGCGCCAGCCGCGCGTGCTGCTGCTGGATGAGGCGACCAGCGCCCTGGACGCGGAGAACGAGCGGGCGATTCAGCTTGCGCTGGAAACTGCGAGCCGGCATCGCACCACGTTGGTGATAGCGCATCGGCTGGCCACGGTGCGTCATGCTGATCGTATCGTGGTGCTGGATCAGGGGCGCATCCGGGCGATTGGCCGGCATGAGGAGCTGATTCGTCAGGATGATCTGTATGCGCGTTTGGCGGCGCTGCAGTTTGGGGAGATGCTGGAGAATATGGACAGCCCGGCCCAGTCCTGATCACCAAGCGACGTCATCTCAGCCGAGAACCAATCGCCCTGGCGAATTCGGTAAAATCCGCAAGATGATGACGGGCGATGGCATGAACGATAGCCCAGTCGATCTTTTCATAGTTATGCACGGCTATGTTGCGAAAACCCACGGATTTTTTCAGCCGCATTGCCAGATCGTCATGAATGACGCCAGCCTGGGCCAGGATATCGAAGGTTTGACCCATGGTGTCGGGTGGCGGCACTTCCATGCCAGCGATGATGTGTGTTCCGATGTCGACGGATAGCTGCACTGCCCGGCTGAGATTCAGCGCGATGATGTCCTGGAGATCGAGGTCTCGCTCCAGCGTCTCTGGATCAGGAGGACATTTATCCGCGACACGTTGCAGGCAGCGGCGCAAGGATTCGAGTTTCTGATCGATCACTTCCCGATCCACGCCCGCCTCCTTTCAGCAAGGATCCGGTCGCGGTAGGGCAGATAATCCGCCTGATCGAACAGATGCCTGCGGATCAGATTGGCGTATTGGGTATCGCTGCCCAGAAGTCTTTTCCCGTGCCGGAGGATCTGCCCCAGCAAGGGTTCGCCGATGGCGCGCAGGTCCACCAGGTCGATCGGGCGACCCGTCCTGACTGCCAACTCATTGATCAGATCCATCTTCTCGCTGGCCGTGAGGGGGCGCCCTGCATCAACGGCCAGATCCAGGTCGCTCTGGGCATGCGCCTGACCACGCGCCAACGAACCAAACAGAATGACAAGCCCAATCTCTGGCTGGATACGTATGGCAGCCAGGACATTCTGTTCAAGGCTCAGGTCTTGCTTTGAACCATTTATCTGGCCTGCCCGCATGAATGCTCACCCCACTTCAGAATCGCTGGCCGAAACGCAATGACCATGAGCCACCTCCTGGATGTGGTAGCTGTCTCGCATGGTAAGAGAATCAGCTTGGCCGGACAACTCTGGAACCTTGCGTTTCCGCAGCCCAGTTCTCGACCAGCAGGCCGGGTACCCGGCTGAATTCACGCGCGTTGCCAGGCCGCACAAGTGCCTATTGCACCTCGATGAGGCCTATCGGTAAATCTCGCGCCGATTGCCAACCTGTACCACGAGCACGCGCAAAGCGTTGTCCTGAATGTCACAAATCACCCGGCAATCGCCCACGCGGTAACGCCAGAAGCCGCCAAGCGGGCCAGTCAGGGCCTTGCCCGTGCTGCGCGGGTTCTCCAGCCCTGCAATGCGCTCGTCCATGAAATCGACGATGCGCCGCGCCATCTGTTTGTCCAGCTTTCGAAGCTGCCGCATGGCCGTGTCGGCGTACTCAACCGTCCAGGCCAAGATCTTTCCTTACCTCAGCCGCGGAATGTACGGGTTCATCCCCCTTGCGGATTCGCTCCAGCACGTCAGCGGCAAGGTAGTAGTCCTCCATCTCCTCGATGCCCTGCTTGATGATCTGCCGCAGATAGTAAGCCTTGCTGCGCCCGGTATGGGCGGCAAGAGCGGCAAGCCTTTGCTCGGTTTCCGGATCTAGCCGAATCGAAGTCGCCATATCACCACCTTCTATGAATACCTGTATTCAATGTATCGCAAAGCCGCTGTTCCTGGAAGGAAACGAACAGAGCATCGTCAATGGCTGTCCGCTTCAAGTACACTTCATCACTTTAGTCCGGCAGCCAGATTGTGCGCTCATGGAAAAGCTGGCTGATCGCGCCCTGAACCCGTTCAGCCTATAAGGGATTGGAAACCGCATGACTACAGACACCCCAGCGGAGAGCATCGCCCTCCTCAGCCATGCCAGTACCGATCTGGTGGCACTGCATCAGGCACTGGCGGCGCTGCCGACGGATTTTCCGCCCGTGCGCGGGCTGCATCTGCAGAATCTGGCGGAGGCCGGGGATGAGGCCGACAAGCTCGCCGAAGCGCGTATTTTGATCGTGCGTGTGCTGGGTCGGCCCGAGTCCGTGCCGGGACTGGAGGGATTGCTGGAGTCCGCGCGCGGCCTTGGTCGGCATTTACTGGTATTGAGCGGCGCCAATGAGCCCGACCCGGCCTTGGCGCGGCTGTCGAATGTTTCCTCTGGCCTGCTGCAGGATGCGATGGCCTATTTTGCGGCCGGCGGCGCCGGTAATCTGGGCCAGTTGCTGCGCTGCCTGTCCGACCGTCTGCTGCTGACGGGTTATGGCTACGAGCCGCCCCTGCCCCTGCCGGAGCAGGGCATCTATCACCCGGCCTTGCCGGAGCATGCCAGCCTGGATGACTGGCTCGCCTGGCGCAACCCGGATTGGCCGAGTGTCGGCATCACCTTTTACCGGGCGCACTGGATCAGCGGCAATACGGCGTTCATTGACGCCCTGGTGAGCGCGCTGCATGAGCGCCAGATCAATGCCCTGCCGGTGTTCACGGGCTCGCTGCGGGCCCTGGATGCCGGAGGCCGGCCGCGCGTGCTGGAACTGCTCACACGAAGGGGGCAGCCGCTGGTCGATGCCCTGATCAATACCACCTCCTTTGCCATGGGCGAGGTGAATGTGGAAGGCCCGACGCCCACCGGCTGGTCGGTGGAGGCCCTGGATGCGCTCGATCTGCCGGTCATCCAGGCCATCAGCAGCAGCATGACGCGCACGCAGTGGGAGCAGTCGGCACGCGGCTTGAACCCGCTCGATACCGCCATGAACGTGGCCCTGCCGGAGTTCGACGGGCGCATCATCAGCGTGCCCATTTCCTTTCGCGAGCCCCTCCCCGGCCTGCCCGCGGACTTCAGCGCCTATGCGCCGCTGGAAGATCGTATACAGCGGGTAGCAGGCATCGCGGCGCGTTTCGTGCGCCTGCGCCGGCGGCCTCCCGCTGACAAGCGCATTGCCTTCATCTTCACCAACTCCAACAGCAAGGCCTCCCAGATCGGCAATGCCGTGGGTCTGGATGCCCCCGCCTCCCTGCTGGCCATCCTGCGGGCCATGCAGGCGCGCGGTTATCGTATCGAGAACCTGCCGGACGACAGCGATCAACTGATCCATGCCCTGATCGAGCGCGGCGCCTATGACGAGCAGTATCTGACCGCCGCGCAGTTGCGTGAAGCGGTGCGGGTGCCAAACCGGCGCTATCAGGACTGGTTCGCGGACCTGCCGCAAACGCTCCGCGCGCGCATGGAGGCCCAGTGGGGCCCGGCGCCGGGGCAGGCCTATGTCCACGAGGGGCATCTGATGCTGGCGGGGATGGCGTACGGCAATGCCTTCGTCGCCCTGCAGCCGCCGCGCGGCTACGGCATGGACCCGGATGCCATCTATCATCAACCGGACCTGCCGCCGACCCACCACTATTACGCGCTGTACCGCTGGTTGCGCGATGACTGGCAGGCCGACGCCATCGTGCACGTGGGCAAGCACGGCACCCTGGAGTGGCTGCCGGGCAAGGGCGCGGGGCTGTCGCAAAACTGCTTTCCCGATGCCCTGCTGGGTGATATGCCGCTGTTTTACCCCTTCATTCTGAATGATCCGGGCGAGGGCTCGCAGGCCAAGCGGCGCGGGCATGCGGTGGTGGTGGATCATTTGACGCCGCCGATGACCACGGCCGACACCTATGGCCCGCTGGCGCAACTCACGCAGCTTGTGGATGAGTACTATCAGGTGGAGATGCTCGATCCGGCCAAGCTGCCGCTGCTGCAGCAGCAGATCTGGGACCTGATCAAGGCGGCCAATCTCGACGCCGATCTCGCGGCCATGCTGCATCACGATCACGATCACGATCACGATCACGATCACGATCACGATCACGATCACGATCACGATCACGATCACGATCACGAGCATCATGATCACGCCTGGGACGCGACCCTCAATGCCGAGGGCGTACCGCTGAGTCTGGCGCAAATGGAAGGCGTGGATGTCGCCCACCTGATCGAGGACATCGACGGCTATCTCTGCGAGCTCGGCGCGGCCCAGATCCGCGACGGCCTGCACATCCTCGGCCAAGCGCCCGAGAATGAGGCGCTGACCGACATGCTCTGCGCCCTGCTGCGCCTGCCCAACCTGCAGGTACCGGGCCTGCCGGCGAGTCTGGCCGCTCTGTTCGGGCTGGACTTCGAGACCCTGCAAGCCGACAAGGGCAAGCGCCTGGACCTGGCGCCCGAGGCCCTGCAGGCGCTGGCCGGACAACCCCTGGTCACGCGCGCCGATGCCCTGGACGCCATCGATGCCCTGGGGCGCGGCCTGATGCAGCGTCTGGCCGAGAATGGCTTCGACGCGAGCGCCATTCCGAATGTCATCAAGGAGACACTAGCAACAGCGGCAGGCCAAGCGGCCAGCATCGAAACCATCCTGCGCTTTGCCTGCGAACAGCTCGTGCCGAACCTGCGGCGCACGCATGATGAGATCGACAACCTGCTGCGCGGGCTGGATGGCGGCTATGTGCCGGCCGGCCCCAGCGGCGCGCCGACACGCGGCATGGCGCACATCCTGCCCACCGGGCGCAACTTCTATTCCGTGGACCCGCGTGGCCTGCCCTCGCAGGCGGCCTGGCATATCGGGACCCAGCTCGCCCAGGCGGTGATCAGCCGTCATCAAAAAGAGACCGGCGCCTGCCCCGAGACCGTCAGCATCAGCGTCTGGGGCACTAGCGCCATGCGCACCCATGGCGACGACATCGCCGAGGTCTTCGCCCTGCTCGGCGTGCGTCCGGTCTGGCAGGCGGAAAGCCGGCGCATCACCGGTATCGAAGTCATCCCCTTGAGCGAACTCGGCCGACCGCGCATTGATGTGACCCTGCGCATCAGCGGCTTTTTCCGGGATGCCTTCCCGCACCTGATCCATCTAGTGGACGAGGCCGTAAACACCGTGGCCCTGCTCGACGAGCCCACCAGCGAGAACTTCGTGCGCAAGCATTATCTGGAAGATATCACCGGCGAACTGCTCGGGAATCTGCCGCGCGAGACCGCCGGCCAGCGGGCCCTGTATCGCGTATTCGGCGCCAAGCCCGGCAGCTATGGCGCGGGCATCCTGCCCCTGATCCAGGAGCGCAACTGGGAGTCGGAACGGGATTTCGCCGAGGCCTATCTCAATTGGGGCGGCTATGCCTACACCCGCCAGGAAAACGGCGTCGAGGCCCGCGCCGAGTTCCGCCAGCGTCTGGCCGGGGTGGAGATCGCCCTGCACAACCAGGACAACCGCGAGCACGACATCTTCGATAGCGATGATTATCTGCAGTTTCACGGCGGCATGATCGCCACCATCCGCAGCCTGAGCGGCCAGCAGCCGCGCCATTACTTTGGCGACACTCAGGACCCCGCCCGCCCCATGGTGCGGGACCTGAAGGAAGAGGCCCTGCGCGTGTTCCGCTCGCGGGTGGTGAACCCGAAGTGGCTGACCAGCATCCAGCGCCACGGCTACAAGGGCGGGCTGGAGCTGACCGCCACGGTGGATTATCTCTTTGGTTATGACGCGACCGCCGGAATCATGGACGACTGGATGTACGAGGAGGTGGCGCAGCACTACGCCATGGACCCCGGCATGCAGACATTCCTGAGCGAGAGCAATCCCTGGGCCCTGAACGCCATCAGCGAACGCCTGCTGGAAGCGGCGCAGCGGCAGATGTGGGCCGAGCCCAAGCCCGAGACCCTGGCGGCCCTGCAATCGCTGTATCTCGATAGCGAAGCCCAGCTCGAAGCGCGGGGGGAAACGCCGAGAAGGGGGCCGGGGTGAGGGGAATGGTAAATTTTCTGGTGGCTAGCGGCGCAGTTTAGGTTCGATAATCATAGGGCACTGGTCTATACAGCATGAGCCAAAAGGAATTATATTTGTGACTCAACCGATTGTTGCCCAGCGCGCGTTTCGGCCAACCCTCGTTCGAGCGGGTGCCGCACAACTCTCGCCTCGTTAAAGCCTACCCTGGAGTGCAAATGGCGTATTTCGAACTGAGGACTGCTCGCGACATGCTTCAAAAGGCTAATCGGGAGCATCATCGGCTCGCGGAATGCCTCGACATTGATAACCTTTTCAATTTCTTTGTCACCGCGTATCACATAAGCGATTACGTTCGGAATACCAACGCTGTTCCGCAAGTCGTGCTCGACACATTCCTACAAGACCAAGACATCAAAGACTGTCGAGACCTTTGCGACAAAGGAAAGCACCTCACTCTGACAAAACGCGCAGATCCAACCACACACATGTGGAGCGGCTGCCTTAACGGAGCACCACTTAATACACTTCCGCTTAATGGCGGTGGTAAATGGGTTCTTCTTACCGGCAACCGTGAAGTCGATGTCAAGTGGCTAAGCGAACGCGTTCTCTCAAAATGGGAAGTGTTTTTTTCAACCAACAGTATATAGTTGTTGCCCTATGAGATTCTGCTCTAATCCTGCGCTCAACACGGACGCCCTACATGCCGCTTCGCGACATTCCGGGCGCCGCTTAGCTCCACGTTAGGCGCGGCACGTTCAGCCACGTCGCAAACATGATGGAAGAGCCCCTATGCCATACGTAAACGTTCAGATCACCAAAGGCGCGACGAGGCAGCAAAAGGCCGAGATCGTTAAGGACATAACGGACTCCCTCGTTCGTGTTCTCGGCAAGAAGCCCGAGTACACACACGTCGTCATTCAAGAGATTGCCGACGAGGACTGGGGCTTCTCGGGCATGCTCACGGACGACTGGAAAGCAGCGCAGGCAGAATAGCAGTGGTCGGCTTAACTCAGGCGTTATGCGCGGAAGGAGGAGTGGTGCTGCCGGCCGAATACCTGATACGTGTCACCGCACTGCTAGATGAGCTGGGAATGCCGGCTGAGTATATTGTGCACCGGCAATTGCCTCTCTTCTTTGAACCGGCGGAGCTGGTGCTTGCCGAGGCAGGGCCCGACGGGCGGGAGTACCTGCTTACTCCAGAGGCCGTCATTGCGTGGCGTCAGCTATCAGCCGCCGCAGCACAGGATGGGGTTCTGCTGTCTCTTGCCTCCGCCTTTCGTAGCCTTGGTCGACAAGCGGATATCATCCGCCGGAAGCAGAGCCTGGGGTTATCGCTTGAGCAAATCCTTTCTGCGAGTGCGCCACCCGGCTATAGCGAGCATCACACCGGGCGAGCTATTGATATCGCTACCCCAGGATGTCCACCGTTCGAGGAAGCATTCGAGAGCACCGAGGCCTTCGGCTGGTTGTCGAAGCACGCCGGTTCTTTTGGTTTCACCTTGTCCTACCCACGCGGAAACAAATACGGCTATGTCTTTGAGCCATGGCACTGGTGCTATTGCGCGGAAGATACTTGACCGTGTGAGTCACAGAGACTGAAGGATAAGAGATGATGCCTAGCGTTGCCCTGCGCCCGCGCCTACAGGAATCAGCCTTTCCGGTGTTCGATACAAACAGCGTTCACGCCCGCAAGGCTGTCGAATGGGCGCTTTCCATTACTACGCCCAACCCAGCGCTCCACACGGATGTGCCGCTTGCGGCACGCCGGTGAGCTGGCATTTTAGGCAAGGAGCAATAAAAATATGAATCCATCTTCTCCCCAACGTTTCAACGCGCTTGCTGACGGCTACGCCAGCAGCGAAGTCCATACAGGCAGTCCAACCCTCGACCGTCTGCACACACTACTGCCCCGCGTCTATTCGGTTTGCGACTTACAGCGCCTAACAAAATTGTGATTTCATGGTCATAGCCCGTATTGAGACTGCATCGAAAGGAGCGTGTCATGGCCAAGCCCCTGCTGGATGATGCCCTATGGTCAAAGATCGAGCCCTTGCTGCCGCCCCATCCGCCGCGCCTGAAAGGTGGGCGGCCCCGGCTGCCGGACCGCGCCGCATTGACCGGCATCCTCTTTGTACTGCGCACCGGCATTCCCTGGGAGTATCTCCCCAAAGAGATGGGCTGCGGCTCGGGCATGACCTGCTGGCGCAGGCTGCGCGACTGGCAGGCGGCCGGGGTCTGGCAACAGTTGCATCAGGTCATGCTGGTCCACTTGCAGTCCTATGCCCAGATCGACTGGACACGTGTCTCGGTGGCTGGCGCCAGCATCCCCGCCCCCCGGGGGGCGCGGAAACTGGCCCTAACCCGACCGACAGGGGCAAGCTGGGCTGCAAGCACCACCTCGCCGTCGATGCCCGAGGCCTACCGCTCGCGGTAATACTCTCGGGCGCCAACCGGCACGATTCCAAATGCTTCATCCCGGTACTCGAAGCCATTCCCCCCATCCGCGGTCTGCCTGGCCGTCCTCGCCGCCGACCCGAGAAGGTGCATGCCGACAAAGGTTACGATTTCCCCTACCTGCGCCAGTATCTGCAACGCCGCGGGATTCGCCCCCGCATTGCCCGCCGGGGCATCGAATCCCGCGAGCGCCTGGGCAGGTATCGCTGGGTTGTCGAGCGCACTTTCTCCTGGTTGCACCGCATGCGCCGTCTTCGTATCCGCTACGAGCGCCGCGCCGACATCCACCAGGCATTCCTCCAACTCGGCTGTGCCCTTATCGCCTGGAACTTCATACAAAGGTTTTGTTAGAGGTACTAAGCCGAGCTGCGAAGCGGTGTCGGCTTGAATAAATTGTTATGCACTATAAGTCAACTTGATTTGCGTGGTGTCATCATCACCTCGCCCGGGATAGATGTTGATTTCGTCAGCCGCTTCTTCGCCCCCAAGCTTGGCGTCCCCGAAGACCCCGTCACAGGCTCCGCTCATTGTGAGCTCGCTCCGTACTGGGCCAATAAACTTGGCAAGACCACCCTGGCAGCCAAACAGGTTTCCAAGCGTGGTGGCAACATCATTTGCGAGATAAAAGCTGACCGTGTAATTCTCTCAGGGTGTGCGGTCACTTTCATGGAAGCTGAAATTTTCTTTCAACAAACCTAACATGGCATTCGAGGGAGGCGCGCGCATTGGCAGCGGTGGGTACGTCGACACAAGGCGGGGAGGCACGCTAGAATTACCTCGTCAGCTTTGAATGGAGCCCAAGGCCATGAATACACAATTGCTACGGCAAGCAAGCGCACTCAGTGTTGATGAACAGATTGAGCTGGTTGAGGCTGTCTGGGATTGGATCATTAGTCGCGGTGCTGTGCCCTCTTTGACAGAAACCCAGAAAGCAGAGCTTGACCGCCGTCTCGCAGACCACCTTGCCAACCCTGATGATGTACTACCCTGGAATGAAGTAAAGGCTGCCGCTCTTGCCAAAATCAGGTATTGAGTCTGCTGGTCACTTTGGGCTTCGAAAACCTGTTCATAAGCACTGAGCCACCTACTACCCCGGAACCGCCATGCCCCTGATCTATCCCTTCGCGGCCATCGTCGGCCAGGATGCACTGAAAACCGCGCTGCTGCTCTGCGCCGTCAATCCCGGCCTGGGCGGCGTGCTTATCCGTGGCGACAAGGGCATGGCCAAGAGCACGGCGGCTCGCGGCCTGGCGGCGGCGCAACGCCAGATGTAGGCCGAGCCCAAACCCGAGACCCTGGCGGCCCTGCAAGCGTTGTATCTCGATAGCGAAGCCCAGCTCGAAGCGCGGGGGGAAACGCCGAGAAGGGGGCCGGGGTGTGTGGGTATTGAGGAAAAGATCAATTTGCAGCGAGCGGATAGCAAGGCTAAGCCATATCAGGTAAAGCAGGTTCGTGGGATTATTCTCAAATATCATTACAAGGCATTCCAGCGGACGAGCTGATGCGCGCCCCGCCAGAGCGCACTGGGAACTGCCGAGGCAAACGGATGAAAGTGAAACGTATCATCGCGGACATTCAGGCCGCCAATCCCTCGGAGGCAGACGCATTCTACCGGGGGGTGCTCGGCCTGGAGTTGGCTATGGACCACGGCTGGATCCGAACGTATACCGGTGATGCGAGAATGACAGTCCAAATCAGCGTTGCCTCCGAGGGCGGGTCCGGAACAGAGGTGCCCCACCTGTCCGTCGAGGTAGATGATCTGGACGAGGCTCTGCGTCGCGTCCAAGAAGCAGGCATCGGCATAGAGTACGGGCCGGCTGTTGAGCCGTGGGGCGTGCGGCGTTTCTACGTACGTGACCCTATGGGAAGGCTCGTCAACATCCTTCAGCATGAGTAGCCTCTGGAACTGACCTTTCCCCCGCCAGGTAGGCCATTCATTGAGGCTTGATGACAGAATCACAATCAGGAGCGGCCACACAGAATTGCTAGGCGCTGATAACTCAGTTGTTAAGGGCGAATTCGCGCGCGCCAATAGCCAGGCTTTCTCGAATGATGAGCAACTGCAATCACAACCGCTTCGTTGGCTCGTTCAGTGACAACCATGTCGTACGGGAACCGCTTGAGTATGAGTCGCTTTGCGCCTTTGGCGCCGGATTTGCCGGGCATGGGGGAGAGAGGAAGAATATCCTCTTCAATCAGATCAAGGGCAGCTTCTATTGCATCAGAGAATTCCGTACCGAGTCCAGACTGTTCCCTGTCATACCAACTGGCTGCAGCGGCTACTTCTTCGGCAGCCTCTTGGAGAATCCGTACAGGTCGCACTACCGGACCCCAAGTCCTGCCCGTATTCTCCTTCGGAATTCCTCGCGGTCCAGCAGTTTGGCCTGCCCGTCGTCAACTACGGAAATTCGGCGCAAGATCTCACGGTCCCAGGCGTCTTCAACATCATTATCCCGGGGCGCATCCAAGCTTTCGATCAACTCATGGGCCAACTCCGCGCGTTCGGTCTCGGAAAGGGCCATCATTTCAGAACGAAGTCGTTCCAGTGCCTCGGTAGCCATAATGCCTCCAAAATCTGGTAACTTTGCTATTCTAGCCCGCTCCGATGCCCCCAACAAGGCGCGCCACACCGGTATGTGCAAACCCAACATTCCTTATTCATCACACCCTGGAGAGTTCATCGTTTCATGCCCCTGATCTATCCCTTCGCGGCCATCGTCGGCCAGGATGCGTTGAAGACCGCGCTGTTGCTCTGCGCCGTCAATCCCGGCCTGGGCGGCGTGCTCATCCGTGGCGACAAGGGCACGGCCAAGAGCACGGCGGCACGGGGCCTGGCGGCGGTGCTGCCGCCCATCCCGCGCGTGCCCGGCTGCGCCTTCAACTGCGCCCCGACCGAGGCCTTGGGCGAGTGCGCGGCCTGTCAGGCGGAGGTCGAGCCCATCGATGCCGCCGTGCCCTTCGTGAACCTGCCGCTGGGCGCCACCGAGGACCGGGTGCTGGGCAGCCTGGATTTCGAGCGCGCGCTGAAGGGCAGCAAGGCCTTCCAGCCGGGCCTGCTGGCATCAGCGCATCGGGGTATTCTGTATATCGATGAGGTCAATCTGCTGGCCGATCATCTGGTGGATGTGCTGCTGGATGTCGCCGCCATGGGCGTGAACACGGTGCAGCGCGAGGGGCTGTCGCTCAGCCATCCGGCGCGGATCACCCTGATCGGCACCATGAATCTTGAGGAAGGCGAACTGCGCCCGCAGTTGCTGGATCGCTTCGGCCTGATGGTGGAGGTCAGCGCCCCGCGTGACCCCGCCGTCCGCGCCGAGGTGGTACGCCGACGCGTGCAGTTCGAGGCCGATCCGGCCGCCTTTGCCCTGCACTGGCAGGCGGAAACGGCGGCCCTGCAGGCAGGCCTGCAAACCGCCCGCGAATTGCTGCCGGAGGTGACGCTCTCCGACGCCCTGCTGGAGTTCATCAGCCGGCTTTGCTGCGAGTTCGAGGTCAGCAGCCTGCGCGCGGATATCGTCATGCACAAGGCGGCGCGCACCCTGGCCGCGCTGGACGGGCGCCGGCAGGTGACGGCGGAAGATGTGCGGACGGCGGCGGAGCTGGTGTTGCCGCATCGGCGTCGGCGCAAGCCCTTCGAGCAGACCGGCCTGGACCGGGATCAGCTCGATCAGCTCATGCAGGATGCGCCCGAGCCCCCGGCTCCGCCTCCCCCGCCGCCGTCTGAACAGGATATGCGCGAGGGCGAATCCTCCGGCGAGGACGCGCGCGAAACGGGCGCAGGCGCCTCGGAGCAGGTCTTCGCCGCCGGTGCAGCCAGTAATGTGGCGCGTCTGCAGGTACAAGGCGAGAGCGAGATCAGCGGAAGGCGCAGCAGCAGTGCGAAGGTCCGCCAGGGCCATTACGTACGCGCCGTGCCGACTGAAAATCCCGGGCGTCTGGCGCTGGACGCCACCCTGCGCCATGCCCTGCAACGCAACCCGGCGGCATTCCAGGTGACACGCGCGGACCTGCACGAGCAGCAACTGCGCGGCAAGGGCGCAAACCTGATCCTGCTGGTGGTGGATGCCTCGGGTTCCATGGGCGCGCACCGACGCATGGAGACCGTCAAGGGCTGCGTGCTGGGACTGCTGGAAGATGCCTATCAGCGCCGCGATCAGGTGGCGGTGATTGCCTTTCGTGGCGACAGCGCGGAACTGGTGCTGGCGCCTACGCGCAAGATCGAGCAGGCCGAGCGCGCTCTGCAATCCCTGCCCACCGGCGGGCGCACGCCGCTAGCCCACGCCCTGCAACTGGCCGCCGAGACCCTGGCGCGGCAGGGAGATGGCGCGGCCCCTCTGCTGGTGATCCTGAGCGATGGCCGCGCCAATGTCGCGCAGGCTCCCGGCGCCGAGCCCTGGGCCCAGAGCCTTGCCTTTGCGGAGCAACTGGCCGCCCAGAGTATCCCGGCCCTGGTGCTCGATACCGAGCAGGATTTCATCAAGCTCGGCCGCGCCCGCCAGCTCGCCCAGGCACTGCGGGCCGAATATCTGCCGCTGGAGGGCCTGAGCGCGGCGGACCTGGCGCTCACCATTCGCGCGCGATTGTCATAACTTTTTACCTTGATGCGCACCTTCTTCGTGGTATCATGACAACCAATATTTTGGCTCAAAGGATACCACGCGCTACCATGATTTCTGTCTCTGCCGAGCATATTGCAATCGTGATGTCGCTCTCGCCACTCCCCCACTCCTTTTCCGAGCTCGATGAGATGGTGCGCAATGGTCTGCCCAAATCAGCCCTTCGCACCAGCGTGGACCATCTGGCGCGTACAAAGGAAGAGCGCAGAACCTTGTTGTATCGTCTCGTTCCGGAAGCCACTTACAAGCGTCGTCGTGACCGCTTGAGTCCGGAGGAGTCGGAGAAGACCGAGCGCCTGGCCAGGGTGTATGCGACGGCCGAGCAGGTCTGGGATTCCGGGGAGGATGCCCGTGAATTCCTGAACACGCCGCACCCTTTGCTGCACGGCATGACGCCGCTGGAAGTGTCCATGTCGGAACTGGGGGCGAGACGCGTGGAAGAACTTCTCTGGAAATTGTTCTACGGCATGCCCGTTTAGTGCGGATCTTTCGGATTGCTGATGCGAGACACGCCCTCTGGGATGGAACGGGGGCCATGCTCATGGGCGGTCGCTGGAATAGTCGGGGCAAACCCGTCATTTATGGCTCCCTGACCTTCGCCGGCGCGATGCTGGAGGTGCTGGTCCATGCCAGGATTGGAAAGATCCCACGCAATCAAAGCTATGTCTGCGCCGATGTACCCGATGGGATTTCGGTGGAGCGGCTGAGCCTTCAGATGCTCCCGCCTGATTGGGACACCGAGGACAGCACAGGCGCCCGACAAGCCGGTGACCAGTGGCTCGATGAACGGCGCAGTGCAATTCTGCTGGTACCCTCCGTGGTTGCGCGCGAGGAGTGGAATGCCCTGGTCAACCCTCTCCATCCCGAAGCGCAGCAGCTGATCATATCGAAGCCGCAGGCTGTCATCTGGGACGACAGGCTGTTTCACAAAAACTTCCGGCAATGACAGCCTGAACGGCGTAACGCTGCAGAATGCAGCCCATCGGAACACACGCCTTCTTTCTGATAGAATCCCCGCTTATGACACTGGGCAAGGTTTATCTCATTGGCGCGGGGCCGGGCGACATCGAACTGCTGACATTGAAGGCAGTGCGGGTGCTGGGCCTGGCGGACGTCGTGCTCCTCGATGATCTCGCCAACCCGGCGATCCTGCAGTTCGCGCGGCCCGAGGCCGAGATCGTGCGCGTGGGCAAACGCGGCGGCTGCCAGTCCACCTCGCAGGATTTCATCCTGAGCGAGATGCTGGAACGCGCGCGCAGCGGACAGTGCGTGGCGCGGGTCAAGGGCGGTGACCCGATGATCTTTGGTCGCGCCGGCGAGGAGATGCAGGCCCTGCAGGCGGCGGGCATCGCCGTGGAGATCATCAACGGCATCAGCGCGGGGATGGCAGGACCAGCCAGCATCGGCATGCCGCTGACCCATCGCGATCATGCCCATGGCGTGACCTTCGTGACCGGGCATACGCTCGCCGACGACGAGCCGGACTGGCGGGTGCTAGCGCAAAGTGGCATGACCCTGGTGATCTATATGGGCATGCGCAAGCTCGCGGATATCTGCGAGCAATTGCTGAGCGCCGGGCTCGCGGCGGACACGCCGGCCGCCATCATCCAGCACGCGACCCTGCCGGCGCAGCGCCAGTTGCTCAGCCAGCTCGGCGCCCTCCCGATCGCGGCCGAGGCGGCCGGGCTGGGCAGTCCGGCCATCGTCGTCATTGGCGCGGTGGCGGCGCTGTCGGCCCTGCCGCAGTCCATGGAAACACTTCAAAAGGAAGAGGCATGATCATCTGCATTGGCGCCGGGCCCGGCGATCTCGATTACCTGCCGCAGGGCTCGGCCCGGCTGATCCGCGAGGCGGATGTGGTGGCGGGCTTCGATGCCGTGGTGAATCTGGTGCGCCCCTTGATTGCGCCCGAGGCCGAGATCGTGACCATGGGCTATCGCGATCAGGTGGCGAAGCTCGATACCGTGGCGGCGGCGCATCATGCCGGCCAGCGCTGCGTGGTGGTGTTCATGGGCGACATTCATTTCAGTGGCTTTCAGTATCTGGAGCGGGTCGAGCGCGCCTGCGGCCACCCGGTGGAGACGCGTCCTGGCATCTCCTCGGCCCAGGTGCTGGCTTCCAAGGCGCGGGTCTGTTTTGATGAGACGACCTTCATCACCTTTCACCGGCGTGGTGATCTCGAGCCCTTCAAACAGCATCTGGTGCATGCCCTGGCGGACACGCGCAATGCCATCATCATTCCCCGCCCCTGGGATTTCATGCCGCGCGACATTGCCGCCTGGCTGCTGGATCAGGGCGTGCCGGCCACGCAGCCGGTCGAAGTCTGGGAGCACCTCACCGGGGCCGAGGCGCAGTGGCAGGGCCAGCTTGCCGATTGCAGGCAGGAATTCAGCGACATGAGCATCATGCTGATCCGCAGCCTGGCGCCGATGCCAAGCCAGATCGAGCCCACGCCTTGAACGACGATTACGCCATCGTGCTCGCCGGCCATGGCAGCCGTGACCCCGACGGGCTGCGCGAGTTCGAGCAACTGGTGGCCCTGGTGCAGGCGCGCGCGCCCGATCGGCGCATCCTGCATGGATATCTGGAGTTCGCGACACCCACCATCGACACGGCAGTCGAGGACGTGATCGCGGCGGGCGCCAGGAAGGTGGTGATGCTGCCCGGCGTGCTGTTCGCCGCCACCCATGCCAAGAATGACATGCCCAGCGAGTTGCTGGCCCTGCAAAGGCTGCATCCGGAAGTGGAATTTCATTTCGGCGCAGCGCTGGACCTGCACCCGAAGCTGCTGGCGGCCTGCCGCTCGCGGCTGATCGAAGCCGAGGCCACTGCTTCACAGGTGCTGTCGCGCAGCGAGACCTGTCTTGTCGTGGTCGGGCGCGGCACCTCGGACCCGGACGCCAATTCCGAGGTCGCAAAACTCGCGCGCATGCTCGAAGAAGGCATGGGCTTTGGCGCGTCCATGGTGTGCTATGCCGGGACGGCAAAACCGCTCGTTGCAGAAGGCCTGAAAAGTGCGGTGAAGCTCGGTTACAGGCGCCTGCTGGTGCTGCCCTATTTTCTCTTCGATGGCGTGCTGGTCAAGCGCATTTACGCGGCCGTTGATGCCCTGGCGGCTCGCCATGCGGACATCGAAGTGCTCAAGGCCGGCTATCTCGGCCCCCACCCGCTGGTCGCGGAAGTGTTTCTGGAACGCGCGCGCGAGGGCATTGCCGGACGGGCGGCGATGAATTGCGCCTTGTGCAAGTACCGGGTGCAGATCGTGGGATTCGAGGGGCAGGTCGGCGAGCCTCAGCAGGGGCATCACGGCAAGGTGCGAGGCTTGGCGGGGCGCGAGCCGGAGACCGCATCCGAGCCGCCGGCTCCTGCGCCCTATCAGCCGCATCCGATCGAGGCCGAGAGCATGGCCATCATCGAGCATGGGCGCGACTGGTCGGTATTCCCTGCCGATCAGCACCGGGTGCTCAAGCGTCTGGTGCATACCAGTGGGGACTTTGGCGTGGCCGACGAGATCTTTTTCTCGCCCGGCGCGGTAGGGATCGGCATCCGCGCCCTGCTGCGCTGCCGGCGCGTGGTCACGGATGTCAGCATGGTGCAGAGCGGGCTCAAGCAGAGCCTGCTCGCGCAGCTGGGGATTTCCACCTGGTGCGGGGTGCATGATGAGGAAAGCCATCTGATGGCGGCGCACTTTGGCATCACGCGCTCGGCGGCCGGCATTCGCCGCGCCTGGGAGAAGTGGGGCAACGATGTCGTGCTCGCGATTGGCGATGCCCCAACGGCGATCTTCGAGACCGTGCGCCTGGTGCGCGAGCAGGGTTGGCGGCCGCAACTGGTGATCGGCCTGCCGGTGGGTTTCGTCGGCACCCGCGAATCCAAGGCGGCGCTGCGCCGGCTGATGCAGGTGCCGCGCATCACCAATGAAGGCACGCGCGGCGGCTCGCCCTGGGCCGCCTCGGTGGTCAATGCCCTGATGATCGGCGCGCTGGATGAGATCAGTGGAGATGGTTCGTGACCAGACGCCGGCCTTTCGATCTCGCCATCCTTGCCCCAAACGGCCTACGGCGCGGCTTCAGCACGGGCAGTGCTGCGACAGCCGCGGTCAAGGCCGCCTTGCTGCTTTTGCTGCGCAATGAAAGGGCTTCCCAGGTCGAGGTCAGCCTGCCCGATCCCGATCATTATCTGCTCATTCCCATTCATGCCCTGCGCCGCCTGGGGCCGGACTGCGCCGAGGCCGAAGTGATCAAACAGGCTGGCGACGATCCGGATGTGACCGACGGCGCGCGCATCGTGGCCATGGTGCTGATCAATCAGTGCGGCGACATCCGCTTTCGCGCCGGGCCCGGCGTGGGTACCGTGACCGCGCCCGGGATTCGCGTGCCGGTCGGCGAGCCGGCTATAAATCCGGTACCGCGCCAGATGATGCGCATGGCCGTGGACGAGGTGCTGGCGGGCGCGATGAATCCCGGCTTTGATCTGGTGATTGGCTGCGTCGATGGCGCGGAGATCGCCCGCAAGACCTTCAATCCGCGACTGGGCATCGTCGGCGGCATCTCGATTCTGGGTACCAGCGGCATCGTCGAACCGATGTCGATGGCGGCCTGGATGGCCTCAATCGAGGTCTATATTCGTGTTGCACTCGGGGATCGGCCGACGGCTATCGCCTTCACGCCGGGCAAGATCGGCAAAGCCTACGCGCGCGACCATCTGCGTCTGCCCGCAAAGCAAGTGGTGCAGATCGCCAATTTCGTCGGCGCCGCGCTCGATTATACCCAGCAGACGCTCGAAGAGATGGATTTTCGGCTCGATACCCTGTGGGTGCTGGGGCATCCGGGCAAGATCGCCAAGGTGCTCGACGGCGTCTGGGATACGCATTCGGGCAAGAGCGGCATGGCCATGCAGACGGTGGCGGCGGTGGCGGCCGATTGCGGCTTTGCCCGCGAACAGGTGCAGGCCATCGAGGCGGCCAATACCGTGGAAAACGTGATCGAGATGCTGCGGCCCGACCCCGCCGCGCCCAGGCTCTGGCGCAGCATCGAGCAGCGCAGCGCTGAACTGATGCAGGCACGGGTGCCGGCCGTGCGCCAGGTTGCGGTGCGCCTTTTCGCCATGAACGGCCAGGCCATCGGGGCGGCGGCATGAGCAGCCTGGGGCAGTTTTTTGGCATCGGCGTGGGGCCTGGCCCGGCGGGGCTGATCCCGGTGGCGGCGGTCGAGGCGCTCAGGCAGGCGGACCTGATCTACCTGCCGCGCGCGCAATCAAGTGATGTCTCCGTGGCGCGCCAGTGTCTGGCGGGCCTGGACCTGCCCGCTGAACGCTTTCGTGAAGTCGAATTCCTGATGGCCTCGGACCGCAGCCTGCTTGCATCCCACTACGCGCAACTGGCCGCAGACATTGCAGCGGAACTGCGAGCCGGGCGGAACGTGGCCTATCTCACGCTCGGAGATTCCCTGACCTATTCGACCTATGGCTATCTGCTCGCAGCCCTTCAGGATGAAGAGCCCGATTTGTGTCACCGCACCTTTCCGGGGGTGACGAGCTTCGCCGCCAGCGCCGCTGCCCTGTCCTGGCCCTTGGGGGAAGGCCGGGAGCGCATCCTGATCCTGCCCTGCCCGGACGACATGACCGCGTTGCGCGCCGACATCCTGAGCCATGACGTGGTGGTGCTGATGAAGATCGGCCGGCTCCTGCCCGCGGTACTCGATGTCCTGCGCGAGCTGGAAATACTCGCGCACTGTGCCTTCGCCCAGCGCTTGGGCCTGCCCGGCGAAGTGCTTTGCCATGATCTCGGCGCGCTCGACCCCGCGACTGCCAGCGGTTATCTTTCGACCCTGCTCATCCGCCGCGAAGCTCGCACCCCTCGCCACGCACCCGGAGCCCCGGCATGACTGTCCATTTCATTGGCGCCGGGCCCGGCGCGGCCGATCTCATCACCCTGCGCGGCGCGCGCATCCTGCAAAGCGCGCCGCTGGTGCTCTATGCCGGTTCGCTGGTGCCGACCGATATCCTGCAACACTGCCGGGCGGATGCCGAGATCATCGACACCGCCGGTCTCAATCTGGATGAGCAGGAGGCGCAATACCGCCGCGCCCATGAAGCCGGCTGGGACGTGGCGCGCCTGCACTCCGGCGATCCTGCCATCTATGGCGCCACTGCAGAGCAGATGCGGCGTCTGGAGCGCCTGGGCATCCCCTACGAGATCGTGCCGGGCGTGTCGTCCTTTACCGCAGCGGCGGCGCTGATCGGCAGCGAGCTGACCCGGCCCGGCGTGTCGCAGAGCATCATTCTCACCCGCGTTTCAGGCCGCGCCTCGGCGGTGCCGGCGCTCGAATCCATCGATGAACTGGCCCGGCATCAGGCCAGCATGTGCATCTTCCTGTCCGGCCCGCATCTCAAACAAATCATTGCTGATCTTGCCAGGCACTATCCGCCCGAGACCCCGGTGGCGCTGGTGCACCGGGCGAGCTGGCCGGACCAGCGCAGTCATCGCAGCACGCTCGGGCGGCTGCTTTCCGAGATCAAGGTCATGGACTGGAACCTGACCTCGCTGCTGCTGGTGGGCGCGGCCCTGGCCCACACCGAGGGCGCGGAATCGAGCCTCTATGCCGCGCACTACACCCATATTTTCCGGCGCGGCAGCAGCGAGGACTCGACGGATGCTTAGTGCGATGGGCATCTGGCTGGTGCGCCCGGAGGCGCTGCCTTTGGGCAGGCACTTGCAATCGCGGCTCGGCAGCGAGCTCATCCAGCCCTGGGAAGACCCGCACACAAATCAGATCGACCAGTTCCGCGCCCGCTTTCATGAGCGCGCCCAGTGGGTGTTGGTGATGGCCACGGGCATTGCCGTGCGCTTTCTCGACGGCCTGGTACAGGACAAGCATCGCGATCCGGCCGTGGTGGTGCTGGATGAGGGCGCGCGCCATGCCATCGCACTCCTGAGCGGGCATGAGGGCGGGGCCAACGCGCTGGCCTATCAGGTCGCAGCGGCCTTCGGCGCCACACCGGTGGTGAGCACCGCCACTGAGTCGACAAAGCCGCTGGTGGCGGGTGTTGGCTGTCGCAAGGGCGCCTCCAGCGCGCAGATCGAGGCCGCCTTGCATCTGGCGCTGGGGGATCGATCACTGGTAGATATCCGCGAAGTGGCGACCATCGATCTCAAGGCCGCGGAGCCGGGGCTGCTCGAATTTTGCGCAAAATTTGCGCTGCCCCTGCGGGTATTTGCCCAGGCGGATGTCGCCGCCCGCGCCTGGGTCAGCCAGCCCTCGGACTGGGTGCGCCAGCAGATCGGCGCCGATGGCGTCTGCGAGCCCTGCGCTCTGATGGCCAGCCCGCGCGGGCGGATGCTGGTACCCAAGACTACCTTGAACGGCGTGGCCGTGGCCCTGGTGGCGGATGACTTTCTGGAAGGACTGGGCAAATGACAGGCAGGCTGCATCTGGTTTCCGTGGGTCCGGGCGAGGCCGGGCTCATCCCGCCGCAGGCCATCGCAGCACTTGAGGCGAGCGAGATCATCGTTGGTTATGAGCTTTATCTGCGCTGGATCCAGCCCTGGATCGAGGGCAAGGAAATCCATAGCCCGCCCCTGACCCAGGAGCGCGAACGGGCGCAGATGGCGGTGGATGCCGCGCGCGCCGGGCGGCAGGTGGCGCTTGTCTCCAGCGGTGACATCGGCATCTACGCCATGGCCACGCTCGCTTTTGAGCTGATGCGCGAGGACGATGCCTTTGATGTGCAGGTCGTGCCCGGCATCAGCGCCGCCAATGCCTGCGCCGCCCTGCTCGGCGCGCCGCTGTCGCATGACTTCGCGACCCTGAGCCTCTCGGATCTGCTCTGCCCCTGGGGCTGGATCGAACAGCGCGCCCGTCACATTGCCGAGGCCGATCTGGCGCTGGTGCTCTACAACGTGCAGAGCCGTCAGCGTCAGCAGGGCGTCTATCGCATCCTCGAGATCCTGCAGGCACACAAGCGCCCGCAGACCCTGTGCGGCATCGTGCGCAACGCCTATCGGCCCGAGCAATCGGTGGAGATCTGCACCCTTGCGGAGCTGCCGAGCCGCCCCTTCGACATGCTGACCACGCTGGTGATCGGCAACCGCTTCACCCGTCGCCGGCGCGACTGGATCTACACCCCGCGCGGTTACGGCAACTGGGACGACGCAGAAGCGCCAGCACTCCGGGAAGATCTGCCGGCCCAGGCGCTCTGGGTTTTTTCCGGCACCCGCGACGGCAATGCCCTGGCCCGGCAACTGGCGGATCAGGGCCATCGCGTGCTGGTCTCCACCGCCAGCGCCTATGGCGCCGCGCAGCTCCGTCAGGACTACCCGGACCTGCCCCTGGTCTCGGGTCGCATGGGGCTTGAGCGACGCCGGCAACTACTCGCGGCGAATCAGGCGCGGGCGATCATCGATGCCACCCATCCCTATGCCACGGACATGTCGCGCCAGCTCATGCAACTGGCCGACGAACTCAATCTGCCCTACCTGCGCTTCGAACGGCCCGACACGCCCTTGCCGGCATCGGCTATCGTCTGCGACAGCATGGCGCAAGCGGCCGAACGCGCCATCGAAACTGGCCGGCGGATCTTTCTTGCCAGCGGCTCGAAGGACCTGCCGGGCATCCTGAACAGCCCAGGCGCCGGGCAGCGCGACTGGTTCCTGCGCCTGCCGCCTGACCCGGTGCAGATCGAGCGCGCCCTGGCGCTTGGCATCCCGCAGGACCATATCTGCGCTATGCAGGGCCCCTTTTCGCAAACCTTTAATCAAGCACTCTGGCGTGACTGGGACATCGATTGCGTGATCAGCAAGGCTTCCGGCGTGGCGGGCGGCTTTCCGGCCAAGGCGGCTGCGGCTGAAGCACTCGGCATCCCGCTCATCGTCATCCGCCGCCCTGTCCTTGAATACCCGGTACTCGCCGGGAATCCTGAGGTCTTACAGATGCTGCTGCAAGAAATGGGGCTATCCGCATGAGCCCGCGCATTCCCGTCACGCTGGTGACCGGATTTCTCGGCGCCGGCAAGACCACCCTGCTCGCGCAGATCCTGGAGCAAACGCGGCAACTGCGCCTGGCGGTGCTGGTCAATGAATTCGGCGAGGTCTCGATTGATGGGGCGTTGCTGCGCGAACACGAGCGCGGCGAAGCCGTCGAGATCCACGATCTGGCCCAAGGTCTGGTGGCCTATGGCGAGGACAGTGAATTCCTGCCCATCCTGCGCGAGATACGCGCACGGCGTCAGCTCATCGATCATGTCCTGATCGAGACCTCGGGCCTGGCCCTGCCCACCGCCGCCATGGAGCGCCTGCAAAGCGAGGAACTGGCGGCGGACTTCGTGCTCGACGCCGTGCTGGCGGTGGTGGACACCCCGCTGCTGCTCGCGGGTCAGCTCGATCCGGCGCCCGTCGCCAGCGGCCTTGATCCTGAGACCGATGCCTCGGTGGCCGAACTCTTTGCCCTGCAGCTCGAAAACGCCGACATCGTCGTGCTCAACAAGATCAATGATCTGAGCGAGGACGAGCTGCTGGCCGCCGAGGCGCGGGTGCGCCGTCTCGCGCCGGGGGTGCGCTTCATCGAGCTCGCCTACGGCGCCCGGCTCGATACCCGGCTGACGCTCGGCTTGCGCCTGCACGAGGCCGCCGCCGAAGCGCAGGGGCATCATTATGGCCCGATCCAGAACATGCCCGGTCTCGGCCTGCGGCCGCTGGCCAACCAGCACCTGCTCGATGGCCACAGCCACAGCGGGCTTGGAGCGCACCGCCACGGCCTGCAGACCCACAAGCACTTTCACGAGCACGATCCGGGCTGGCAGTCCTTCATGGTCCGCTGCCAGACGCCATTGCAACAAGTATCCTTACTCGATGCCCTGCGGCAACTGGCGCGCAGCGAGCCCATCCTGCGGATCAAGGGCTTCGCCGCCATAGCGGATGCCGACGCGCCTCTGCTGGTCCAGGGGGTGCGCAGCCGCATCGAGGCCGTCTGGCAGCCCGGCAAGTCGTCCCTGGCCGATACCCGAATCGTTGTGATCGGCTATCACCCGAACCGCGCCCGAACCCTGGCGCACCTGCAGGAACTGACCGGCCATGACTGGCATTAGGAACCCATGAAAACCGACGACGCCTCCCATAAACGCATGAGCGAGCGGCGCAAGGCCGGCTTCGAGAAGAAACGCGCCGAGGCCACCCTGGAAAAGGGCCTTTTGATCGTCCATACCGGCACCGGCAAGGGCAAGAGCAGTGCTGCCTTCGGCATGGGCCTGCGCGTGGTCGGACATGGCCTGCGTCTGGGCGTGGTGCAATTCATCAAGGGCGCCCTGCACACCGCCGAGCGCGATCTCCTGGGCAGCCTCCCCAACTGCGACTTCCTGACCATGGGCGAGGGCTACACCTGGAACACCCAGGACCGCGCCGCCGACATCGCCACCGCCCAGAAAGCCTGGGCCGAGGCCCAGCGCATGATCGAGAGCGGCGACTATCGCATGGTCATCCTCGATGAACTCAACATTGTGCTCAAGTACGAATATCTTGATCTTAATGAAGTGCTGGAGGTGATCGCGCGGCGCCCGCCCATGGTGCACGTGGTGATCACCGGCCGTCATGCCCCGGAGGCATTGATTGAGGCCGCGGACCTCGTGACCGAGATGCGGCTGGTCAAGCATCCCTACCGCGAGCAGGGCGTCAAGGCGCAACAGGGGGTTGAGTTTTGATCTCGATAAGCCATCATAAGTAATGGTTTTACTGGCATCCTGGGTAATATGTTAGTCTGGAATCCTGGTTCGACAGTATTCGCTCTCCTGAGGAATGCATATGGATCGCTCGCGCGCCCTTGAACTGCTCAGACAGAGCAAACCCCTGCTGGTGGACCGCTATGGCGTCACCAAGCTCGCGCTTTTCGGATCGACCGCGCGCAATTGCGCCCGAATAGATAGTGATGTCGACATCCTGATTGCATTCGACGGCCCGGCCACCTCGGAACGTTACTTTGGTGTGCAGTTTTATCTGGAGGATCTGTTTGGCTGCCCGGTCGACCTGGTGACTGAAAAGGCACTGCGCCCCGAGCTTCGGCCCTTTATCGAGCAAGAGGCGGTGCGTGTCTGAGCCGATGCAGCGTGAGTGGCGCTTTTACCTGGAGGACATGATTGCTTTCGCCGAGCAGGTAATCCTTGAAACGGATATTCCAGCGCTCTTGCCGCAATTGCGCCTACTCCGGGATGCGCCGAGGTGATACCCCCGCCGCCGCACAAGACAGCATTGCCCCATGCCTGCCCTGCCCTTTTCATCAGCGCACCGGCCTCAAACCAGGGCAAGACCACGCTGACGGCGGGCATTGCCCGTTATCACCGCAATCAGGGTCGGCGCGTGCGGGTGTTCAAGGCCGGCCCGGATTTTCTCGATCCCATGCTGCTGGAACGCGCCAGCGGGCATCCGGTGCATACGCTGGACCTATGGATGACGGGTGAAGCCGACTGTTGTCAGCGCCTAGCGCAGGCCGCCAGCGAGGCCGATCTCATCCTGGTGGAAGGCGTGATGGGGCTCTATGATGGCAATCCCTCCAGTGCCGATCTTGCAGAGGCCTTCGGCATCCCGGTGCTGATGGTGATCGATGCCACGGGGATGGCCCAAAGTTTTGCCGCCGTCGCTCAGGGGCTGGCGAGCTTCCGGCCCACGCTGCCCTTTCATGGGGTGCTCGCCAACCGTGTGGCCAGCCCACGACACGCAGCCATGCTGACTGAGCTTTTACCGGCGCAGATCCCCTGTCTGGGCTTGATCCCGCGCGCCAGTGAAGTCATCCTGCCGGCCCGGCATCTGGGGCTGGTGCAGGCCGACGAGCTTGTGGATCTTGAGGCAAAACTGGAAGCCGCCGCTGCGCTGATTGCTGCTACCGATCTGACAGAGCTGCCGCCGCCGGTGCATTTTCAGGCCGCCCCCCCCACTCCCCTGCCGCAACTGCTTGCTGGCCGGCGCATTACCATTGCCCGCGACGCTGCCTTCAATTTCATCTATCCTGCCAATCTGGAACTGCTTGAAGGCATGGGCGCGGAACTCTGTTTTTTCTCACCCCTGGCTGATACCACCCTGCCATCCGCCGATGCCGTTTACCTGCCCGGTGGCTATCCCGAACTGCATCTGGAGACGCTCGCGGCCAATCAAGGCATGATTGACGTCCTGCGCGCCCACGTTGAGGCTGGCAAGGCCATCTACGCCGAGTGCGGTGGCCTGCTCTATCTGCTGGAATCACTCACGGACGCCCAGGGGCATGGCGTCAGGATGGCCGGCCTCTTGCCGGGGGAAGCCCGGATGCAACCCCGGCTCGCGGCACTCGGGATGCAATCGGTGACGCTGGACGGCGGCGAGCTGCGCGGGCACACCTTTCACTATTCGCGCCTGGAAACGTCGCTTCAGCCAGTGACACAGGGCCGCCAGGCCAGTAAGGGCGAAGCGGGTGAGGCCGTATACAGACACGGCAACATCCTGGCGAGCTATCTGCACCTCTACTTCCCGTCAAATCCGGAGGCTGCCGCCAGGCTGTTCCTGCTCTGAGCAGAGTCTCCGAATCAACGCCTTACCCCACAGGCTGATCTGCACTCCCTGCCTGGGTATGCTCAAACCAGCCACCCCCAAGCGCCTTGTAGAGATTGACCTGACTCGCCAGCTGGCCGAGCCGGATGTTGAGAAGACCTTGTTGCGCAGTGTACAGCGAGCGTTGGGCATCGAGGACCGTGAGATAGCTGCTGATACCCTGCTGATAGCGCAGCTCCGCCAGCCGGTAGTAATCCTGGCTGCTGTTGACCAGTGCCTGCTGGGCCTTTAGCTGCTGGGTGTAGGTCGCGCGCGCCGCAAGACCATCGGATACCTCGCGAAAGGCGCTCTGAATGGCGCGCTCATACCGGACCACATTGATATCCTTCTGAATCCTTGCGGAATCCAGGCTGGCGCGCAGGCTGCCGGCGGTGAAGATCGGCACGCTGATCCGTGGCGCGAAGGTCCAGTAACCGGCATTGCTGTCAAACAGGCCGGACAGATCGCTGCTAGCCGTACCCCCTGCCGCTGTGAGGCTGATGCGCGGGAAAAAGGCCGCGCGCGCCGCGCCGATATTGGCGTTGGCTGCTCTGAGCGTGTATTCCGCCTGCAGGATGTCCGGACGCTGTTGCAATACGTCGGCCGGCAGCCCAGTTGGCAATGCGCGCAGCAGCTCATCCTGGGCGAGATCGCGCCCGGGCGGCAGATCGGCGGGTACCGGCGCGCCAAGCAGCAGGGTCAGCGCATTGAGGTCCTCGGCGACCTGACGGGTATACAACGCCAGGTTTGCCCGCGCAGCCTCCAGGGCAGTCTGCGACTGGCGCACATCCATGGCCGAGACCACACCGACCTGGAAGCTCTTCTCGGTCAGATCATAGGATTTCTGAAAGGCGGCCAGGGTATCGCGGGTCACCTGCAGCAACTGCTGATCGGTCTGCCAGGTCAGATAGGCATTGGCGACAGATGCGATCAGGCTGATCTGGGCACTGCGTTGCGCCTCACGGGTGGCAAAATAGTTCTGTAATGCCGCGGCTTCCAGACTGCGCACCCTGCCAAAGAAATCCAGTTCATAGGCGGTCAGGCCCAGCGTTGCCGTGTACTGGCTATAGGTGTATCCGCTGCCGCCCCCCACGCTTCCCCCAAACGGCGAATAACCGGACGGCAGACGCTGGCGCTGGCCCTGGGCATCGGCGCTGATGGCCGGAAACAGCTCGGCGCGCTGGATGCGATAGGTCGCCTGGTACAGTTGCACGTTCAGCGCGGCCTCGCGCAGATTGCGGTTGTTTTGCAGCGCTGTCTGGATCAGTTGCTGCAGGCGCGGATCAGTGAAGAACTCGCGCCAGCCCAGTTGCGCCGCCGGCACGCCGCCCACGTCGGTATCGCTTGCCGCATAAGCCGGCTCCTGCGGCCAGTTCTGGCTCACGGGTGCCTGCGGGCGTTCGTAGGCCGGGATCATGGAGCAGCCGGACAGCACAATTGTCGCCAGGCTCAAGGATAATGCCGATTTTTTCATGTGCCCTCTCCCTCGGCGTGTGGATGCTTCGCCTTGTGCTTGTCGATGCTCCGGCTGACGAGGACATAGAACAGCGGGATCCAGAAAATCACCAGGAAGGTGGCCGTGATCATGCCACCCACCACGCCGGTACCGATGTCACGCTGACTGCCCGCACCCGCGCCGGTGGCGATGGCCAGCGGCACCACACCCAGAACAAAAGCCAGCGAGGTCATGATGATCGGGCGCAAGCGCAGGCGGGCGGCCTCCAATGCGGCCTCGACCAGGCTCCGCCCCTCTTTTTCATGCAGGTTGCGGGCGAACTCCACGATCAGGATGGCGTTCTTGGCGGTCAGGCCCACCGTGATCAGCAGCGCGATCTGCAGATAGATGTCGTTGGACATGCCGCGCAGCCAGACCGCCAGGAACACGCCGAGCACGCCGAGCGGTACCGCCAGCATGACCGCGAAGGGAATCGCCCAGCTTTCATAGAGCGCAGCCAGGGCCAGAAAGATCACCAGCAGCGACAGGCCATACAAAAGTGGCGCCTGCGAGCCACTGCTGAGTTCCTCGTAGGATACCCCGGTCCAGGCGACATTCACCCCGGCCGGGAGTTGGCTGGCAATCTGCAGCACCCGATCCATGGCCTGGCCGCTACTGAAGCCCGGCGCCGGCTCACCGAGGATTTCCACTGATGGAAGCCCGTTGAAGCGTTCCAGCTTGGGCGAGCCATAGCCCCACTCGCCGCTGACCAGGCTCGCCAGCGAGATCATCTCTCCCTGGTTGTTGCGCACATACCATTTGCCGAAATCTTCGGGATTCATGCGCGAATCGGCATCGCCCTGCACATAGACCCGCTTGACCCGACCGCGGTCAATGAAGTCATTGACATAGCTCGAACCCCAGGCCATCGACAGGGTCTGGTTGAGATCGGCCTCCGAGACACCGAAGCTGCGCAGTTTTTCGTCATCGAAGACCAGCTGGTACTGCGGCTCGTCGTTCAGACCATTGGGACGCACGCGCACCAGATCCGGGCTTTGCGAGGCCTGCATGAGAAACTGATTGCGCGCGGCCATCAGGGCATCATGGCCAAGCCCCACCTGATCCTGCAGATAGAAGTCGAAACCGGTGGCATTGCCCAGCTCCAGCACCGCCGGCGGCACCACCGCGAACACCATGGCGTCCTTGATGCTGCGCAAGGCCATCATGGCCCGGTTGGCGATGGCCGCGGCACCGTTCACCTCGCCGGGGCGTTCTTCCCAGGGTTTCAGCTGGATGAAGGCCATGCCAGCACTCTGGCCACGTCCGGAGAAATTGAAGCCGTTGACGGTAAACATACCCTTGATGTTATCGGCCTCCTTGCTCATGAAATACTGGCGCACCTGGTCCATGACCGTCTGGGTACGCTCGGCCGTGGAGCCGGAGGGTGTGGTCACCTGGGCGAAGATCACGCCTTGGTCCTCGGCGGGCAGGAAGGCCTGGGGAACGCGGTTATACACGAAGACGACCGCGCCCACGATGAGCAGGTATATCACCATGAAAATCGCGCGATGGCGCAGGATGCCGCCAACACTACTCTCGTAGCGGTTCATGCCATGATGAAACTGGCGGTTGAACCAGCCAAAGAAACCACGCTTTTCCTGATGTTCGGCATCACCCGGGCGCAACAGGGTGGCAGTCAGGGCAGGGGTGAAGACCAGCGCCACGATGACCGAGAGCACCATGGCCGAGATGATGGTGATCGAGAACTGCCGGTAGATGGTGCCAGCCGAGCCGCCGAAGAAGGCCATAGGCAGGAACACCGCCGAGAGCACCACGGCGATGCCCACCAGGGCGCCCTGAATCTGCCCCATGGACTTGCGGGTGGCCTCGCGCGCCGAGAGCTTTTCCTCCTGCATCACGCGCTCGACGTTCTCCACCACGACGATGGCATCGTCCACCAGCAGACCGATGGCCAGCACCATGGCGAACATGGTCAGGGTATTGATGGTATAGCCGAAGGCCGCCAGCACGCCGAAGGTGCCCAGGAGCACCACCGGCACGGCGATGGTCGGGATGATGGTCGCCCGGAAGCTCTGCAGGAACAGGAACATCACCAGGAAGACCAGCACGATGGCTTCCAGCAGGGTCTTGACCACCTCATGGATCGAGGCGCTCACCACCGGCGTGGTGTCATAGGGAATGATGATCTCCGCCCCCGGCGGCAGTGCTTTTTTCAGATTGGCGATGGTGGCCTGCACCGCCTTGGCGGTATCCAGGACATTGGCGCCGGTAGCCAGACGCAGGGCCATGCCGGAGGAAGGCTGGCCGTTATACTGCGCGTCGACAGCGTAGCTCTCGCCACCCAGGCTCACCTCGGCGACATCATTGAGCCGCACCTGCGAGCCGTCGGGATTGACCTTCAGCAGGATCTTGCCGAATTCCTCGGGGGTGTTGAGCAGGGTCTTGCCGATGATGGTGGCATTGAGTTGCTGACCCGGTACGGCCGGCAGACCACCCAGTTGGCCGGTGGAAACCTGCACGTTCTGGGCCTGGATGGCCGCGGCCACATCGGTGGCTGTGAGTTGATACTTATTCAGGCGCGCGGGATCGAGCCAGATGCGCATGGCGTACTGGGTGCCGAACACTTGAAAGTCACCCACGCCAGGCGTGCGGGCCAGCGGATCACGCATGACCGACGCCACGTAATCGGATAGATCCTGCCGGTTCATGCTGCCATCGGTCGAGATCAGGCCGATTACCATGAAGAAGTTGCGCTGGTACTTGGCCACCCGCAGGCCCTGCTGCTGCACGGCCTGGGGCAGCATCGGCGTGGCGAGCTGCAGCTTGTTCTGCACCTGTACCTGGGCAATGTCCGGATCGACCCCCTGATTGAAGGTAACCATGATGTTCAGGCTGCCATCGGAATTGCTTTCCGAGGACATGTAGCGCAGGCCATCGATGCCGTTCATCTGCTGTTCGATGATCTGCACCACGGTATCCTGCACGGTCTGGGCCGAGGCACCGGGATAAATGCCGGAGATGGCAATCGCCGGTGGCGCGATGTTGGGATACTGGTTGATCGGCAGGGTGAAAACAGCGAGTGCCCCGGCCAGCATGATCAGGATCGCGATCACCCAGGCAAAGATGGGCCGGTCGATGAAGAAATTCGACATGAAGAAATTGTCCCCTTACTGGGCCTTGCCGGATGTGGAAGCGGCAGGGCTGGGCTGTTTCGCCGCCGACCCACCGACATTGGTCGCAGGTTTCACCCGGACGACATCGCCCGGATGGATGAATTGCAAACCTTCGGTAATGATCTGGTCACCCGGCTTGAGCCCTTCGCTGACCAGCCACTGATTGCCGACGGCACGCTCGGTCTTGAGCACGCGCTGCTCCACCTTGTTGCCGGGCCCGACCACCAGCGCGGTTGGCTGCCCCTGGGGATTGCGCGTGACGCCCTGCTGGGGGGCCAGAATGGCATTCTCGCGCACACCTTCCTGCAACTGGGCACGCACGAACATGCCCGGCAACAACATGCGATCAGGATTGGGGAAGACCGCGCGCAGGGCCACGGCGCCGGTGCTGGGATCCACTGTGACCTCGGTGATCTCCATCTTCCCTGGCTGCTCATAGTTGCTGCCATCCTCCAGCAGTAGCTGCACCCGGGCTGCGCCATCATCGACGCGCTGCAAATTGCCACTGTCGAGCTCCCGGCGCAGGCGCAGCAGCTCGGTGGCGGGCTGGGAGATATCCACATAGATCGGGTCGAGCTGGGTGATGGTGGTCAGCGGTGTGGGTTGATCGGCCGTGACCAGTGCGCCCTCGGTCACCAGCGAACGGCCGATGCGCCCGCTGATCGGCGCCGTCACGCGCGTGTAGCCGACATTGATGCGGGCCGCCTGCACCGCCGCGCGGGCCTCGCCGATGGCGGCCTCGTTCTGGCGCAGAATGGCGCGGGCATCGTCATATTCCTGCTTGCTGATGGCATTGACACTGACCAGCTGGCGATAGCGATCCACCTTGAGCCTGTTCGAGGCCAGGGTCGCTTCGGCGCGAGCAAGAGTAGCCTGTGCACTCTTGAGCGCGGCTTCGAAGGGTGCCGGAGCGATCTGATAGAGCGGCTGATCAGCCTTGACCTCGGCGGTCTCCCGGAACAGGCGCCGCTGCAGAATGCCACCCACCTGCGGGCGCACTTCGGCAATTCGGTAGGCCACTGTACGGCCTGGCAACTCCGTGGTCAGCGTCACGGACTGGGAGGTAATCCGCACCACGCCGACTTCCGGCTGGGTCTTCGGCGGCCCGGCAGGCTTGTCCTCCTTGCCGCAGCCCGAGAGCGTGAGCACTCCGAGCAAAAGCAGAGCGGATGCGGTTTGCGCCGACTTGGTTCGCATAAGGTGTCCTTTGTTTCAGGAAGCAGGGATCCGGCCAGAGCCAGAGGAACAAGCCCACTTCAGAGGCTCATACAACAGTGACCCGGAGAGAAAAAGCTGACAGGGGAGACCCTGGCAGGCAGATACCCTTTGTCGGGAATTATTAGCGATGGATAATATGTTAGCATACTAATTTTATCAAGCCCGAAATCTGGAGCAAGTATAAACAGTAGAACCAACTTTGATCGACCCTTTGATTACTGAAATAATGCCGGGTTCTTCCAGATCCGTCCATGGTCTGATCCGTTGTCCTGGCAAGCGGCCTGGGCGTGGAAGAAAAACCTTTCCAGACAGGAGCCAGATTCATGCCCACATTTCGCATCGAGCCGATCTCCCAGGCACTCGCGCCCGCCCTGCAACACAGGATCGACAGCAAGACCAAGCCCCTGGGATCGCTCGGACGGCTGGAACGGCTCGCCAAGCAGATCGGCTGCATTCAGAACACGCTCAGCCCTGCGTTGCGCGCCCCGGTCATGCTGGTCTTTGCGGGCGACCACGGGATTACCCGTGAGGGCGTGAGCCCCTTTCCGCAGGCGGTCACCGCACAGATGGTGCTGAATTTCCTGGCCGGGGGCGCTGCCATCAACGTCTTTGCGCGCCAGAACGGCTTTGGCCTGAAGGTCGTCGATGCCGGCGTCAATGCCGATCTGCCAGCGCACCCCGATTTGGTTCCGGCAGGAATCGACAAGGGCACCCGCAACTTTCTTCATGAGCCGGCGATGAGCCCGGAGCAATGTCAGGCGGCGGTCCAGCGCGGCGCGGCCCTGGCGCAGGAGATTGCCGCCAGCGGCAGCAATGTCATCGGCTTTGGCGAGATGGGCATCGGCAACACCTCGTCAGCAGCACTACTGATGCACTTTCTCAGTGGCGCGCCGCTGGCGGAGTGCATAGGCCGCGGAACCGGACTGGATGATGCCGGCCTGCAACACAAGCGCAGCGTGCTGACGCAGGCCGCGGCCCACCATGCCGGGATCAGCGATCCCCTGGAGGTGCTCGCCGCAGTCGGGGGGTTCGAGATCGCCATGATGGCGGGCGCCATGCTGGGCGCTGCGGAAAAGGGCATGATTCTTCTCATTGACGGCTTCATTGTCTCCGCGGCCCTGCTGGTGGCGAGCAGGCTGGCGCCGTCGATCCTTGAATATTGCGTCTTTTCCCACCGCTCGCGCGAAACCGGCCATGCGCGCCTGCTGGATTATCTGCAGGCCGAGCCCCTGCTCGATCTCGAACTGCGCCTGGGCGAAGGGACCGGCGCAGTACTGGCCTATCCCCTGCTTGCCGCCAGTGTCGCCTTCCTCAATGAGATGGCCTCCTTCGAGTCCGCTGGGGTCAGCAACCGCCAATGATCCACCGGGAACTGCGGCGTCTTTGCGCGGCTCTGGGTTTCTTCACGCGCATTCCCTGCCCCCGCAACTTCGGGCCGGTCGCCAGCGACCTGCAGGATGCCGCGAAGTACCTGCCCCTGGTCGGCTGGCTGGTCGGCGGCGCGGCGGCGCTGGTGGTCTGGCTGGCGGGGCTGGTGTTTCCGCAGCCGGTTGCCGTGCTGCTGAGTCTCTTGGCCACGCTGCTGCTGACCGGCGCCATCCACGAGGATGGTTTCGCCGATAGCTGTGACGGCTTTGGCGGCGGCTGGACCCGCGAACAGATCCTGGGCATCCTGCAGGACTCGCGCATCGGCGCCTTTGGCGCCATCGGGCTATTCATGCTGCTGGGACTCAAGGTACTCTCCCTGAGCGGCCTGCCCGCGACCGCCCTGCCCCTGGCCCTGATCGCTGCACATAGCCTGAGCCGCCTGTTTGCCATCAGCTTCATGCAGACCCATGTCTATGTGCGGGTGGACGGCAGCGGCAAGTCCGGCGATGTCGCCCGCAAACTCGCGCCAGGCAGCCTGCTGCTGGCTGTCATCATCGGGCTTGCCCCGCTCCTTCTCATCTCACCGACGAAAGCGCTGGGGATTGTTCTGGTGCTTCTCTTCGCACGCTGGCTGCTCGGGCGATACTTCGCACGGCGCCTCGGCGGCTACACCGGCGATTGTCTGGGTGCGGCCCAGCAGCTCAGCGAAGTACTCGTGTATCTCGTCATTCTGGCCCTGGCGTGAATCTCTATCTGCTGCGTCACACCCGAACTGTCATCGAAGCCAGCATCTGCCATGGCCAGACCGATATCGGGCTGCCACCCGATTTCGCGCATGATCTCGCTACCATCCGGGCCAAGCTGCCGGACCTGTCGGGCATGACGATCTACGCCAGCCCGCTGCAGCGCTGTCGCCTGCTGGCCGAAGCCCTCGCGCCCGGCCGTGTACACTGTGATGCGCGGCTGATGGAGCTGAATTTCGGGGAGTGGGAGGGGCAGCCCTGGGACGCCATCGACCGCGTAGCCCTGGATCACTGGGCGGCGGATTTCGTTCATCGGGCCCCGCCGGGGGGGGAGTCCTTTGCGCAACTGCAGGCGCGCTGCCTGGATTTCCTGGTGGCCCTGCCCGAGGACCAGGACGTCCTGCTGGTCACCCACGCCGGTGTGATCCGCGCGGTGCTGGCCCATGCACGGAGCCTGCCGCTGGACAGGGCTTTCGAGATCCCTGTGGGCCACGGTGAAATTTCGAGTATTTGCTGGAGCTACCAGCATTCAAACCAAAATTCAACAGAAAAAGACCAATAACCGTCTATTTTCTTGCCGCCCGGGTTTCCGCCAACTTTCAAATTTCCTCAAAGTCCGGAACATTCTCCCCTCCCGACTCGACATGTCAGTTTCATGCCCGGATTGACAGCGCTGCGTACCCTCCCTGCAGCACCAGCGCAAACAGATGACAAATTTCGTCAGCATTTGAATGCATAAACAAAAATATACTTTCTACTTCAAAGACTTAACCTTTTGGCATCCATATTGCTTACTGTCTTCCTGCGTCAATATCTCGACCAACTCCAGGCATGTCCGGGAAGGTGGTCATGTTAAAAACAACGTTGAAGGAATGAATCGGTGAGCGAGCAGTCGGCAGTTTCTGGAAAACCCAATATTTTTGGGCTTTTTCCTGCAATTATTGCAACCTTTGGCTTTTTGATGATATCACCTGTCCAGGCGGCCACCACAGCCACCATCCCCGTCGATGCAGGGGCACTGACAGGCCCGGACTTCCCCCGCCTGATGGGCATGAACATCGGTGCGAAGAACTACGACGATCCAGCATACCAGCAGCAGATGAGCCGGCTGGACATGGTAATTCTGGGATTCTACCCTGGCTGGAAATCCAGTTATTCCTTTGGCGGCTATACCGGCATCCGGGCAGCCGTGAAAGCCCTCAAGACCAAGAACCCCAGGTTACTGGTCGGGCAATATACTATATTGAACGAATCTCCGTCATCCAGTAACACCAGCAATGCTGCCAATGCGGATAAGGCACGGAAGCTGGACCAAATGAACTGGTGGCTGCATACGGCGGCTGGTTCGCAGACAAGCTGGACGAACGCCTTCAGCGCCTACGATATCAATTTCACCAGCCATACACGTGCCGATAATCAGGGCAAACGCTGGCCGCAGTGGCTGGCCGAGCGGGATTACGCCAAGTTTTTCAAGCCGGTTCCAGAGTTTGACATCCAGTATTTTGATAACGTATTCGAGCGCAACCGGATCAGGTCTGCCGACTGGAATCTCGACAGGAGGGATGAATGGAACAGTAACTCCGCCATGATTTCAGCCCACCGGCAAGGCCATGTTGCAGAGTGGAACCGGGTACGCCAGCTCCGCTCGAGTCTCAAACTGATCGGCAACACCGATCATGACGTTTCCATGCCGGAATACAGGAACAAGCTCAATGGCGGCTTCCTGGAAGGCCAGATGGGCAAGTCCTGGTCAATCTATACCTGGGGTGGCTGGGACAAGATGATGGCCCGTTATCACGGCGCCATGGCAAATACCATTGCGCCCAAACTGGTTGGTTTCGATATCCAGGGCAGCCCGACGGATTACCGACTCATGCGCTTTGGACTTGCCTCCACGCTGATGAATGATGGTTACTTCTCCTTCACCGATTTATCCAAAGGTTACAGCAGCGTGCCCTGGTTCGATGAATACAACGTCCCTCTCGGCCGGCCTCTGGAAGGCATCCAGACCAAGCCCTGGCAGAATGGCGTTTATCGTCGGGTGTTCGAGAAAGGCGTGGCATTGGTCAACCCGACTGCTGCTGCCGTGACCGTGAATGTAGGTGACAAGTACCGCCATTTCCTGGGTAAGCAAGCGCCCACCGTCAACAATGGCAGATGGGTGACAACCGTCACCTTGCAGCCGAAAGATGGCGTATTGCTGGTCATCCGCGATTTATACAAATAATCTCGTCAAAAGCCATCCCAAGCCCCGGGTCGCCTGATCCGGGGTTTTTTGCTTTTCTCTTTGCTTTTCTCAAGGCCTGCAATCCGCGAGCGCGACACCAAGCCTGATCCATTCTGTCTCATGGCCAGGCAGGCCAAAGCGCAGGCTCATTGGGGATGGGAAATGGCGGGTCAGGATGCCCTGTCGGGCAAGTGATTCGTGCAAGCTCGCGGCGCGACCGGTTTTCACCCATTGAAACAGGGCCGTACCGCCGCTCGGCTGCAAACCAGCTCGCACCAGGAGCATGGCCAGACGCGCCGCGTCGATCCTGAGCCGGTCGCGTGCCTGAACCTGCCACACCGAATCAGACAAAGCCCTCATCGAGACCCAGCGCGCGGGTCCGCTCAGAGGCCAGGGCCCCAGCGTTTCAGCCAGTGCTTCCAGCAACTCGGGCCAGGCAGCCGCAAAGCCAACCCTGGCGCCAGCCAGCCCAAAGAACTTGCCGAGCGAGCGCAGCACGATCAGGCCCGGTGCGCCGACATGGGACAGCAAACTGTGTTCTGGCGTGGCATCCATGAAGGCCTCATCCACCACCAGCCAGCCGCCATGCGCGGCAAGTCGCTGGTGCCAGTGCAGGAGCTGGGTCCGATCGAACAGATGGCCGGTGGGATTGTTGGGATTGCAGAGCACCAGCACATCCAGTCCATCGATTCTGGGACCGATTTCCGCCGCGCTCAGCAAATGGAGCGTGTGGCCTTGCCGCTGCCAGGCTCGGGCGTGTTCGGCGTAAGCTGGCGTCAGCACTCCGATCTGCGCCGGCGGGCGCAACTGTGGCAGGATCTGGATGGCGGCCTGCGACCCCGCAACTGGCAGGAGCAGATCCGTGCCGAAATACGCCGCCGTCGCTTCAAGCAGCCCGTCCTCATGCTCGGGCAGGCGCTGCCAAGCCGGAGCTGGAATCGCAGGCACCGGCCAGCCCAGCGGGTTGATGCCGGTCGAAAGATCCAGCCAGTCGCCGGGCGCAATGCCAAAGCGACGCGAGGCCGCCAGGATGCCGCCGCCATGTTCAAGCATGGAGCACTCCCCAGACCAGTGCCAGCAGCACCCAGAGCCAGGTCCCCCGTTGCACCAGTTGCACGGCGCGACGGATATCTTCCGCCATGGGCACCCGCCCCAGGCCCAGCTCCGGACGCGCCTTCATCTGTCCATGATAGGGTGCGGGACCACCGAGCCGGACCTCCAGGGCCCCGGCGCCCGCGGCCATGACTGGACCGGCATTGGGGCTGTACCAGTGTTGCGCCTGTGCACGCCAGCAATGCAGGGCAGAGCGGGTTTTCCCGAGCAGGGCATAGCTCAGGGCCGTCAGGCGCGCGGGAATGAAATTCAGGACATCATCGAAACGCGCTGCCGCCCAGCCGAAATCCCGGTAGCGCGCAGTGCGATAGCCCCACATGGCATCCAGGGTATTGGCCAGCCGATAGAGCACCACGCCCGGGGCGCCGAGCAGCAGGAACCAGAAGATCGCCGCAAACACCGCATCGCTGCCGTTCTCCAGCACGGATTCGACTGTGGCGCGGGCGATGGCGCGCCCATCGAGCTGCGCTGTGTCGCGGCTGACGATCCGGCCGACCCGCTCCCGCGCGAGCGGCAGATCGCCCGCCCCCAGGGCCTTGGCGACCGCCTCGGCATGTTCCGCAAGGCTTCGGGCACCGATGGCGAGATACAGCATCAGGACGGACAGCAACTGCCCAATGCCAGGCAAGGCCGCCAGCCAGGCTGCGAGCAGGGTTGGTGGCAGTACCAGGACCATGAGCCCGATCATGCCGCGCAGGCGTGCGGACCTACCCTGACCCGGATGCAGCCGCATCTCCAGCCAGCTCGCCAGCCGGCCGAAGCCCACCAGCGGGTGCCAGCGGCGTGGTTCGCCCAGCGCCTGGTCCATCAGCACAGCAACCAGCAAAATCAGCGAGGAGATCAAAGGCAGCCCGGTTCATGCTAAATTGCTCATCCTAACACAAGCCCGAAATCAGCCGGAATCATCGCCATGCCAGCCAGCACCCTCATGATCCAGGGCACCACCTCGGACGCGGGCAAGAGCACGCTCGTCACCGGCCTGTGCCGTCTGCTCGCCCGCGAGGGTCTGCGAGTCGCGCCCTTCAAGCCGCAGAACATGGCACTCAACAGCGCGGTAACTGTGGATGGCGGCGAGATCGGCCGCGCCCAGGCAGTGCAGGCACAGGCCTGCGGACTGCAGCCCCACACCGACATGAACCCGGTGCTGCTCAAGCCCAGCAGTGAACTCGGCGCCCAGGTCATCATCCACGGACGCGCGATCGGCAACATGCAGGCATGTGATTATCACGCCTTCAAGCCCGAGGCCATGCGCGCGGTACTGGCCTCGCATGCCCGCCTGCGCGAGCGCTTCGACTGCATCATCGTGGAAGGCGCAGGCAGCCCGGCCGAGATCAATCTGCGCGCCGGTGATATCGCCAACATGGGCTTCGCCGAGGCAGTGGACTGCCCGGTGATCCTCGCCGGGGACATCGAGCGCGGCGGTGTCTTCGCGCACCTGGCCGGCACCCTGGCCCTGCTTGCGGACAGCGAACGCGCGCGGGTACAGGGACTGATCATCAATCGCTTCCGAGGCGACCTCAAACTATTGCAACCGGGCCTGGACTGGCTGGAGGCCCATACCGACAAGCCGGTGCTCGGGGTCCTGCCCTTTCTCCCCGGCCTGCATCTGGAGGCCGAGGACAGCCTGAGTCGCGAACAGGCGCCTGATGATCCATCTATCGAGAAACTGCGCGTGATCGTGCCGGCCCTGCCGCGCCTGAGCAATCATACCGATTTCGATGCCCTGCGCCTGCATCCGCAGGTCGCATTCAGCGTGGTCGGTCCCGACCAGCCCATCCCGCCAGCCGACCTCATCATTCTACCCGGCAGCAAGAACGTCCGCCAGGATCTTGCCTGGCTGCGCGCCCGGGGTTGGGAAACCGCCATCCTGCGTCACCTGCGCTACGGCGGCAGGCTGATCGGCATCTGCGGTGGCTTTCAGATGCTCGGGGGGACCTTGCAGGACCCGCTCGGGCTGGAAGGCCCGATTGGCAGTAGCCCCGGCCTGGGCTTGTTTGACATGGAGACCACCCTGGCCGCGCACAAGCAACTGCGTCAGGTGCGTGGACGACTGTTGCTGGAACAGGCCGAAGTCACTGGCTACGAGATTCATCAGGGGATCAGCTCGGGGCCGGCATTGGCGCATCCTGCCCTCATCCTGGGCGATGATCCGGATGGTGCCCTGTCAGCCGATGGCCAGATCCTCGGCACCTATCTGCACGGGCTATTCGATCATGCGCCCGCCTGCGATGCCCTGCTCCACTGGGCTGGTCTGGAGGCGCCGGCCTCGCCGGATTACCAGGCCCTGCGCGAGGCCCACATCGACCGGTTGGCCGACAGCATGGCCGAGCACCTGGACATGAACAGGATCAAAAGCATGCTCAGGCTGGCCTGATTGCCGCCCTCTTCAGGGCATGCCCTCGCCCTTTTCGGGCTCACCAAAGGGTAGCGCATGTTCCTGCAGGCGCGCTTCCTGCAGATCGAGATCCCGCTCGGCCTGCATCAACACGCTGTCGCTGATGCGCCCCTCGTGGCGCATCTTCAGGAGTGCCTGGCGCTCGGCCGCGAGTACCTCGTGATGGATCTCCAGATCCTGCACGGCAACCCTTTCCAGTCTTTCATCGGCATGTCCACCAAGGTGGTGGCCCAATTGCTTGAGATAATGATATCGCGCCTGACGCAGGGGTTCGATCAGGGTGGCGGGCATGCCGCTACGTTGCAGGGCATCCAAGTGCGCGATTCCAGCCCGCACCAGCTCGGCCCGGGCATTGAGAATCATGCGGCCTTCGCTTTCCCGCTCGTGGATCCAGTCGGCCCTGATGCCCAGCGGCTTGATCAGGACCGGCAACAACAGCCCTTGCCCCACCAGGGTCACCAGAATGACGCAGTAGGTGATGAACACGATCAACTCGCGTTGCGGAAAGGCCTCTCCTGAGGGCAGGGTCAGCGGAATGGCGAGTGCCGCCGCCATCGAGATCGCGCCGCGCATGCCCGTGTAACCGAGCAGAAAGAGCTGTCGTCGAGGAGGCACAGGCTCATGCACATACCAGGCGGGAAGCAGTAGCCGCGTCACATACGGCACGGAAAACATCCAGGCAAAGCGCAGCAGGATGACCAGCAGGCTGAACATGAGCCCCAGCTGAATCGCATCCACCAGCGCATCACCCGCGAGCGCGTCGAGCAACCCTTTCAGTTGCAGGCCAAGCAGCAGAAAGAGCAGGCCATTGAGCCAGAAACTCACCAGCCGCCAGAGCGCATGGACCTGCAGCCGGGTCGCGGCTGGAATCCGGCTGGCGGACTGGGCGCTGACCAGGAGCCCGGCAGCGGCCACGGCCGGAATGCCGGTCACGCCGAAGTGCTCGGGCAACAGATAGGCCGCGAAGGGCGTAATCAGGGAAACCGTGATTTCCAGAGAGGTGTCGCGCAGTTTCTGGCGGATCTTCAGTGAAATCCAGCCAATCAGCAGGCCATAGGCCGTGCCGCCGATGATGGTGGCCGTCAGGAGGGTAGGTACCTGCCAGGCCGACAGCGAACCGCTGATCACGCCCATCAGGGCAAAGGGAAACAAGGTCAGGGCCGTGGCATCATTGAGCAGGCTCTCGCCTTCCAGGATGTGCAGGATGCGATGCGGGATCGGTAACTTGCGTACCACCGCGGCAGCAGCGACATCATCGGTTGGAGAGATCACTGCGCCCAGCACCAGCGCCGTGGCAAAGGCCATTTCCGGCACCATGAACTGCGCCAGCCAGCCCACCGTGAAGGTGGTGAAGATCACCAGTCCGATGGAAAGAAACAGGATGGGACGCAGGTTCGCGCGAAACTCGCGCCAGGGGATGGCCACCGCGCTGGTGTAGATCAACAGGGGCAACACGATCTGGAGCACCAGCTCGGGATGCAGTGAAACGCTGGGAGCATTCGGCACCAGGCTCAGGGCAACCCCGATCAGCACGAGCAGCAGCGGCGAAGGCATGCGCACCCTCTCCGCGACAAAGCTCACCAGCACCACAATGGCCAGCAGACCCGTCCAGAACCCCAGCGATTCGATCATCGGCGCTCCCAGAAAAGGCAACTGCAAACAGCATAGCCATCACAAGCCGATGCTTCCAAAGACCTTCGGCCAGCAGCAGGTTCAGGAAGTCTTGAGTTGCAGGGGCAGGCCCGCCGCCACCAGCGTGACCTGATCACAGAGCGTGGCGAGATTCTGGTTGAACTGACCGGCGGTTTCGACGAAGCGACGGCTCAAATCGCCCATGGGCACGATGCCCATGCCCAGTTCATTGCTGACGAGGATGATCCGGCCCGGCAAATCGGGCAGGGTTTCCAGCAGATGGGCCTGCTCGCGCGCCAGCAGCCCGTCATCCTCGGCGCATATCAGATTGCTCAGCCACAGGGTCAGGCAGTCCACCAACAGGCAGGTATCGGGCGTCGCCAGCGCCCACAGGGTTTCGGCAAGATAGAGCGGTTCCTCCACCAGTGCCCAGCTCGCGGGCCGGCGTTCCCGGTGACGGGCGATGCGCCGCGCCATCTCCTCGTCACCTGCGGTGGCCGTGGCAAGGTAGTGCACCGAAAGATTGCTCGAAGCGGCAAGCCGTTCCGCGTAGACGCTCTTGCCGGAGGAGGCACCACCAAGGATGAGCGTCTTCAACTGAAGTCCCCCCGCATCATCCCGTACGTTCAAGATCCGGATCCAGAGGCACGGGTCCGCCTGTCAGATTAGCCAGAACCACTTTATCCGTGACAGGAAACCAGCGGCCCTGGTCGTAGTAAACATAGCGGCCATGATAAGTATAGAAGCGATTGTCCATGGGTTTCTCGCGAACCATGGTGATCTGCTCGCCGGACACCACCACGGCATTGTCTGGCACATCCCTGTATACCACCGCATTGGCCCCGATCCGGACATTGTTGCCGATCCTGATGCCGCCGATGATCTTCGCGCCGGCACCGATGTAGCAATTGTCCCCGATCTGAGGAGAGCCGACGCGCTTGGCATCGGACAGGGTGTTTGACCCAATCGTGACCTGCTGGAAAATGACGGCATTCACGCCAATGCGCGCGCCACCGGAAACAAAGATGCTTTTCATGCCATGCGGAAAACAAGGCTCGCCGGCTATCCGGGCATTCCACGCAATCGAGCTGTTGTTTTCATACTGGTAGAGCTGATACACGGTTCTTGCGATTTTTGCCAGCCAGGCAGGCTGTCCTTCCTGACATTTCTCTCTGAGTTTCCATACCGAACCAAACAGGCTTGCCAGTGCTCTTGCAATCATCCCCTCCCCCATGACAGACGGCTTTCAAGCCGGGAAAGACTTGGCAGCTATCAAGACTCAATTTCCGGCACTTGGAATATTACGATGCGCCAGCAGGGCCAGCCAGGGCTGTTGGTCGCGCGGCAGACCGGGTGGCCGGTAGTAATGCGTCAGCAGTTCGAATCCCGCCTGCTGCAGTAATCGCGCGTAGTCCTCGAGCTCCAGGAAGGTGACATAGCTGCGCCCGTTGAAGCCTTCACCCGCGCCGCGCGGGTTGGACATGAAAAGATGGCCGCCGGGGCGCAGGGAGTGATGGAAGGCGTCCAGCACGGCAGGCATTTGGGCAGAAGGCACATGGAAAAATGAGGCATTGGCGAAGATGCCGTCGAAGCCCCCTTGCGGCAGATCGAGTTGCAGAAAGTTCTGCTGCAGCACCTCGCAGCCACTGTAGTCGCGCGCATGGTCGACGAAGCTCGGGCAGGCATCGAGCCCGACAGCCTCGTGCCCGGCGTCTCGGAATACCTTCAGATCCCGTCCGGGACCACAGCCAAAATCGAGGATACGATGCCGGCCGGGCCCGAGCGCATCGAGCAGACAGTTCATATTCTGGCTGACGTCATGGTCACGGGTACCCTCCCAGAACGCCGCGGCGCGGGCCTCGTAGTCCGCCAGGGTGCGCTCGCTCAGGGTCTGGTAATCTTCCATACCCATCATTCAGCGCAAAATCTCGCGGTCTTTCATCCGCTCTTCGCAGGACACATAGGTATTGCCAAGCCAGGCATCCCACTGGCCGTGATCCGACAGATCCACGCCCGCCGAACGGGCCTGCTGCTGCAGATAGCCCTGCAGATCATGCAGGAAATCGCCTTCCAGCAATGCCAGGTGCGTGGTCAACTGGGCGTGCAGGAGGCGATAGACCAGCTTCAGCTCATCCACGGGATAATCTTCCAGGGTTTTCATCATTTCTCCAGACCGGCACCGGGCCGGTTCAATCGTCACCGATGGTAAACAGGGATTCCAGATCATGGCGGGAGTAAACCCGAAAGGCAATCAGGGTTTCCGATTCTCCTTATCAGGAACGACCACCCGCCATCTCGCCATTCGTCGCCTCTGGTGCGAGATAGCGCGTACTTTTCCAGTACCCCAGGCGGGGCAGGCCGGAGCGCCGCCAGCCGCGCCGGCGCAGCTCCCGCGCCAGAAACCAGTTGAAAAAGAGATGCCCCACCAGCATCACCCGTCCACAGACTCCAGCATGGGCAATCAGCAGGTCGGCACTCCGGGCAGCGCGCGCTCTGACCGCCTGGCGGGATTCGGCGCCGCGACACCAGCCCAGCAGCCAGAACAGCGGTGCGATCAGGGACCAGATCCCGGCCGGAAAACGCAGGCCGCCCAGATAGGCAATCCCAAAGCCCACCTCCCGAAACAGCGGGTCGACCAGGAGCCGGGATTCGCCGACCAGGCGCCGGGCCGACTCCACGCTGCGCGGTAGCGAGCTCGCCAGCACCAGGTTTGGCCCCTCAGCCAGGAGATCCTGCATGGGCAGGGAATCCTCACGGATGCCGACCACATCATACTGCGCCAGCCATTCCGCGGCATTCTGCCTGATGTTAGACGGCTGATAGACCCGTGGTCTCCCATGCCTGGCAAGGATGATTTCCATAAATCCCCGGTTCCTGTCCCAGCCCGCCAGGAATCCAGACCCCTGGCAGGCAGATTACAGACTACTGCAGTAACGGGGCTGGAAAAAGGGGCGGAAAGTGCATATGCGCTTGGCGAGGCCCGGCCCGCCATGCAAAAATAGCCGCCTTGATCAAGGTGAGAGGACGGCATGGCAGCGCGAATCATCGACGGCAAGGGCATCGCAGCGGCACTGAAAGCGGATGTTGCGTCACGGGCTGCGGATTTCATGGCAGCGCACGGTCGCGCGCCGGGGCTTGCGGTCATACTGGTCGGCAACAATCCGGCTTCCGAGGTCTATGTGCGCAGCAAGCGTGAGAGCTGCGAGAAGGCAAACATTGTCTCGTTTTCACATGACCTGCCCGACACCACCAGCCAGACCGAGCTACTGGCGCTCATCGAGGCCCTGAATCAGGATGCGCGGGTGGATGGCATCCTGGTGCAATTACCCCTGCCCGCCCACATCAATGCCGAAACCGTGATCGAGAGCATCCGGGTGGACAAGGACGTGGATGGTTTTCACCCTTACAATGTCGGACGTCTGGCCGTGCGCCTGCCGGCCCTGCGGCCCTGCACCCCAAAGGGTATCATGCACCTGCTGGCGCAGATCGGTGTATCCCCCAAGGGCCGCCACGCGGTGGTCGTCGGCGCCTCCAACATCGTTGGCCGGCCCATGGCCCTGGAATTGTTGCTGGCCGGCGCGACCGTCACCGTGACCCACCGCTTCACCCCGGATCTGGCCGAACATGTTGGCCGGGCGGACATCCTGGTTGCAGCCGCCGGCAAGCCTGACCTGATCAAGGGTCGCTGGATCAAGCCCGGCAGCGTGGTCATCGATGTCGGCATCAATCGTACCCAGGATGGCAGGCTGACAGGTGATGTCGAGTTTGCCCCCGCCACTGAGCGCGCCGGCTGGATCACGCCCGTGCCGGGCGGTGTCGGACCGATGACGGTGGCCACCCTGCTGCAGAACACCGTCGAGGCCGCCGAAGCACACGTCTGAAGCCGCGGCTGTTACCGCTCATTCATCAGCCGCCTGCTCGGCCGCTGTCTTTGAATTTCCCGTCTCGCCTGCCGGCTTCTGGTCCGGCAGGACCAGCACTGCCTTGTCACCCGCACGCAGGCGACCATCCCGGTTATCGACCTGCAACACCAGCAACTGGCGTCGATCCGGGCCGGGAAGCGGCTGGACCTGGGTCAGTACGCCGGTCCGCTGGCGGCCAGCGACCCGCACCGGGAGCTGCTCACCGATGCGCATGTCTGGCTGGCGGGGCACTTCGACGCTGAACCCCAGGCTGTTTCCGTCTGGTATCAGGGAAAACAGCCTGGCCGCCTTGAGGCTGGACACCACCGTTTCACCAGGATTCACATAGCGGCGCAGGATACGCCCGGAAAAGGGCGCGCGGATCTCGGTCAGATCCAGTTGCGCCTGCAGCCGTTGCAGCTCGGCATCGGCCAGATCGAAATCACGCTGGGCGATCTCCAGATCGCGATCGGCAATGACGCCGCGCTCATAGAGCGTCTTGGTACGTTCCAGCTGATGGCCGAGATCCCCGGCCCGGGCCCGGGCCGCCTGCACATTGGCGCTGGCCAGGCGCGCATCCAGCCGGGCCAGGGTCTCGGCAGGCCGCACCAGTTGTCCGCCGCGGACCCGCACCTCGACGAGCTCACCCGAGAGCTGGGTCGAGATCGTCGCGGCCCGGTTGACGCTGAGCACACCATTGACTTCGGCGGCCAGGGCAGATGTCGCAGGCATGGCGCAGGCCAGGCACAGACAGACCAGGACAGGATTAAGGGCGTTGCGCATTGGAAGTCTCCTTGACGGCTTTGCTGTCCTGCGCGGGGAAATGGACGGGCTGCCCGAGCAGGGCCTGCAGGCGGGCGGCGTTCAGGGCCATGGCATAACGCACCTCGGCCTGAAAGAGTTCGGCATCGGTGAAGTCCACCATGGCATTGCCCAGATCCGATTTCAGCTCCAGCTCGTAGAGCGACCGCCCCAGGTCCAGGGCCTTGTTGCGATATTTCAGGCGGGCCTCCGCTGCCTTCTGGCGCTCGCGCAGGGTTTCCATGTCGCTCAGCACATTCATCAAGGCCTCGCGCAGGCGCAGGCGCCGGTCGGCCAGCTCCGCCCGGCCTTCGTTCAGGCGTGCCAGGGCCCGACTGCGTGCAGCCCCCTGCGCGCCGCCTTCATAGAGCGGCCAGTCCAGCTTCAGCCCGACGAACCAGCGCTCGCGCGTGGCCAGCTCCCGGCTGTAATAGTTGGTCTGGGCCTCGGCACCGATACTGGGCAGGATATTGCGCCGGCTGGCCTGAAACTCGCTCTCCCGCGCCTTCAGGCTGGCACCCAGGGCCCGCAGGGCGGGATTGCCGGCCAGGGCCTGCTTGAAGAGGGACTCGAATTCCTCCGTACTGACGCCCGCAGGCAAGTCGGCGGGCGGCACCAGCTCGGACGGGATGGCATCCTCGACCCCCAGGGCGGTGGCCAGGCGCAGGCGGCTTTCGCGCTGGGCCTGCTGGGTCTCGACATAGCGGCTGCGCAGGGTGCGGAAAACATCCTCCAGCCGCGCCAGCTCAAGCTCCGAGATGTCGCCCACTTCCTTGCGGTCCCCGCCATCGCGGAAGCGCACGAAGGCCACTGCCATGGCCTCATTGGCCACCTCATTGCGCCGGTCCGCCAGCAGCACCTCGAAGTAGCGGGCCATGATCTCGATGCGCTGCTGGTTGCGCAGATCGGTCAGGGCCAGTTCGCTGGCGGAGCGCCGGGCCCGTGCCGCGGCCAGCAGGCTGCCGCGCCGGCCAAAGTCGATCAGCGACTGGCGCAGCACCAGTCCCGCCCGGTTGTCGGCAGTCCAGTCGCCGGTTTCGTTGACTGAGGGTGCGGTGGGTTTGGTATAGGCAAGCTGGCCCTGCAGTCTTAACTCGGGCAGCAGGGCGCTGCGCGCCAGATCCTGCTCGGCCCGGCTCGCGGCCACCCGTGACTCGGCGGCTGCCAGCATTGGGGCCTGCTGGTCCGCCAGGGCCAGACAGACTTCCAGGGTCAGGGGCTCGGGCAGCCCGGCCGCGAAGGCGTCAGGCAGCGGGGCAAGCAGGCAAAGAAGGGCCAGGGACTGGTGCAGCAGCTTCCTGCGCATCTCAGGATTTCTGGCCCTGAGCGCGCTTGTACTGCATGAAGTTGGTCTCTTTGTAGGCACCGCTGGCGACGAACTGCCCGAGCTTCAGAAAGGTGTCCTCATCGGCGAAGCCCACGAAGCGGGTCAGTTCCTGTCCGTCCGGACCTATGAAAACAAAGGTGGGCGTGAGGCGCGCCCGATAGTTCAGCGCGAACTTGCGTTGCGGCAGTTCCCGGCCGCTGAAGTCCGTTACGTCCTGGCTGGCATAGATATCCACCTGAAAGATCCGGAAGTTCTTGCGGAAATAGTCCTGCACGGCAGGCTGGTTCAACACCCGCGCCTCCATCTTCGCGCAGAAGGGACACTCATCCTGCACGAACATGATGAGTACGCCTTTCCGGCCCTCCTTGAGCGCCGTGGCAAGCTCTTCCTGGTAATCCCCAAAACCCTGCTGAAAGAAATACCTTTCCGGGCTGCGTGGAACCTGAGTCTCTGCCTCAATGGCATTACTGGCGAGAAACATACCCAGAAATGCGAAAGACAGCAGGGCGCGACCGGATAGAAACGTAGGAACGTGCTGACGCATGACGGACCCCTCCAGGTTTTTTATTTAACATAGCAGATTGCATGCCAGTGGCCAGTCACGAAAAAGCCCGCCTCCCTGAGGGGGCGGGCTGATGGGGACAGGAAAACCTGGTCCGCGTGGACCAGCTAGCGACGCGCCACTGTGCCTTTCTGCACAAACTGTTCGAGCTGGGCCGGGGTGACGATGCCGATCTGATCGCCCACGATCCGGCCCTTGGCATCGATGAAGAAGGTGGTGGGCAGCCCGCGTACCTTGCCGTATTTACGCGAGACCACCTGGTTGCCGTAGGCCACCGGGTAGTTCACCTCGAACATCCGCACGAACTCCTTGACCTCGCCGGGATCATCCAGCGCCACGCCGATCACCGTGGCCTGGTCGCCGTACTTCGTCTGGAAAGCGGTCAGGTCCGGGATCTCCTTGCGGCAGGGCGGACACCAGGTCGCCCAGAAGTTGAGGATCACCGGTTTGCCGCGATAATCCGAAAGCTGCAACTCCTTGCCGCTGACGCTGGGCAGCTTGAAGTCAGGTGCCTGCTGCGCCTGGGCGGCGCCAGCAAAGAACAGCAAGGCGCCTGCAAGCCCCAGACCACGCAGGGACAGGCCTTTCTTAGTTGGGGAACTTGTAATATTTGTTGTTGAGGAAAGTCGCGACATTCTCTAGATCCTTCATGTTAAGCGGTTTCTTGACGGCCCGGTTGCAATTCTGCTGGACGAAGACGAGGATATCGCGCTGATTCTTGGCGCGCCTATCCGCCCTTGTGAAGACTTCCGAGCCATGACAGCTCAGGCAGTTGGCCTGATAGATCTTCTGTCCGGCCACCGGGTCCCCCGCCAGCTTGGCCTGGGCAATGCCGCTGCCCAGCAGGAGAACGCCCGATAGCGCTCCCATTGATAAAATGCGATACATGCGAGTCTCCTTGAATATACTCTTTCTGGTCCCTGTGCTATGCTTGAAAAGCAAACTTTGCGCCGCTTCCCGACAGATAACGTCCAACCATGCAAAACGTTGAAGCGATGGATCCCAGGCCGCAATCTTCCCTGCCTCTAGATCACCCTAGCCTATACTTCAACCGGGAGCTGAGTCTACTCCAGTTCAACCGGCGAGTGCTGGCGCTGGCCCAGGATGAACGGGTGCCATTGCTGGAGCGGCTGAAGTTCCTTGCCATTCTTTCGAACAATCTCGATGAATTCTTCGAGGTGCGCGTCGCAGGCCTGATCCAGCAGATCGCCTTTGGCTCCACCCAGACCGGGCCTGATGGCATGCTCCCGGAAACCCAGCTTGAAATGGTGGCCGCCGAGGCCCACCGCCTGATTGCCGACCAGTATCGCTGCCTGAATGAGTGCCTGCTGCCGGCCCTGGCCCGCGAGGGCATCCGCTTCCTGCGGCGCTCGCGCTGGACCAAGACCCAGCGATCATGGGTGCGGGATTATTTCGAGCGCGAGGTACTGCCGGTGCTCTCGCCCATGAGCCTGGATCCGGCCCACCCCTTTCCCAAGGTCCAGAACAAGGGCCTGAATTTCGCGGTGACGCTGGAAGGCATGGACGCCTATGGCCGCAGCAGCCCCTTCGCCATCGTCCAGGCCGCGCGCGTGCTGCCGCGCATCATCAAAATGCCACCCAAGTGCGGGCGTGGCATCAACTTCGTGTTCCTGTCCTCGGTCATCCACGACAATGTCGACCGGCTGTTTCCAGGGCTGACCGTCACCGGCTTTCATCAATTTCGGGTCACCCGCAACAGCGAGCTCTTCGTCGATGAGGAAGAGGTGGATAACCTGCTGGCAGCCCTGGCCGGCGAGCTGCCGCGGCGCCAGTTCGGCGAGGAGGTGAGACTGGAGGTGGCCGACACCTGCCCCGGGGAAGTGGTGGAATTCCTGCTGCGCCACTTCAAGCTCGACCGCACGGATCTGTTCCAGGTAGCCGGCCCGGTGAACCTGGCCCGGCTGATGGCGGTGGCGGACCTCGCCAACCGTCCAGACCTGCTCTATCCGCCCTTCACCCCGGACCAGGCCAAGCCGGGGCACCGTCCGGGCAGCCTCTTCGCCCAGTTGCGCCGCCGGCCGGTCCTGTTGCATCACCCCTATCAGAGCTTCACGCCGGTGGTGGACTTCCTGAGCACGGCCGCGCGCGATCCCAATGTCCTGGCCATCAAGCAGACGCTCTATCGCACCACGCCGGACTCACCCATCGTCGATGCCCTGATCCAGGCCGCCAGTGCCGGCAAGCAGGTGACCGTGGTGGTCGAACTCAAGGCTCGCTTTGACGAGGCGAACAACATCCAGCTCGCCGAGCGTCTGGAGCGGGTCGGCGCGCAGGTGGTGTATGGCATCGTCGGCTACAAGACCCATGCCAAGATGGCCCTGGTGGTGCGCCGCGAGAAATCCGGCATCCGGCTTTACGGCCATCTCGGTTCCGGCAACTACCACCCGCGCACTGCCAGACTTTACACCGATATCGGGATGCTGACCGCCGACCCCGAGATCACCCAGGACATGAATGATCTTTTCATGCACCTGACCGGGGTCGGCAGCGTACCGAAACTGCGCAAGCTGCTGCAGGCGCCCTTTCAGCTGCATGATGCCATTCTTGCGGCCATCCGCCATGAAACGGCCCTGGCCCGCGCCGGGCAGCCGGGGCGCATCATCGCCCGCATGAACGCGCTGGTCGAGCCGGCCATCATCCGCCAGCTCTATGAGGCCTCGCAGGCCGGCGTGCAGATCGATCTGATCGTGCGCGGTGTGTGCGTCCTGCGACCCGGATTGCCGGGCGTTTCGGACAATATCCGGGTCATGTCGGTGCTGGGCCGCTTTCTCGAACACAGCCGGGTGTTTTATTTCGGCAACGGTGAAGATCCGAAACTCTGGGTATCCAGCGCGGACTGGTCCAACCGCAACTTCTTCCGGCGCGTGGAAATCGCCTTCCCGATCACGCACCGTGAGCTGGCCAAACGCGTCTTTCAGGAAACCCTGCAGACCTATCTCGATGACAACTGCAGCGCCTGGGACATGCAGCCCGAAGGCAGCTACATCATGCGCCAGCCCGGGCCCGACGAGCCCTGCCGCGCGGCGCAGGCGGAATTACTCGAAAAATTGACAGGAAACCTGCCTCATGATGGATGACAGCGCCGTTCGCGAAGAACGTGACAGCCTCGGTACCCTATGGGTGCCCAAAGACGCCTGGTATGGCGTCCAGACCGCGCGCGCGGTGGCCAATTTCCCGATCTCCGGTCGCCGTCCGGACGCGGACTTCATCATCGCCACGGTGCGCATCAAGCTCGCGGCAGCCATCGCCAACCACGCCGCCGGCTGGCTCGACGAGAGGCCTTACACCGCCATTCGCGCCGCCTGCGAGCGCATCCTTGCCGGCGAGCACCAGGACCAGTTCGTGGTGGATCGATTCCAGGCCGGCGCCGGCACCAGCCACAACATGAATGCCAACGAGGTCATCGCCAATCTCGCCAATGTTAGTCTCGGCGGCCGGCGCGGCCACTACGACCCGGTCAATCCCAATGATCACGTCAACATGGGCCAGAGCACCAATGACGTCATCCCCACCGCCATCCGCCTGACCCTGCTGGCCAAACTGCCGCGCCTGCTGGCTGCGGTCGAAGGCATGGCCCAGGCCTTTTCAGATCTCGCCGAACAGGAAAGGGACACGGTCAAGAGTGGCCGCACCCATCTGCAGGACGCCGTGCCGACCACGCTAGGCGCGGAGTTTGGCGCTTACGCCTGGACCCTGCGCCGGGTCGCCGCCATGCTCGCCGCGCAAAAGCCCTATCTTTGCCAGACCGGGCTGGGCGGATCGGCGGTTGGCACCGGGCTCAACACCGCGCCGGGTTACAGACAGCGCGCAGCCAAGGCGCTCGCCGAGCTGACCGGCGAACCCATCGAACCGGCCGGCAACATCATCGCCCAGATGCAGAGCATGAGCGACATCGCCGCCTTTTCCGGCATGCTGCGCACCCTGACCATCGAGGTCACCCGCATCAGCAATGACATGCGCCTGCTCGCCTCGGGGCCGCGCACGGGACTGGCCGAGATCACCCTGCCAGCCGTGCAGCCGGGTTCCAGCATCATGCCCGGCAAGGTCAATCCGGTGATGTTCGAGATGCTCAACCAGGTGGCCTATCAGGTGCTCGGACAGGATCACGCTGCCACGCAGATGGCGGGGGCCGGGCAGATGGAGCTCAATGTGATGATGCCGGCCATGGGCTCGGCCCTTTTCGATGCCATGGACTGGCTCGGCAATGCCATCGAGGCCGCCACGCAAAAAGGGCTCATCGGCCTGAGCGTCGATCGCGAACGTTGCCGCGCCTATGCGCATGACAGCGTCGGTCTGGCCACCCTGCTCAATCGCGCCATCGGCTATGCCCAGGCCGCAGAGATCGCCAAGACCTCGCAGCAGAGTGGCCGACCGGTGCGGGACATCGTCGTGGAAAAAGACCTGATGCGCGCCGAGGACTTCGACCGCATGGTGCTGGAGGCGGCCCAGTCCGCCCCCTGAAAACATCTTGAAAACACAAGGGAAGCCTTCATGGAAACCGAGCTGAAACTGACCGTTGCCAACGCGCGCGCCTGGTCTGGCGTGCTCAATGCGCCCCTCCTGCAGGAATATGCCGGCGGCCAGCCCCCCAGGCGGGTGGACATGGAGGCGATCTATTTCGACACGCCCGACCACCGGCTGCAGCAGGCCCGTATCGGGTATCGCGTTCGTCGCGAGGACGCGCAGCTCATTGCCACGGTCAAGGCCGACAGCGCCACGCTTGGCGGCCTGCATCAGCGCCCGGAATGGAATGCCGTGGTAAGCAGCATCGAACCGGACATCAGCGTCTTTGCCGATACAGAAATTCATGCAGCGCTCATCGAGGCGATCGGCGACCAGATGCTGGTACCGGTGGTCAGCACCCGCTTCGAGCGGCATCTTCTGGATCTGAAGCTGCCCGACGGCAGCGAGGTCGAGTTTGCCGCCGATCGTGGCGAGATTCGCGCCGGAACCCTGGAAGCACCGATCCTCGAGCTGGAACTCGAACTCAAGGCCGGCCAGACCCTGGGTGTCCTGCAACTGGCGGCAAGGCTGGCCGAGGACTTTCCCCTGCTCCTGGAAGAGCGCAGCAAGCTGCATCGCGGCCTGATCCTCGCGGGGCTGACTCCGGACGAGGCCTCGCCGCCACCGCCGGTTAACGTGCCACCCGGCGAGACCGTGGGCGCATCCTTCAGCCGCGTCCTGCTGCAGGGGCTGTTTGCCGTGCTCTCCGCCCAGGCGGCCTTTCTCAAGGACCCGGATGAGCCTGAAACCCTGCACCGGCTGCGGGTCAGCCTGCGCCGCTTGCGTGCCCTGCTCGGTTTTGCCAGGCCACTGGTGGCGGATGCCAGCTATACCGGCCAGCAGGAAGCCCTGAGAAACTGGGGCAACGAGCTCGGCAACCTGCGTGAAACCGATGTGCTGATCAGTACCTGGGCGAGAATCCTCGAATCCGGTGCCTTACCGTTCGATCCGCCGCCCCTGGAAACGGTGCTGAAGCAACGGCGGGTGCAACTGCAGTCGCGGATCTGCAAGCAGCTTGGCAGCGGCGCCCATACGGCCACCGCCCTGAGACTCTGGATATGGCTGCTGGAGGGCCACTGGTCCGCGGAGATCGACCGCGACCTCTCCAGCTACAGTGTTGAACGCCTGACCGGCTGGATCGAGTCCCTACGGCGCAAGGGCAAAGCCATCGAGGAACTCGAATCCGGACGCAGCCACAAGCTGCGCATCCGCGTCAAGAAGCTGCGCTATGCCCTGGAGGTTCTGCATCCCTTGCTGCCCGGCGAAGAAAGCGGCGACCTGCACAAGGCCCTGAAGCGCCTGCAGGACAGCCTCGGACAGCGGCAGGACACCCGGACCTCGGCAATCTATCTGCGGGAATTGCTCGGGCCACGCGCCAGCCGGGCAGCGCACGAGGGCATGGGGCTTTTGCTCGGCTGGGAAGCACGCGAAAGCACCCTGCTGCCCAAGACCCTGAAGAAGGACTGGAAACGCTTCAAAAAGGCCTCGCGCTACTGGCTGGCTGCGCTCTAGCCGGAAACGGCATGCACATGCAGGAATGAAGGAGAGAACGAGATGGCAGAATTTCTGGGCCGGCATGACCTGCGCAAGGAGCCTGCCAAGGCGCAAAGCAGCATCTACTATCTACTGGAAGACCTGTCGCCCGGGCAATCGCTGGAGCTCCTGACCCGCGAGGATCCCACCATTTCCCTGGAAAGCACGGCCCTGCAACTGCGCCACCGCATGCTCTGGGAAATCGTCAGCGTCAGCGAGGAAGGCTGGCTGATCCGGGTCAGGCACCGGGATGACGTGGAAAGCCTGTCGCTCATCGATACCCTGCGCCAAGCCCAGGAAAGCAATGATCGCGCCTTCGCCAATGCCATGCACGCCTGCAATGCCGGCAATGTGGCGCTCGCGCCGCCTTTCGTGCGGGAATATGGCGTGGGTTATCGGCGCTTCCACTATCTGGAATCGAAATTCCTGCCCGACGCCATCCCGCTGCCCGGGGATCCGCGTATCCGTGCCGCGCTCGCGGCCCTGCGCGCCGAATATCCCAAACTGCTGGAAGAATGGATCGCCATCGAGGCGAGTTTCGATGAGGATGTCCTGCCGGAGGCCTGGGAGGTGACGCCCTTTTTCGCTCTACTCTCAGGCTCGCTGGCCAAGCACGAGGCGCGCAAGGAAAACCAGCTCTATCCGGTTTGGGACAGCCTGCTCAAGCGCCCCGAAAACGCCGGTCTTGAAGACCAGCTCCTGGTGCGCTGCAAGGCAGTGCTCGCCGGCGAGGAAGACGCGCACATCCTGCCCTGAGGCATTCCTCGTCGCCAATCCTGCCCACGCCCGATGGCGTCAGCTCCCGGCTTCGCGGACACTAAGGCCATTCCGACTGCCGCGCCCCTGCCCAGGGTGTCGCGGCCCCAAATGTTCCGAGTCCATGGCCCACTATGATTTTCTCACCATCTGGCGCACCCTGGCCCCGCTGGAAGCGGTCTGGGACGCTATCCATGCAACCCACCAATGGCCCGAGTGGTGGAAAGGCGTGGAAAGCGCCCAGCCCCTGAAGCCCCCCGGGCAGGACGAGCTCGGTGGAATCATCCGCTATCGCTGGAAAGGCAGGCTGCCCTATACCATCGAATTTGACGCCGAGACCACCCGCATTGAGCTGCTGAATCTGATCGAAGCGTGCGTCGATGGTGACGTCAGGGGCGTGGGTGTCTGGGAGTTTCTGCGCGATGGCAACATCACCGAAATACGCTATTCCTGGCAGGTGGATACGACCAGACTATGGATGAATCTGATCTCACCCGTCGCCAGCCCGCTCATTCGCTGGAACCATGACCTGATCATGCGCTGGGGTGCCGAGGGCCTGTCCGAACATCTCGGCGCCGAGGTGCGGATGAAGACTGGCTAGCTTGCGCGCTCGAGGGCGCAAGCGAGTATCATGGGCGGATGAAGGATTTCAGCGCAGCGGGCGAGATGCCGGATATGAATATGCTGGCCCGCCAGATCAAGGCCTGGGGCCAGGAACTCGGCTTTCAGGGCGTGGCCATCAGCGACACCGAGCTTGGAGAGGCCGAGGCGCGCCTGCTCGACTGGCTCGGCAAGGGCTATCATGGCGACATGGACTTCATGGCCCGCCATGCCAGCCTGCGCGCCCGTCCGGCCGAACTGCATCCGGGCACCCTGCGCATCATCAGCGTGCGCATGAACTACCGCCCGCCGCAGGCCCGGGATAGTTGGGCGGTGCTCGATGAGCCCGAAACCGCTCATATCGCCCGCTATGCCCTGGGCCGCGATTATCACAAGGTGCTCAGAAAGCGCCTACAGCAGCTTGCCAATCGCATCCAGATAGCCGTCGGACCCTTCAGCTACCGGGCCTTCACCGACAGTGCCCCGGTCATGGAGGTCGAACTGGCCCAGAAGGCGGGACTCGGCTGGCGCGGCAAGCACACTTTACTGCTCAACCGCGAGAGCGGCTCCTGGTTCTTTCTCGGCGAGCTCTTCACCGATCTGCCCCTGCCCATCGACCCGCCTGGCGGCAGTTACTGCGGCAGCTGTCAGCGCTGCATCGACATCTGCCCCACCCAGGCCATCGTCGCGCCCTATGAACTCGATGCCCGGCGCTGCATCTCCTATCTCACCATCGAGCACAAGGGCAGCATTCCCGAGGCATTGCGGCCATTGATCGGCAACCGCATCTACGGCTGCGACGACTGCCAGCTCGTCTGTCCCTGGAACAAGTTCGCCCAGGACAGCGCGGAAATGGATTTTGCTGTGCGCCACGGGCTCGACAAGGCCAGCCTGCGGGAGCTTTTTCTATGGACCGAGGAGGAGTTCCACCAGAAGCTGGCCGGCAGCGCCATCCACCGCATCGGCCATGAGCGCTGGCTGCGCAATCTCGCCATCGGGCTTGGCAATGCGCCGAGTTCGCCCCTGATTATCGAGGCACTGCAGGCGCGCGCCGAGCACCCTTCGCCCCTGGTGCGCGAACACGTCGCCTGGGCCCTGTCACGCCATCTGGGTTGAAGTGCCGACCCGGCCGAGCACATCGGGATGCGCGAACCAGCGCAGCTTGCCCTGCGTGGGCTTGTCGGGATGAACGATCAGGCCCGCCACACAGGCCGGCTTCATCGGCAACACCACCCCGCTCAAGTGCGCGATCCAGCGACTCAGATGCGGCTCGTGACCCACGATCAGCAGGCTTTCATCCTCATTCAGGGCTGACCAGCCACGCGCCAGCCGGTGCAAGTGCCCGTCAGGGATATCCTCGTTCAATTCGATTTCCAGCCCGCCCAGCACGCCGGCGACAATCTCCGCGGTCTGGCGGGTACGCACCAAGGGGCTGCACCAGATTCGCGGTTTCTGTTCCCCGAGGCACTGTTGCAGGCCGGCGGCGACAGTCAGCGTGCGGCTTCTGCCTTCCTCGGTCAGTTCCCGCTCGAAATCCGAGGGCCGCAACGCGTGGTCCTCGGCCTTGCCATGACGCATGAAGATCAGTTCCATCAGCGTTTTCCCCCGACTGATTCCCGCCCCTTGCCGGCCTGACCGAGCCAGGCCAGACGCAGACCCGCTGGCAACAGGCGGGCAAGGATGGAGATGATGGCCACGCCGATCAGGCCTGCCATCCATTCATCGATCACGAACTCGAGCCCAAGCTTGCGCGACCAGGCCGCCACTTCGGCGGCCGCCAGCGCGGACCCCAGCAGCAGCATCACCGGACGCCAGACATAGGGCCCGACATCAGGGCGCCAGCGCGCCAGGAAACCCAAGGTGGCCACGGACAGCAGCATGTATTCGAACATGCGCGGCCAGGCTGAAGGCAGGTATGCACCCAGGGCGAGATTCAGTCCAAGCAGGACGAGATAGGACAACAGGGCTGCCAGACCCCAGAGGCCAGCTTTCATGAGAGGCTCCCGGTTTTTCGGAAAAACGCCAGTTTACACCGGGAAAGCGACATCAGTAAGGAAACAAGTAGAGCACGGCTACACTGCTGCTCCAGGCAATCAGCGCCCCCAGCACGGCACCGGCAAGCACGTCGGTGGGGTAATGCAGGCCGAGCGCCACCCGAGAGATCGCCACCAGAACGGCCAGCGGCCAGATCACCAGACCAAGCGCCGGGAAATACATCTGCACCACCACCGCCGCACTGAAGGCATTCATGGCGTGGCCCGAGGGAAATGACCACTCGTCCAGTGGCGCCAGCGCCGTGCGCAGATCCTTCATTACTTCGAAGGGCCGGGGCCTTGAGGTGCGATGCTTCATGTATTTGAACAGACCAATGCACAACCCTGTCGCAATGGCTGCCGCCAGAATGCCACGCCAGCCATTGATGCCCTGCCACCACAGGACAAAGATCACCAGGGTGTACCAGGCCACGCCATCACCCACCCGGCTGGCGAAGATCATGGTATTGCAAAAGAGATCACGGTCCAGGCACTGATTGAGCCAGCGCAGCAGGCGGCATTCCTGGGCGGCAAGCGTTTCACTCAGGACGCTCATTTCGTCATGCCCCGTGCAGGAGCCAGCTGTGCCGGCTGGGTATTGAAAAGCTGGATGTAGCGCCGCTCCAGCGCATCGAAGATCCTGTCCCACCCTTGTTCGGCGGCGCGTTGCCTGGCCATCCGCCCCATTCTCTGGCGCATCTCCCCGGATTGGGCCAGAAAGGCGAGCGGCTGGGCGAAGTCGCTTTCTGCCGGCACCAGCAGGCCATCCTCGCCAGGACGGACCCGCTCATTGACGCCCGGACAGTTGTAGGCCACTACCGGCAGGCCACTTGCCTGGGCCTCCAGGACGACGTTGCCGAAGGTTTCACTGCAGGAAGGAAAGGCGAAAAGATCGGCACTGGCATACCAGCGGGCCAGATCCTCACCCCTTTGCACACCCGCCAGGTAGATTCCGGCAGGCTGTTGCTGACGCAGGCTGCCTTCCAGCGGTCCCCCGCCCACCAGGGCCAGGCGCACCTTGCGCCCGGTGGCCTCGAACTGCAGCCGGAAACGCGCAAAGGCCTCGACCAAAACCGGCAGGTTTTTCTCCTGCGCCAGGCGACCGACATACAGCAGAAGCAGATCGTCCTCCGCCAGCCCGAGCGACTGGCGCAAGATCTCATTGCGCTTGTCCGGACTGAAAAGATCGGCATCCACACCGCGCGACCAGATCTCTACCCGCTCGAAACCCTGTTCGCGCAGGCGCTGGCGGGTACCCTCGCTGGGCACCAGGGTCACGGCACAGCGATTATGGAACTGGCGCAGATAGGCCCGGGCCAGTTTTTCGAAAAGGCCCAGATGATAATGCCCGGCATAGTAATCGAAATTGGTGTGAAAGCTGCTCGCCACCGGCAGGCCGAGATTGCGCGCCGCGCGCAGGGCCGCCCAGCCCAGCGGGCCCTCGGTGGCGACATGGACCAGATCGGTGGCGGAATCCAGCAGGATCTTTTGGATCTGGCCAGCCCTGGCGTAGCCGATGCGGACTTCCTGATAGAACGGCAGGGACCAGCCACTGACGCGATCCGGGGCCGCCACCTCACCAGGCTGACGTGGACGGATCACCTGGACCTCATGCCCACGCGCCTCGAAGGCAGCGAGCCAGCGTCCCAGTGTCATGGCCACCCCATTGACCTCAGGTGGAAAAGTCTCGGTGACCAGGGTCAAGCGCATGCATTACCCCCCTCTGGCAGATATTATGGTTTTTCGGCAGACGCGAAATGGCGCCCGACCTTGATCACCACCGGAAAGAACCCGGCCGGCCCTCATGTTTCTGATGTTTCCCTGCTTTGCAGGCCCGCTTTCCTAGACATACCGCCACCAGACCTTGGCCGCCATCGGCCGATGGTGAGATGAAGAACGCTGGGCACCCCGCCTCCGGATTGTAGCGCATGAGGAAGACAGTTTTATGACGAAAGTTCGTCCGGGCTGACACTCGCCTGCCAGCGTAACTGAAAATGCGGATGCAGCAGGGTCCTTTCCTCGGCCAGATCGGCTTCCAGCAGGGGCAGATGCACCAGCCAGTTTTCTGGAAGGATCAGCAGGATCTGGCGTTTGCCCTTTGCCAGAAGCCGTGCCTGCGCGGGCAAGGCGAGCTGGCCGCGATGAAACAGGAGGCTCAAACGCAGGAGCACGGCCAGGCGTTGCAAGGTCAGGGCCTCTGGCGCGGGCAGTCCGGCAAAGGCTTCACCGTCGAGGGCGGGCATCAGCTTGCGTTGCAGACGGACCAGTCGCGCCAGGATGTCCTGCTCGCGTTTCGAGAAGCCGGGCAGATCGGCATGGCGCAGGATGTATTCACCATGGCGATGATAACCGGAATGCGCAATGTCCAGGCCGATGTCATGGGTCATGATGGCCCAGCGTAGCCAGTCCCAGTGATTGCCCTTGAGCTTCCAGGCCGCCTGGACATCCTCGAAGAAACCCCGGGCAGTCCGGATCACCGTTTCAGCCCGCGAGGCATTGGCCCGAAATCGTGTCTGCAACTGGCGGATACTGCTTTCGCGGGCATCTTCATGATGAATGCGTCCGATCAGGTCGAGCAGGACACCTTCCCGCAAGGCGCCGTCGGCAGCAGCCATGTCATGCAGCGCCAGCAGTGACATCAGAGCATTGAGAATGGCGAATCCACCGGCAAGCACCGGAATGCGATCAGGTTTGAGTCCCTTGAGATCCGCAAAACGTTCAAAACGTTTGAGCGCCAGCAGCCGTGCCCGCAGCCAGTCCATGCCAGGTCGGGTAATGACTGGCCCGAAGTCATTGGCTTCCAGTACGCGCTGGATGGCGCGCACCGTACCCGAGGCGCCAACGGCCTCGTCCCAGCCTGGGGAACGCAGCTGTGGCAGAAACGGCTCGACAGTTACCCTGACCTGATCCTCCAGGGCCTGCAGGGAACTCGGACTGATCTGCGCATCAGGAAAGAACTGACGGCTGGAACTGACGCAGCCGAGATGAAAGCTTTCCACCTCAAGCGGCAGGGATCCCTGACCGACCATGACCTCGGTACTGCCACCGCCGATATCCACCACCAGACGCTTTGCATCAGGCTTCAGACCCAGACTGTGCGCCACGCCCAGATAGATCAGGCGACCTTCCTCACGACCGCTGATGATCTCGATGGGAAAACCCAGTGCCTTTTCCGCGGCCGCCAGGAAATCGCGGGCCTGGCCAGCGACCCGAAGCGTATTGGTACCAACCACACGCACGCGCTCCCGGTTCAGGCCGCGCAAACGCTGGCCAAAACGGCCAAGGCAGGCCAGTGCCCGTGCCTCCACCTCCGCACGCAGGCCGCCTTCGGCGGTGATCCCTTCCGCCAGGCGCACCCCCTCACGGAGGCGGTCCAGCAGTTTGAAGCCCTCGGGTGTCTCCACCGCGAGGACCATGTGAAAGGAATTGGAACCGAGATCCACCGCAGCCAGGTTCAGCGGGGACTGAGCTGGCATGGTCAGTCCTCGTCCAGGGCCTCATGGGTCAGGCGGTCGAGCGTGACGTGCCGGACGTCCTTGCCCTTGACCAGATAGATCACATACTCGGACATGTTCTTGGCGTGATCCCCGATGCGCTCCAGGGCCTTGACCACGAACAGCATGTCGATGGCGAGACTGATGGTGCGGGGGTCCTCCATCATGTAGGTCACCAGATGACGCATCGCCGCACGGAAACTGGAATCCAGGGTATCATCAAGTTTTGCCACCTCCACCGCATCCGCCACGCTCAGACGCGCGAAGGCATCCAGGGCGCCACGCACCATGTTCCGGGCTAGGTCGCCCATGACCACCACATCGCGCATGATTTCAGAATTCATGCGGCTGTAGGACTGCTCACTCAGGTGCAGCGTCATACGCGCGATCTTTTCCGCTTCATCGCCGATGCGCTCGAGATCGGTGATGGTCTTGATGACGGCCATGATCAGCCGCAGATCGCTGGCGATGGGCTGGCGCCGTGCCAGCAGGGTGGTGCACTCCTCGTCGATACGCACTTCCAGCGCATTGACCTCGTGATCGCGACCCATGACCTCGCTGGCCAGATCAAGATCATTGTCGGTCAGGGCCTTCACTGCAAACGTGATCTGCTCCTCTACGAGCCCACCCATTTCCAGGATCAGACGGCGGATCTCGGCCAGCTCCTGGTCGAACCGGTGAGAAATGTGCTCACTTCCGCTTACAGGCATGGCATTACCTCCTTAGCCGTAACGGCCGGTGATATAATCTTCCGTCTGTTTTTTTGTCGGATTGGTGAAGATCGCATTGGTCTCTCCAAACTCCACCAGTTCTCCCAGATACATGAACGCCGTGTAATCCGACACCCGCGCCGCCTGCTGCATGTTGTGCGTCACTATAAGAATAGTGAATTTTTCGCGCAGGTCGGCAATCAGTTCCTCGATGCGCAGGGTCGCAATCGGATCGAGTGCGGAGGTCGGTTCATCGAGCAGGATGATCTCGGGTTGCACGGCAATCGCGCGGGCAATGCAGAGCCGCTGCTGCTGGCCACCCGAAATACTCAGGCCGCTGCGCTTGAGGATGTCCTTGACTTCGTCCCAGAGTGCGGCCTGACGCAGCGCCTGCTCCACCCGTTCATCCATTTCCGCCCGGCGCAGGCGCTCATAAAGCTTGATGCCAAAGGCCACATTGTCATAGATCGACATCGGAAAAGGTGTGGGCTTCTGAAACACCATGCCCACCCGTGCACGCAAGCGGTTCGCATCGAGCTTGGGGTCCAGAATATTCTGGCCATCCAGCAGCACTTCGCCAGTAGCTTTTTGTCCCGGATAAAGGGAATACATGCGGTTGAAGACCCGCAGCAGGGTCGATTTGCCACAGCCGGATGGCCCGATGAAGGCCGTGACCTTGCCGGGTGGGACATCCAGGTTGATGTGCTTGAGCGAATGGAACTTGCCGTAGTGAAAATTCAGGTCCCGGATACTGAGCTTGGGGTCGGTCACAGCCATATCCATGCTAAATCTTACCTCTGCTGATGATCATGCGGGAAACGATGCTCAAGAAGAGAACCACCATTGTCATTACCAGCGCGCCGGCCCAGGCCAGGGCATGCCAGTCTTCATAGGGGCTCATGGCGAACTGGAAAATGACCACCGGCACATTGGCTAGTGGCGCGAGCATGTCCGTACTCCAGAACTGATTACTCAGGGCCGTGAACAGCAGCGGCGCGGTTTCCCCGCTGATACGGGCCAGGGCCAGAATGATTCCTGTCAGGATACCCGACAGCGCGGCCCGGTAGGTCACCTGGGTGATGACTTTCCAGTAAGGCGCCCCCAGGGCCAACGCCGCCTCGCGCATGGTACCGGGCACCAGACGCAGCATTTCATCAGTAGTGCGCAAGACCACCGGGATGAGAATGACCGCCAGCGCCAAGCCGCCAGCCAAACCGGAAAAATGTCCCAGCGGGCGCACGACCATCTCATACACGAATAGTCCAATGATGATCGATGGCGCGCTGAGCAGGATGTCATTGACAAAGCGGATCACCCCACCCATCCGGCTCTTGATGGCGAACTCGCCGAGGAAGGTACCTGCCAGAATGCCGATGGGCGTGCCAATCACAAGGGCCAGTCCAAGCATCATCAGGCTGCCGACGAAGGCATTGGCAAGCCCTCCGGAACTGCCGGGCGGCGGCGTGATCTCGCTAACGAGGCGCCAGTTGATGGCATCCATGCCAAAGTCGATGGTGGTCCAAAGAATCCACACCAGCCAGAAGAGACCAAAGATTGTCGATAGTGCGGAAACCATCAAATTGAAGGCGTTGACCGCCCGCCTGCGAAGATATAACCAGTCCATGACTCCGCCTAGCTCTGTTCACCTTCCCGCCGGTCAAGACGCATCAGCAGCAGCTTGGCCAGGGCGAGAACGATGAAGGTGATGACGAATAATACGAAACCCAGCGCAATCAGCGCCGAGAGATAAAGTTCCGAATCGGCCTCGGCAAACTCATTGGCCAGCGCCGAGGCAATCGAGTTACCCGGCATCAGCAGCGAAAAATCCAGATCATGGGCATTGCCGATGACGAAGGTCACCGCCATGGTTTCACCCAGTGCCCGTCCCAACCCCAGAAAAATGCCGCCGATAACAGCCGTGCGGGTATAGGGCAGCACCACATTCCAGACCACTTCCCAAGTGGTGCCGCCAAGCCCTGTGGCCGACTCCTTGAGCATGGGCGGGACCACCAGAAAGACATCGCGCATGATGGCAGTGATGAAGGGGATGATCATGATGCCAAGAATCAGGCCCGTAGTCAGCATGCCAATGCCAAAGGGTGGCCCCTGAAACAGGAAGCCAATGCCCGGCAGTGCCCCCAGGTGCTCATCCACCCACGGCTCCACGTGATCTGCGAAGAAGGGCGCGAATACGAACAATCCCCACATGCCATAGATGATGCTGGGGATAGCCGCCAGCAACTCGATGGCCGAGCCGATAGGCTGGCGCAGCCAGCGTGGCGCCATCTCGGTGATGAATATTGCAATGCCGAAACTGACCGGTACCGCGACCAGCAAGGCCAGCAGCGAACTGACGAGGGTGCCATAGATGGGAACCAGGGCTCCAAACTGCTGCTGGACCGGATCCCATTCGCGGCTGACCAAAAAGCCCCAGCCAAAGCGGTCCAGCGCCTGCCACCCCCCCCAGACCAGTGATGCGGCAATCAGAATCAGCAGTGTAAAGACAAAATATGCCGTAGTACTGGTAAGCGCCCTGAAGAGCTTGTCGCCCATGGCGGCTCGAGGTGGATCGCTGCGGCTGACTGTCTGCACGCTTGCTCCTGTGCGCGAAAATATCCAAATAAAAGCGGGGTCCAAAGGCCCCGCAAGTGTACCCCAAGATTTGCCGATGCGGCTACAAGGGGGGTGATTATTACATCTTTAGCTCGGCCTTGCTGTAATTCATGATCTGCTTGACCGTGGCAGCCGGCATCGGTACATAGTCAAGCTGCTTGGCAATCTGCTGGCCATTGTTCAGGAACCAAGTGGCGAAGTCCATGACCGACTTGTTCTTCTGAGGGGCGGCGTCCTTGCGCACCAGCAACCAGCTTGTCCCCGTAATCGGCCAGCTCTGGGCGCCCGGCTGATTGGTCAGGATCAGATAGAAATCCCGGGTCTTGGCCCAGTCGGCATTCGCCGCAGCGGCCTGGAAAGTATCATCGCTGGGCAGTACCCAGGTGCCATCGCGACTCTGCATTGCACCATATACCAACCTGTTCTGGTGGGCATAAGCGTACTCCACATAACCGATGGACCCCTTTAGCCGACCCACGTAGGCAGACACACCCTCATTGCCTTTGCCCCCCACACCTGTTGGCCATGCCACAGACGTACCCTCACCCACTTTTGTCTTCCACTCGGGGCTGACCTTGGAAAGATAATTGACGAAGTTGAAGGTGGTACCGGAACCATCGGAACGATGCACAACAACAATCCGCGAGTTGGGCAGGTTCAGACGGGGATTCAGGGTCTTGATGGCTGGGTCATTCCACTTGGTTATCTTACCCAGATAAATATCCGCCAACACCTTGCCATTAAAGCGAATCTGGCCGGGTTTAATGCCAGGCAGGTTCACCACCGGCACAACGCCACCCATTACAGCGGGGAATTGCGCCAGTTTCTGCTTGTCCAGCTCTTGGGGAGCCAGCGGCATGTCTGATGCACCAAAATCCACAGTACCCGCCTTGATCTGAGCGATACCGCCCCCAGAGCCGATAGACTGGTAGTTGACAGAATTGCCGGTCTTGGCCTTGTAGGCCTCGGCCCACTTGGAAATGACAGGGTACACAAAAGTGGAACCCGCACCGGTAATTTGGGCGGCCTGGGCCGTGGCCGTGAAGCCAGCAAAACCGACGGCCATGACGCCGGCACAGAGACCACGCATAATGTAATTCTTAGCTAGGGACATCTTTTTCTCCTTTGAGGAACAGACAACGTTGAATCGGATTTCATGTAGCCCCATCCTACTAAAGGATTGTTACAGTTTGATGACAGAGACCTTCTGAAAACCATAAGGTTAGGGGGTAATCCCCCCACAAATCAGCGGTTTTTGTAAGTAGAATTTTCTCATAGACTGAAGACCTGAGGAGATTGTGCATGAAGAAGTCCCGCTACACTGACAGCCAGATCCTGGGCATATTGAAGCAGGCGGAGGGTGGCACACCGGTTCCGACCCTGTGCCGTGAGCACGGCATGAGCAATGCGACCTTTTACAAGTGGCGCGCCCGGTACGGCGGCATGGATGCGTCGCTGATGGCGCGGCTCAAGGAACTGGAGGACGAGAACCGGCGACTGAAGAAGATGTATGCCGAAGAACGATTGTAGGCCGAGATCGTCACCGAGGCCCTCGATCACCTGATTGCCTGGCGTGGAAAGCCTTTGGTGATCCGCTGTGACAATGGTCCCGAATACATCAGCCAGTTGCTCACCGATTGGGCCAAGGCTCAGGGTGTTACCATTACCCATATCCAGCCCGGCAAGCCGCAACAGAACGCCTATGTCGAGCGCTACAACCGCACCGTGCGCTATGACTGGTTGAACCAGCATCTGTTTGATCCATTGCACAAGTCCAGGACTTCGCCACCCGATGGCTCTGGACCTACAACCACGAACGCCCGAACATGGCCATCGGCGGTATTACCCCTCAACAAAAGTTGGCCTTCGTGGCATAACCTCTACTTGCGCGGACCCCTAAAAAGGGGAGGATTACCGTAGTACCGATTGTTTTTCGGTTAGGGAGACTCTGAAAAACTCGCCGTATAGTGGATAATGATGTCATTGGCCAGCGTAGCGTGGAGGTGAGTCATGGATCAGCTGAGTTTTGCCGAAGCCGAGTACTAGAGCAAGAAGCGGCGGACCCGCCGGGAGGTGTTTCTGGCGCGGATGGAGCAGCTGATTCCCTGGGCCGCGCTGGAAGCCCAGATCGCACGCCACTATCCCCAGGGGCGTCAGGGCCGGCCACCGTATCGCTTGTCCGTCATGCTCCGGGTGCACTGTCTGCAGCTCTTTTACAATCTCAGCGACCCGGCCATGGAAGATGCCCTGTACGAGATTGCCTCCATGCGCCGCTTCGCCGGGCTGAGCCTGTCCGATCCCTTGCCCGATGAGACCACCATCCTCAACTTTCGGCATTTCCTGGAGCGCCATGGCCTGGGTCAGGTCGTGTTTGCTGCGGTGAACCAGCATCTGGCGCAGCACGGTCTGATGCTGCGCGAGGGCAGCATCCTGGATGCCAGCATCATTGCCGCTCCCAGTTCCACCAGGAACCAGTCCGGACCGGAACACCCACCGGCTGTACTGGCTGGCAGCCTTTACCAACCTGCTGATCGGCAGTAGATACCTGCCATCACGGGCGTAGTGCGCCCAGTGAAGTATCGACTACAGGCAGTATGCCGCTAACGCTATCCGTCCAGCTCTTGGGGGTCAGTTCATTCCCGAGGCGATTCATTCACCACGCACCGCATGAGGCCTGGTTCAGGCATCTGGCGCTTGATCGCTCGCTGTCCGCTTCGACGTGCCGGATTCATCTCGCGGTGCGTTCTCTCTATGTGCAGGTGCTGAAGTGGCCGTTGTTCGACGTGCTGTTCGTGGTACCGAAGCGTGCCCAGCGCATTCCCGAGTTTGCTGACGCGCAACGAGGCGCGGCGCATCTTGGCGTGTTCGAACCCCAAGCACCGGATGCTGCTCCAGAGCTGCTACGGCTGCGGCCTGCGGTAGCGAGGTGGCTACGGGTGCGCGACATCGACGGCTAGCGCAGACAGTAGTCGAAACTGATTAATTGACTTACATAATGCGAACTATTATCATTATTATCAATGTTACCGTCGTGAAGTAACCCAACATTGGGGAGGGCAGGTATGCGCTTGCAAACTCGCTGCCCGTCAGGGATGCCCTCCCTCGTCCGCACTCATGAATTGAATTTATCCGGGATGACAGCCTCGTTGACCGCCCCTTCTGCCGTGAAAGCCGATCTGCGGAACGCAGTGCGTTTCGCGGCTGCCGCACTCCCCTATCCGGCGCTGTCGAAGCGACTCGGCGAGGAAGGCGTCGTGTGGCTGAATGTCCTGGTCAACCCGGACGGCTCGGTGATCACCTGGTACTTCATCGTGTCCAAGAGCATCGCCAACTGGCGCATGAACCGGTGGTTGAGGCGCTGATCATGACCGCGCTCGGCCTGGCGGTCGCCATCCCAGCCGTGCTTGCCTACAACATCTTCAACCGCGCAGATCGGGTTCGTCACCGAGCCGAAAACCGCTGCCCATTGAACCGTTCCGGGATTCTCAGACATGTTCACCCTTGACCGCTCGGACGATTTCCAGCTTTACCGCATCGAGCGCATCCACACGCCTGAGCACGCGCCGGAATGGCACAACTGGCTACAGGAGTTGGGCTTCATCCCCGGCGAGAAAGTGATGCTGATGGCGCGCGCGCAGCCGGGCGGTGATCCGCTGGTGGTACGCGTCGGCTCGTCCACCTTCGCCCTGCGCTGCGCCGAGGCCGCCTGCATCGAAGTCACGCTGCTGGATAACGCGCTGGGGGCTGCATGAGCGCCTGCCACGATTCGGGCAACCGCGACCACGCGCAATCCGCCGTCGTTCATGTACATCGCGGCGGGCCGCTGGTGGCACTGGTGGGCAACCCCAACTGCGGCAAGACCGCGTTGTTCAACGTCCTGACGGGTGGCCGGCAGAAGGTGGCGAACTACGCCGGCGTCACCGTCGAACGCAAGGAAGGCCGCTATCTCACGACGGCGGGCAAGGCGCTGCGCGTGCTCGACTTGCCGGGCACCTACAGCCTCAACCCGCGTTCGCCCGACGAGCAGGTGACGGTCGACGTGCTGATGGGTCGCGCGCGCGGCGAAAAACGCCCGGACCGCGTGATCTGCGTGGTCGACGCCACCAACCTGCGGCGCAATCTCCGCCTCGTCCTAGCCATGAAACGCCTCGGCCTGCCCTGTGTGGTGGCGCTCAACATGACCGACCTGGCGGCGCGGCGCGGCATCCACGTGGATGTGGACAAACTGTCCCTCGAGCTCGGCGTGCCCGTGGTCAAGACCGTCGCGGTCAGGAAGGGCGGCGCAACCGCCCTGCGTACGCTGCTCGATGCGCCGGCCGAGGCCTGGCGCGGCGATGCCGCGCACTTGCCCGCATCGGAAACCGACGCCCCGGTCGTCACGGTGGAAGCAGACCACGACACGGTGCAGCGCATCCTCGTCAGCCTCGGCCTCGACGTGCACGCGCCGCACACGCTATCTGACCGGATTGACCGCGTGGTGCTGCACCCGGTCATCGGCATGGCGCTGCTCATGGTGGTGTTGTTTCTGATGTTCCAGGCCGTGTTCAGCTGGGCCGAGGCGCCGATGGGCTGGATCGAATCTGCCACCACATGGGTGGCTGACGGCGTCACCGCCGCGCTGCCCGACGGCTGGTTGCGCAGCCTGCTCGTCGACGGGATCATCGCGGGCGCGGGCGGGGTGCTGGTGTTCCTGCCGCAGATCCTCATCCTGTTCTTCTTCATCCTGATCCTGGAGGAGTCGGGCTACCTGCCGCGCGCCGCCTTCATGCTCGACCGCCTGATGGGCAGCGTGGGCCTGTCGGGCCGTTCGTTCATCCCGCTGCTGTCCAGCTTCGCCTGCGCGATCCCCGGCATCATGGCCGCGCGCACCATCGCCAGCCCGCGCGACCGCCTGGTCACCATCATGATCGCGCCGCTGATGACCTGCTCGGCGCGGCTGCCGGTGTATGCGCTGCTGATCGGCGCCTTCATCCCCAAGCGCGACGTGGCCGGCCTGTTCAAGTTGCAGGGCCTGGTGCTGTTCGGCCTCTACGTCGCCGGCGTGCTCAGCGCGATGGGCATCGCCTGGCTGGCCAAGCGCCTCACCACCCGCGGCCTGCCACGGCCGCTGATGATGGAACTGCCGACCTACCATTGGCCGACGCCGCGCAACGTCGCCATCGGCCTGTGGCAGCGCGCGTCCATCTTCCTCAAGCGCGTCGGCGGCATCATCCTGGCACTCACAGTTGTCATGTGGTTCCTCGCCAGCTTCCCCGCGCCGCCCGCCGGCGCGACCGGACCGGCGATCGAATACAGCCTCGCCGGCACGCTCGGCCAAGGCCTCGCCACGATATTTGAGCCCATCGGCTTCAACTGGCAGATCAGCGTGGCACTGGTGCCGGGCATGGCCGCGCGCGAAGTCGCGGTCAGCGCGCTCGGCACCGTCTACGCGCTGTCGGCCAGCGGCGACGACACCGCACAAGCCCTGACACCGCTGATCGCGCACAGTTGGAGCCTCGCCACCGCGCTGTCGCTGCTGACCTGGTTCGTCTTCGCACCGCAGTGCCTGTCCACGCTCGCCACCGTCAAGCGCGAAACCGGCGGCTGGAAAATGCCGCTTCTCATGGCCGGCTATCTGTTCGGCATGGCCTGGCTCGCGTGTTTCATCGTGTATCACCTCGCCGTCGCAGCGGGTTGGGGATGACCCATGCCCCTTCTGTTTACAGGTAACCAATAAATGGAAACCCAATTAATAAAGCAGTTCTTTTGTCAATCCGCCACCATCTCGTTTATCCTTTCAGCGCTGCCGTTATGGGTCGCGCACTCACAGGCTCATGCTTCGGAGGTCACGCTCGAACCCGTCATCGTCACCGCCACCATCGAGAACTCCGCGCAACGTGCGGCGAACGTCGAGGTCGATTCGGCCAACGCGATGTCGGTGATCGGTTCGAAGCAACTCGCGCAGTACGGGGAGCAGTCGCTCGGCGACGCCCTGCGCCGCGTGCCGGGCGTGACCTTCGACGGCGCCAACCGGGCGCGCGAAGTGCGTCTGCGCGGCCTGCCCAGTCAATACACGCAGGTGCTGATCAACGGGCGACGTCTGCTCGACGGCAATTCACGCCGCACCGTCGAGCTCGACCGTATCCCGACCGGACTGGTCGAGCGCGTCGAGGTGATCCGCGCGCCGCGCGCAAGCATGGACGCCCAAGGCGTAGCCGGCACCATCAACATCGTGCTCAAGGACGGGGCCCAGTTGCCGACGCAGATCACGGTCGGTGCTGGTCATCTGGAGAGCAACGGCGCACAGGGCGAAGCGGGTCTGGTCACGGGCGGCGCCAGGGGCGCACTCGAATACTCGCTGGCCTTCAACGCACAGCGCTTCCGTCGTTCGGAAAGCAAGAATGTCTACGAGTACGACGGCGACGGCGCCCCAACCGGCGCGACACTGAACGAAAACCAGCGCCACTTCGACCAGGTGACGTTCGCGCCGCGCCTGAGCCTGGCCGTGAGCGACGATACACGCTTGCGCTTCGAGCCGATCTACACGCGCATCCAGGAGACGTGGGACGATGATATCGATACGCCGCTCAAGGCTGACCTGGTCACCCATGACCGCGTCACCGCCGAACGGCTCGAACGCGCGCGCCAGACCTATGGCATCTATACGGCGGTCGAGCACAAGCTGGGCGACCGCTCCGACTTTCTGGTCGGCCTCGACGCGCAGCGCGCCAAGGTCGACACCGACCGCGACGAGGTGCGATTCAATACCAACAGCACGATCAACCGCGAGCGTCAGCGCTTCGAACTGATCGAGATGACGTCGTTGCGCCCCGAGGCGGTGCTGTCGCTGCGCCGGGGCGACCATGCGATGCGCTTCGGTGTCGAAGGTAGCCGCGAGACCCACGACGAAAACAACGGTGAAGTCACCAACGGCGTGCCCGCGGCGCCACGCGCCGACCGAATCTTCGCGATCGAGGAGCAGCGTCTGGCCGCGTGGGCCGAAGACGATTGGCAGGTTGGCGATCGTCTGCGGGCCAACTACGGCCTGCGCCACGAGCGCTCGGAGACCACGACCGAGGATTTCTTCGGCGACAAGCGGCGGCGAGATGCAAGCTTCTTGCTTCCATCGATGAATCTGGTGTATGCCCTTCAGCCCTCGACCGACTTGCGCTTCGGCGTCGCGCGCACGCTACGCCGGCCTGACCTGCGCACGCTGTCGCCGGCCACCGAATCGAACGCCGGCACGGCGGCCGACCCGGACCGCCAGGGCAATCCCGACCAGCGTCCCGAATCGGTGTGGGGGGTCGACACGGGTTTGTATCACTACTTCGCGCAACAGCGCGGCCAAGTGTCGCTGAATGCCTTCGCGCGCCGCTTCTCGGACAAGATCGAGGACGTCGTGCGCAACGAGGCAGGGCGCTTCGTGTCGATCCCGGAGAACGTCGGCAAGGGGCGCGCTACCGGGCTCGAAGCGACCGGCCGCGTGCCGCTCGACGGCATCGGGCTGGATGCGGTGACGCTGTGGGGCAACGCGGTCTACACCCGCTCCCGCGTCGACGAGAGCGGCGGCGCCGGCCGGCCTTTCCTCGATCAGCCTGATGTGGTCGCCAACCTCGGCGTTGACTATCAGGTGCCGGCATGGCGGACGGTGTTCGGGTTCGCGGTGAACTGGACCGCGCCCATCGACCAGGCACAACGTCTGTCCGGCGGCGGCCGCCTCGACAGCGACATTGACGCGCGTACCCGCGTGGACCTGACGATGCGCACCGAGATATCGCGCGCCGCGGTTTTTTCGCTCAGCCTGACCAACCTGCTGGGCGAGACCGAGGAGCGCGAGGACCGCGTGTTCGACGCCGCAGGCAGCCCGCAGTCGCTGGCGCGTACGTCCGAGCCGACCTACCGCGCCATCTACGCGCGGCTGAACTGGAGTTTCTAAGCGATGGCGATACGTGCCTGGATATTGCGGTTGCACCGCTGGCTAGGGCTGGCGCTGTTTGCGCTGCTGACGCTGCAGTGCGCCAGCGGCGTGCTGATCCAGTTCGGATCGGACATCGAGCGCTTCATCCTGCCGGAGGTTATGCGCGCCGCCACGCCGGGCACAGCGCTTGCGCTTGAGACTCAGGCCACGCGCGCCGCACAGCTCGGTATCGGCACGACGACGGCGCAAGCGGCGGGCTATGTCGCTACGCGGGTGATTCCCGGCGTGCCCGCCGAGTCGGTCACGATGGTGCGTATGGAATCGGCCACGGCCGAGCCGCGCGAGATCGAGGTCTTCGTCGATCCTGTCAGCGGCGCGGTTCATGGCTGGCGCGACCACGACGCGCGCGGCCTCGACCGGCTGCATCTGATGCCCACGCTCAATGACCTGCACACCGAACTCTTGAGCGGCGAAGCAGCGCAGAGTCTGCTGGCGGTCGTGGCAGCGCTGTGGCTGCCGCTGGCGGCGGCGGGCGTGTTCATCACCCTGCCGCGGCGCTTCGCGTGGGCCCGGTGGAAGCGCATGTGGGCCATCCGCAACGTCGACACCGACGCGCATCGCGCAAGCGGGCTATGGCTGTCGGCCTTCGCGCTCATATTGGCCGCGACGACCGTGCTGATGGTGTTCGACGACGAGGTTTTCGGCGACATCCGCTACCCTGCCGACACCCGGGCCGCTCAGGCAATCGGCTTCGATGCGGCGGCGCAGCGCGCGCAAATAGCGCTGGGCGTCGAGGCCACGCAGTATCGGCCACGCGTAATCCGTCATGAAGCGGGCGACGGCCGCTACCGTGTCGAACTGCGGCACGCCGCTCAAGGAACGTGGCAGCGGCCCGACGAGCGTATCTATCTCGCCGCCACCGATGGTGCGGTGATCGGCCGCCAAGGCTGGCTCGCCGCCTCCGGCGCGCAACAACTGCGTGCGCTGTCCTTGTTCGCGCATACCGGCGAAATCCTCGGGCTTGCCGGGCGGTGGCTGTTCGTTGTCGCCGGGCTGGCCCTGGCGACCCATTTCGTGTTCGGCTTCCGGGGCTGGTTGCGGCGCAGGCGTGCGCGGCTACAGGACCAGGCGCTGCCCCAGGTTTGAGCCGCCAAGTGTCGATTCTTGATTGGGGCTGTCCAGCTTCGACATCCCGCTCATGCGATAGAATGTACAAAAATGATAGAATGTACAAAAATACAGTATCGCAAGGACGCGGATCATGCCCAAGCAGGGGCTGGTAGGAAACCGGTCTGCCTGTACGCCGAAATCAAATTAAGGAAAAATTATGTTCCGACAAACCCTATCGATCCTCCTCGGTGCCTTCATGGCCTTGACTGCGCTGGCCGCGCACGCCGACGCCGCACTGGGCGCCAAATACCATCCACACGCGGAAAAGGTCATCAACAACGTCTACGCGATCGTCGGCCCGCTGGGCCAGCGCAGCGCGGAGAACGACGGCCTCAACGCCAACTACGGCTTCATCGTCACGCGTGAAGGCGTGATCCTAATCGACTCCGGTCCAAGCCGGCTGGGCGCGCAGAAACTCGAAGCCGCCGTGCGCAAGGTGACCGAGCAGCCGGTGCGTTGGGTTATCAACACCGGCAGCCAGGACCACCGCTGGCTCGGCAACGACTACTTCGCGGCACAGGGCGCCGAGGTCGTCGCCATGCAGCGTACTGCGGCCACCCAGGCGGAAGATGCAACCCAGCAGATGCAGGGTCTCGAACGCTTCCTCGGCGCGCGGCTCGCCGGCACGAAGCCCTTGCCCGCCACCAAGACGCTGGCGGGCGACCACGCCACGCTCACCCTCGGCGGCATAAAGCTCGAACTCGCCTACACCGACACCCACTACCCGGGCGACGCCAGGGTGTGGTTACCCAAGCAGCGTGTCATGTTCAGCGGTGATCTGGTCTATGTGGACCGTCTGCTGGCCGTATTGCCCTGGTCCAGCGTGAAGAACGGCCAGAAGGCGTTCAAGGCGCTCGCCGCGCTCAAGCCCATGCGCATCGTGCCCGGCCACGGCCGCGTGTGCGACCTGGCGCAGGCGCAGCGTGAGACCGGCGACTACTACGACTTCCTGGCCGAGAAAGTCGGCACCGCCGCGCGCGAGATGGAGCCGATGGATGCCACGCTCGACCGCTACGCCGACGTGCCTGCGTTCCGCCACCTGAAGAACTACAGTGACCTGCACCGCGCCAACATGAACCGCGCATTCACCCAGTTCGAGTCGCAATAATGTTCGATGCATACGCCAGTTGCAGGTGTGCCCGCAGCTTAGGTATCAGGAATAATCTGGCTACGTCTGATCGAGCCAACCTGAACCCAAGCGCGGGAGACTGAAGATGAACTGCTTGATGAGCGCCTGGGACAAGCACGAACGCGAACTGCGCGGCTGGCTACGCAGCCGGCTGGGCAATCCGCACGATACCGAGGACATGCTGCAGGATCTGTTTCTCAAGGCCATGCGCCAGGACGAGAAATTCTGCGAAATCGCCAATGCCCGCGCTTGGCTGTTCGAGGTGGTCAGGAATGCGGTGGCTGATCGCCTGCGCATGAAGAAGGAACAGGTGGAACTGCCGGACGATCTGGCGGCCGAACTGGAAGAAACGCCCGCCATCGAGTCGCTTGCCGCCTGCCTGCCGCGCGCGCTGTCCGAACTATCGGAGGAAGACCGCGACGCCATCACCCGTTGCGACCTCGACGGCATGAGTCAGGAGGATTATGCGCGTCTCAAGGACCTCACCCTGCCTGGTGCCAAGTCGCGCGTGCAGCGAGCCCGCAAGCGTCTGCGCGAACACCTGAGCGATGCCTGCCAAGTGAAATTCGACGACGCGGGCAAGGCCTGCTGCTTCGTCCCGCGCGACGCCAAAACCTGATTTCGTTTTTATTGTCATAGCCCTGCATCCTTTTGCCAGGTTATTCGTCTTCTTGTTTATTCGTCTTCTTGTTGAAGACATAAACGGAAGTCGCCCATGCACGCATTCGCCCTTCAGCTTAAACGCTGGCCCAGCCGGCAGCCGATCCTGTTCCTGGTCGTGGCCGCCGCGATCTGGTTCGCCCTCTATCAGGCGCTGATCCCGGCGTCCGAAGCGCTGGTCGCTGCGCTGCCGGTCGAACGCGACAGCCATCTGGGCGGCGCGCTGCAATTCTTCCTGTACGACACCCCCAAGGTGCTGCTGTTGTTGACCGGCATCGTCTTCGTCATGGGCATCGTGCATACCTTTGTCTCCCCGGAACGCACCCGTGCGCTGCTTTCCGGGCGACGGCGCGGCGTGGGCAACGTCATGGCGGCCAGTCTCGGCATCGTCACGCCGTTCTGCTCCTGCTCGGCGGTGCCGCTCTTCATCGGCTTTCTGCAGGCCGGCGTGCCGCTGGGGGTAACCTTTTCTTTCCTGATCTCCGCCCCCATGGTGAACGAAATCGCGCTGGCGATGCTGTTCGGCCTGTTCGGCTGGAAGATCGCTGCGCTGTACCTGCTGATGGGGCTGGCCGTCGCCATCGTCTCCGGCATCGTCATCGGCGAGCTTCACATGGAGCACCACCTGGAAGACTGGGTACGCGCCATGCAGAACTCGCAGGTTCCGTCCGCCGCCGTCGAAGGCACGATGAGTTGGGGCGAGCGCATCGAAAACGGTTTCCACCATGTGCGCGAGATCGTCGCCAAGGTGTGGATCTACATCGTGCTTGGCGTGGCATTGGGCGCCGGTATCCACGGCTACGTGCCGGAGGATTTCATGGCCTCGATCATGGGCAAGAATGCGCCGTGGTGGTCGCTGCCTGCCGCCGTGCTGATCGGCGTGCCGATGTACACCAACGCGGCGGGCGTGATCCCCATCGTCCAGGCGTTGCTCGCCAAAGGCGCGGCACTCGGCACGGTTCTGGCATTTATGATGAGCGTGATCGCCCTCTCGGCGCCGGAAATGATCATCCTGCGCAAGGTGCTCAAGCCCCGGCTGATCGCCACATTCGTTGGGGTCGTCGCCGCCGGCATTTTGCTGGTGGGCTATGTGTTCAACGTATTGATTTGATTTTCCACACAAGGAGTCGCAGCAATGAAAGGTAACAAAACCGTTCGCATGATATCCGCCATGATCCTGATCGCGCTGGCGCTGACCCACTTCACCGGGCAGATAAACCTGCTCGCCCCTACCTGGCTGTGGCTGGCGGCCTTCGTCGGCCTCATGGCCCTCCAGGCCACCTTCACCGGTTTCTGCCCGGCCAGCAGGATGCTGGGCGAAGGCAGGAAATCCGGCACCTGCTGCGGCAGCTAGGATGAGGATGACAGCATGAGCGAAGCACCCTTGCACCCTTCCATCGTGGCCCTGGTGTCGCTGGCGGCGAACATCGCGGTTAACTACCCCAAACAAGGCCTGTGTCAGGTCGACCGTCTACGGCAACCCGGGCTATCGCAGGCGCACATCGACCCGGTCGTCGACATCGCCCGCCACATCCGCGACGAAGCGGGCGAGAAGCTCAATTTCAGTTTCGATCAGGCGATGGCGGGCATCGTTGCGCCCGCCGCCGCAGCCGAGGGCGAGGCCTGCTGCACGCCCACCGCCGCGGGTCAGTCCTGCTGCTGATTTTTTACTTTCTGGAGAACACCATGAGCACCCAAATCAAAGTACTCGGCACCGGCTGTGCCAACTGCAAAACCACCCTCAAGCTGATCGAGGACGTCGCTGCCGAAAAAGGCGTCGAGGTGCAACTCGAAAAGATCGAGGACATCCAGGCGATCATGGGCTACGGTGTGATGTCGACGCCGGGCGTGGTCATCGACGGCAAGGTCGTGCATGCCGGCGGCGTGCCCAGCCGCGACAAGATCGCCGGCTGGCTGGCCGGTTCGCTCAGCGCGCCGCAAGCTGCGCCCGCAAGCTGCGCCCGCGAGCGGCGGTTGCTGTAGCGGCGGCAAGTGCTGCTGAACCTCGTCACACACATTCGTCTATACCGGTAAGCTCATCCGCCATTCCGTGCAGGGCGGCCACATACTTGGGGCGCTCAACCTCGTCAGCTTGGACGCGACCGAGGGCGCCACGCAAAAGTAGTTCAGCCCCGAAAATATGGCCGAATTCTACAAGGCTGTGCCCAAGGACAAAACCGTATAGTCTAAGCGGCCAGAGTAACGCGCTTGCATCGTTTTGATAGTTGTAGTAGCATTTAAACATGGAAAAGCAAGCCGCAACATCGATCTTCGAATCCCTCTCATCGGGCCTGCGCTTGGACGTATTCAGGCTGTTGGTCAAGAAGGGACCGGACGGCATGGTGGCAGGCGAGATTGCTAACGCGCTGGATGTACCGCCGGCCAACCTCTCCTTTCACCTCAAGGCGCTGTCGCAAGCTCGCTTGGTGACCGTTGAGCAGGAGGGCCGTTTCCAGCGTTACCGGGCGGACATCCCGTTGATGTTGGATTTGATCGCATACCTCACCGAAGAATGCTGTTCGGGTAGTCCCGATCAATGCCTTGAACTGCGTACCACCTCTAAATGTTCAGAGGAACTCTTGCCCCTAGCCCCCACCACAAGGAAAGCAACGACATGAATATTCTGTTTCTTTGTACCGGTAATTCCTGCCGTTCCATCTTGGCGGAAGCGACCTTCAACCACTTGGCGCCGACAGGCTGGAAAGCGATGAGCGCAGGCAGTCAGCCGACCGGGACGGTCCATCCGCGTTCCCTGGCGCTCCTGGCGCGTGAAGGTATTGCTACGGACGGATTGCACAGCAAATCCTGGGATAACCTGCCGCTGGTACCGGATGCGGTCATCACTGTCTGCTCGAACGCCGCAGGAGAAACCTGTCCGGCTTACCTGGGCCCAGTTGTGCGGGCGCATTGGGGTGTTGACGATCCCGCACATGCCACAGGGACCGAAGCGGAAATCGAAGCCGCGTTCACGACGGCCTACCGTATCTTGCGGCATCGTATCGAAGCCTTTCTCGCGTTGCCCTTGGCGCAGCTCGAACACGACCGGACACGCTTGAAGGCGGAACTGGATCGGATTGGGGCGCTTTCGGCGTAGTTTTTTTGTCTGACATTTGAATACTTGATGGAGATTTGAAATGAAAAAGATCGAAGTGTTTGACCCGTCATTGTGCTGCAGCACCGGGGTATGCGGCGTGGATATTGACCAGGCTTTGGTGACTTTTGCCGCCGATGTCGATTGGGCGAAGCAGAACGGCGCGCACATCGAGCGCTACAACCTGGCGCAGCAACCACAGACGTTTGCCGACAACGCGACCGTCAGAGGGTTTTTGCAGCGCTCCGGTCAGGACGCGCTGCCACTAATCCTGGTCGATGGTGAAGTGGCTCTCGCGGGGCGTTATCCGAAGCGGGCTGAATTGGCCCTCTGGATCGGCATTGATCAACCGGCAGACGCCGCCAAGCCGACAACGGGCGGTTGCGGCTCCGGCCCGCGTGGCTGCTGCTGAACACCATGGAGAAAATGACAATATGGAGAAAATGATGATGAAATTCCTGCAACAGCCTCCCCGCTACCTCTTTTTCACCGGCAAGGGCGGTGTCGGCAAGACCTCGATGGCCTGCGCCACGGCCATTCAGCTGGCTGAAGCCGGAAAGCGCGTCCTCCTGGTCAGTACCGATCCGGCCTCCAACGTCGGGCAGGTATTTGGTGTTGACATCGGCAATCGCGTCACACCGATTCCGGCGGTTCCACGTCTTTCTGCCCTTGAAATCGATCCCGAGGCAGCGGCCAGTGCCTATCGGGAGCGCCTGGTCGGCCCGGTACGCGGCGTGCTTCCTGATGATGTGGTGAAGGGCGTCGAAGAATCGTTGTCCGGCGCGTGCACCACCGAAATCGCCGCCTTCGACGAGTTCACCGCGCTACTGACCGACGCGGCGCTCACGGCTGATTACGAGCACATCATCTTTGATACGGCGCCCACTGGCCACACTATCCGCTTACTGCAACTGCCCGGCGCATGGAGCGGCTTTCTGGAAGCCGGCAAGGGCGATGCCTCGTGCCTCGGCCCACTGGCCGGTCTGGAAAAGCAGCGTACCCAGTACAAGGCGGCGGTTGAAGCCTTGGCCGATCCGCTGCAAACCCGTCTGGTGCTGGTCGCTCGCGCCCAGCAGGCGACCTTGCGCGAAGTGGCCCGCACCCATGAAGAACTGGCCGCCATTGGTCTCAAACAGCAACATCTCGTCATCAACGGCATCCTGCCGCACATCGAAGCCGCCACTGACCCGCTGGCCGCAGCCATCCACGAACGCGAACAAAAGGCGCTGAATAAGCTCCCGGCTGCGTTGACAGCGCTTCCGCGTGACCATGTAGAACTCAAGCCCTTCAATCTCGTCGGCCTCGATGCGCTGCGGCAGTTGCTGACCGACCTGCCACCGCAAGCTCCCGTCGCCGTCGATTCCCCGATCGAACTCGCCGAACCCGGCGTGGCCGACCTGATCGACGGCATTGCGGCGGATGGACACGGGCTGGTCATGTTGATGGGCAAAGGGGGCGTGGGCAAGACGACGCTAGCCGCCGCCATCGCCGTCGAACTCGCTGATCGGGGCTTGCCGGTGCATCTGACCACGTCCGATCCGGCAGCCCATCTGGGCGAAACCCTGGCCGCCTCGCTCGACAATCTCACGGTGAGCCGGATCGATCCGCATGCCGAGACCGAGCGCTATCGCCAGCATGTGCTCGAAACCAAAGGCAAGGATCTCGATGCCGAAGGCCGTGCCATGCTGGAAGAAGACCTGCGCTCGCCCTGCACGGAAGAGATTGCGGTCTTCCAGGCGTTCTCGCGCGTCATCCGCGAGGCCGGTAAAAAGTTCGTGGTGATGGACACGGCGCCGACCGGGCACACCTTGCTCCTGCTCGACGCGACGGGCGCGTATCACCGCGAGGTGACGCGACAGGCGGGCAAGAGCGGCGTGAGCTTCACAACGCCGATGATGCAATTGCAGGACCCGAAGCAAACGAAAGTCCTCGTCGTCACGCTGGCGGAAACGACGCCGGTACTGGAGGCTACCCACCTGCAAGCCGATTTGCGCCGTGCCGGAATCGAGCCGTGGGCCTGGATCATCAACACCAGTGTGGCGGCGGCTTCGGCCAGGTCGCCCTTACTGCGTCAGCGTGCGGCCAACGAACTGCGCGAAATCAGCGCCGTGGCCAATCAGCACGCGAACCGTTACGCGGTTGTTCCGCTTCTGAAGGAAGAACCGATCGGCGCAGAACGACTGCGTGCGCTTGTCAAGGTGAACGTCAAATGATGCCTTCTACTGTCACCCCTGAATTCCCCGCAGCCGGGGAATTCCACCTCAGTTTGCGCGTCGCCGATCTGGGTCGCAGCACCCGCTTTTACAGCGCCTTTCTGGGTGTCTCGCCCAAAGACAGCACGGCGCGGTACAGCACCTTCATCGTGCCGCATCTGCGACTCAACCTGGTGTTGCTGGTCAATGATCGCGACGAGGCACTCGACACCTACAGCCTCTACCACCTGGGCTTGGGTGTGGCCGGAAAAGCCGAAATGCTCGCCGCCTATCACGCCGCCGTGGCGGTGGGCGCCGAGATCGTCAAGCCGCCGCGCACGACTTGGCGCGGCATCCCGCTGCACGAGCTGTGGCTGCGCGACCCCACCGGTTACCTCATCGAGGTCTACGCCCGCTTGACCGATGAAGAACTCGCAGAAATGCCTGCGGACAAGGAGCCGGTATTCCTGCTCGATGGGCAAACCGAGCAATCTGAGCACCAAACCAAGGAGATTGACCATGTTGATCCGGAATTTCATGACGCCCGATCCGGTAACCGTTCAACCTGAAACTCCGGTTGAGGACATCGCAAGACTGCTGCTGGCTCATCGCATCAACGGCGTACCGGTGGTCAACGGCGCGGGTCGGCTGATCGGCGTTGTGACTGGGGAGGACTTGATTCACCGGGGCGCGGACGAACGGCTTGAACCCGGTGAAACGGCTTGGAAGGAGAACTTCTGGGTTTCCTTCCTTGGCCCAAAGGGGACACAGCGCGACAAGGCTGAGGGGCGTACCGCCGCAGAGGTGATGACCACGGAAGTGCACAGCGTCGCGCCTGACATGCATCCGTCCGTTGCAGCCCGGCTGATGGTGGATCATCACGTGACGTCCCTTCCTGTCGTGGAAGATGGCAAAGTGATCGGCGTCATCTCCCGGATTGACCTCTTGAGCCTTCTTGATGAACTCGAAAACCCGCTGAAAAGAGAGAATTGACGTGATTGCCGCCCTACTGATTTTTCTTGCCACTATCGTCCTGGTGATCTGGCAGCCGCGCGGGCTGGGCATTGGCTGGAGTGCGACGCTTGGCGCTGTCGTGGCGTTACTGTCCGGTGTCGTTCACCTCGGTGACATTCCTGTCGTCTGGCAGATCGTCTGGAACGCCACGGCCACCTTCATTGCCATCATCATCATTAGCCTGTTGCTCGATGAGGCTGGTTTTTTCGAATGGGCGGCCTTGCACGTCACACGCTGGGGTGGCGGAAAAGGACGTCTGCTGTTTGCGCTGATCATCCTGCTGGGTGCAGCTGTCGCCGCGCTTTTCGCCAACGATGGCGCAGCCCTGATTCTCACGCCCATCGTTATGGCCATGTTGTTGGCACTGGGGTTCAGTCCAGCGGCAACGCTCGCCTTCGTCATGGCGGCCGGTTTCATCGCAGATGCCGCCAGCCTGCCGCTAGTCGTATCCAACCTGGTCAACATCGTCTCTGCCGACTTTTTCAAGATCGGGTTCAATGACTACGCTGCGGTGATGATTCCGGTGAATATTGTCGCCATCATGGCCTCTCTGGCCGTGCTGTCGGTCTATTTCCGCCGCAGCATCCCGGCACGCTACGACGTGAATCAGTTGAAACAGCCGAATGAGGCCATTCGCGATGTGGCCACCTTTCGTTTCGGCTGGGTGGTTCTGGTGCTGCTGCTGGTCGGATTCTTCGGCCTTGAGCCGCTGGGCGTGCCGGTTAGCGCCGTGGCTGCCGCAGGCGCCCTGCTGTTGCTCGCAGTCGCTGCGCGCGGGCATGTCATCAGCACCCGCAAAGTGATCCGTGAAGCGCCCTGGCAAATTGTCGTTTTCTCGCTGGGCATGTATCTCGTGGTCTATGGGTTGCGTAACCAGGGCCTGACGGAGCATATCGCAAGGCTGCTGGATTACTTCGCACAAGGCGGTGTATGGGGCGCCGCCTTTGGCACTGGCTTCCTCACAGCGCTGCTGTCCTCGGCGATGAACAACATGCCTACGGTACTGGTGGGCGCCCTGTCCATTGATGCCACGAGTGCAACCGGTGTGGTCAAGGACGCGATGATCTACGCCAATGTGATCGGCAGTGACCTGGGGCCGAAGATCACGCCGATCGGCTCGCTGGCGACGCTGCTTTGGCTGCATGTGCTGGCGCGCAAGGGTATGACGATCACATGGGGGTATTACTTCAAGGTGGGCATTGTGCTGACCGTCCCCGTATTGGCGGCGACCCTGGCAGCACTGGCACTGCGCCTGAGTCTCGGTTGATGCATGTGGTTCTGGCGAGCGTCCGATGGTCGATGAGTCCAGCCAGACTCACGAGCTGGTGTTGCAAGCGGTCTTGCTGGCGCCAAAGCGCTATCAGCACCGCTCGCCGGTCTTCCTGCACTCGGTCCGGGATTGGCACTTCACCCCTCCACTCCGATCTCATAGTTATCAGATCCGGATTTGTGGGATAAGTTCTAGGAAACCGGCGGCGACTCATTGGCCTCTTGCACTTGGATGTCGAGCTTGCGCATTTTCTGCCATAAATTCTTCCGCGAGATGCCCACAGATTGCGCGGTATCGCCGATTTTCCAGTCATGCCGCTCCAGCGCTGACAGCAAGAATTCTTTTTCCTGCCCTTCCAAATACTCATTGAGATCGTTTGAGGAGAGGCGTGGATCTATATCGCCGACTAGATGGTTGGATTCTGGAAAGAGATCCTCCATCGTGAGTGCTGGACTACTGGATAATATGCAAGCACGTTCAATAACGTTCTTCAATTCACGTATATTGCCGGGCCATGCGTAACTGACGAGCGCCTGTCGCGCTGACGGTTGAAGGTCTTTTTGGGGCTCCATGTGATGGTCAGCGTACTCTCGCAGAAACCGATCAGCGAACCACAAAGTATCTTCTTTGCGCTCGCGCAGTGGTGGAACCTTCAAGTGAACCACATTAATTCGATAGAATAGGTCTTCGCGAAACTCGCCTCGCTCGACCATATCTTTCAAGTCCCGATTGGTTGCACAGATAAGTTTAAAATCCAGCGGGATGGGCTTTTCACCACCCACGCGCCGTATAGACCGCTCTTGCACAGCTCTTAGCAGTTTGACCTGCATGGCTAACGGCATCTCGCCGACTTCATCCAGAAACAGCATGCCCCCATTGGCTTGTTCAAAATACCCCTTCTTCATGCGCAAGGCGTTGGTGAATGCTCCTTTCTCATAGCCGAATAATTCGGCCTCGTAGAGGTTCTCGGGGAGGGCCCCGCAGTTCACGGCCACAAACGGCCGTCGCTCTCCGTTTCCTGCCAGATGCAGGGCGTATGTAACATGTTCTTTGCCTACACCGGACTCTCCGGTAATGAGCACGGTCTGGGCACGTTGAGCAAGGCGGGGGAGCATGTCTTCAATCCGTCGCATTGCGGCAGAAATCCCAAGGGCGGTGCCGCGTACCGCAGAGATCGTTTCGCAGGTACTCACATCGTTGCGGCAAAGCAGGTGGATTTTCTCGATGAGTTGACCCAAGTCGAACGGCTTTGAAACGTAATCGGCTGCGCCCAGTTTCAGTAGTTGGACCGCACGATCGATGGAACCGTAACCGGTGATGAAAATAAAAGGGGGTATTGTCGAAAGGGTTTCCTTGATGCGTCGAAACATCTCGCCGCCGTCGCAATCCGGCAGGCGAATATCGCAAATGACCAGGCTGTAGCGGCAATGGCGAATCGCTTCAAAGGCACTTTCGCCATCCCGATACCATGCACAGTCAATCCCCTCCAAGGCAAAACGATCGCATAGGGAAGCTCCCATGATCTCATCGTCCTCAACCAAACATACTTTAATGTTTCGCATGCTCAAGACTCTATAGGCAACACAATGTAGAAGGAGGTATGTCCGGGGATGCTGCTAACTTGGATCTCCCCGTGCAACTGGGTGATGACCTGATAAGTAACCCACAGTCCCAAGCCATGGCCAGCTTGGTCATAACCCACGAATGGCTCGAAAATGTGTTTCATTTGCTCAGCCTCGATATATTGGCCGTCGTTTTCAACGGTGATAGTAAACGTATCTTGGTTCAGCAATAAAATACAACGTATTTGCCCCCCCAAATCCGCCGCGCGAATAGCATTCAACAGTAAGTTGATGAGCACTTGGCGAATGGGGGTAGCGGGAAGTGGTAGATTATCCTGGACCCGATTTTGCCAATCCAGCCGAATCTGCTTTTTGGCAACTTCTGGAGCCACCAGGACATGCACGTCATCCAGGTCCTTCCAGGTCAGCGAGCGAGGCTCGATGCGAGACTCTACCAGCAGAACCGATATAGCGTCCTTGATCTGCAGCAAGCCGCGCTCCAGAAGCGCGATGGTCCTTTCAGTCAATGGATCGACATGGCCATGGCGCTTGAGGGTACTGATTGCATTGAGCATGCCGCCTAAGGGATTGTTAATTTCATGGGCAATCCCGGCGCTCAGGCGACCGATGGCAGTCAGGCGTTCGGATACGACGAGATGCTGCTTTAATGCCTCACTTTCTTGCAGCACCTCTAACATTTTTTTGAACTGTGCGGCCAAGCGGCCGATTTCATCCTGCCCTTCGTAGAGTTCGCAAGAGATCTGATCCGGGGGAACATGGCCCACATGACCCAGACAAGCGGCCAAGTCAGCGAGCGGCTTAGCGAACCGTCGTCCCCAATACCAGCCAAGCGGTATGAGAATGATCAGAATCAAGAATGTAATGATAACACCAATGATCAAACTCGATTCAATGCGTCGCCAAAGGTCCTGTTTTCTATATACCAGCAGCAGAGTCCCAATTCTGACGCTGTCGGAAATGATAGGAGCTGCGTAATATATGCTGTCACCAAATTCGTGGCCCGCAAATTCAAACGGGGAAGTATTGGATAACAGGCTCGCACTGATCGCAGGGATTGACATATTTGGCCCATGGTCAAAACGCGCCAGCATGGGATATTTCTTGGGGTCGGTCGAGACGAAAACTCTGTGGTCAGCATCGAGAACGACTACCAGAGCCGGGGCCCAGATATTGCCCTTGGGAATGTTTTTAATTGGCCAGTTGATGGTTTCAAATGCATGCCAGACTTCATCGTGCTGCAAATCGGGAATGAGTGTACTAATCAGAATATTTCCGAGGCTATAGACATTTAGCAAAAGATCCCTACGGAGGTCAACATAAGTCTTGAAACTTAAGGAGAGTGTCACAATCACTGCGCTTGCAACAATCAATACGCTGACACGCAAGGGCACAATGGTGCTAAAAGAAATATTACGCAGCATGGATTTTGCTGTTGACGAATCGCATCATATGATTAATGCTATTGTAAAGCCGGTCTGAGCCCACGATAAAACCATCCAGGTTAAACTGGCGTAAAATGGCGATGCCATGTGGATCACGATGCATCGCAAGTAGCGCATTTTGCAAGCTGAGGAAATCACCGTGATTGACATGAGTGCTGGCTACTATGGGTGGAAAGCCGAACTTTTCGGATTTGGTGACGACCCGGGTACGATGTACGAGATCGGGATTGAGGAGAGCTAGTGTATCGTATACATATCCATCCACTGCCCCGCCGTCCACCAGCCCTGCTGCCACCGCCTCCACGACCGCACGGTGTGCCCACGTGAAAATAGCCTTTTTAAAAAAGAAGCGCGGATCCTCTTGGCGCGCCCAGAGCTTATATTGGGGCACCAGATAACCGGAATTGGAGTTCGGGTCAGAGTAGGCGAAGAGTTTCCCACGCAAATCCAGGAGGGACTGCGTTGTGCGATTCTCGCTGGAAACGATAAAGTAGGATTGATACAGCGGTTGTCCATGAAACAAGGGTACAGCCAGCAAGCGCATATACTCACGCCAGTGGACAAAAGGGTAGCCGCATATCCAGGCAAAATCCAACTTATTCTGAAAGAGCAAACTTAAGATCTCTCCGTAGCTTGAACGCTGGACTAACTGGATCGTTCTACCAAGCCGATACTCCAGATACGCCTGAGTGGCTTGGAGCAGCGCGGTTTGGTCCTCAAGGAAAACAGGCGTTAACCCAATGCGCAATGGCGTTAAGGCTTTGGAAAGCGAAACCTGTGCAAAAGCTGAACCTGGCGCAAGGACCAGCAGGGAAGATGTTCCGACTAGATGGTGCAAAAACCTGCGTTTATCCATGATTTTTTCGACTATTGTCAAGCGAACAAGGGCTAGCAAGCCGGCGATTGCCTGGTGGACTAGCCTCCCGTTTTGGCCATGACGCGAATGATTTTATGGGGGGATTCCTTGAATTCATGTCGTTCGGGCTTCAGCGCGATCGCTTCGCGAATGTGACGCTCAAGATCTGACTGTAAAGCGCCGGCGCGAAGCAAGGTGCGAAATTCAAATTTCTCGTCTTGGCCTAAACACAGGTACAAGGTTCCGTCCACAGTCAAACGAATACGGTTGCAACTTGTACAAAAATGCTGGGAAATAGGGGTGATGAACCCAACGCTGAAGGCACCATCCGGGCTTGTCAGGTATTGGGCGGGGCCACCGCCAGCGACCAAGCCCTCAATCAACCCATACTGAGTACGCAGACGCTGTCTTATAGGTTGCAGATCGACATACTGGGCGTTTCGTCCAGTATCGCCCATCGGCATGGTTTCAATGAGCCGCAAGGTAAAGCCATGTCCCCAGCAAAAAGCCAATAAAGCATCAATCTCATCATCATTCACACCGCGCATTACGACGGTGTTGATCTTGATCTGCGCAAAGCCTGCTGCCTTTGCCGCCATCAAGCCGGACAGGACCTTACCCAGACAATCCCGCCCAGCAATGCGCTGTAACTTGCCAGGATCAAGAGAATCAAGACTTACATTAATTCGATTCAGGCCGAGGGCTTTTAGTTCCGCTGCATGTTTGGCCAGTTGAGTGGCGTTTGTACTCAGAGAAAGATCCCCGATGCCGGGCAGTGCGGCAAGCCTGGCCACAAGCTCAGTTAAATTGCGGCGCAGCAACGGCTCCCCTCCGGTGAGCCGGATCTTGTTGACACCCAAGCGCACGAAGGCTCCTACCAGTTGCTCGATCTCGTCGAAATTTAACCAATGATCTGGTTCCTCGAAGTCTTTGAACCCCTCGGGAATGCAGTACGTGCAGCGTAGATCACAGCGGTCTGTGACGGAAAGGCGGAGGTATTCGATGCGGCGGCCAAAACCATCAACAAGCATTGCTCTTTCAGACATGGACAATATACCTTGTACTAGGATATGGCGGTTGTGGTGAATGCCCGCATGCGGGCTGCGACAAGACAGCTAGCAAGAATCGAGCCTGAATCCTGAATATAAGTGGAGGGCGATGAGAAATGAGAATGTTACCCATTGGTAACAAAACAAGTCCGGATCTGAGTGGAATGGGCACAAATGGTAACGTGCACGCCGCATCTACTGGCTACCCCCATAGATGGGAAAACCGCGCGCGGGCGGCTGGTTTAAGGGCCAGAAACACAGATAAAAGTTTGGCATAATTATTGCTATTACCAGGGTAGGCCCTGGTAATGATTGCCCGAAACCCATGTCACGTCGCGTCAAGCGCAAAGGAGCAAGAGTATGAGCAACAAAATGTCGCGTAGAAACTTCCTGAAGATTGGGGGGGTCACGGCCGGAGCAGGATTGGTCGCGTGTACTGGGAGGAGCATGCCAGATCAGGCTTTGGAAAAGGACAAAAATCAGCCCCCAGCCAACCAGGCCCCAGTCAACCAGTCTCCCGTGGGGGCTGCTACCTTGCCTTATCCGAGCACGCCAGTGACTAAGGCTCAAGCCTTAAAGGCCGGCACCCCTGTTACTTTTAACTACCCTGATGCGTCCTCCCCTTGCACGTTGCTGAAAATGGGGGAGCCCGTTATAGGTGGAGTGGGGCCGGATAAAGACATCGTGGCCTACAGCACGCTTTGTACGCACATGGGATGCCCTTTGGCCTATGATGCGAAGCAGGCGCGCTTTAAGTGCGGTTGTCACTTCAGCATGTTTGATCCTAGCAAGGGCGGGCAGATGATCATCGGCCAAGCCACTGAGAATTTACCTCAGATCGAACTCGAGTATGACGAGAAAAACGATATGGTGAGGGCAGTTGCGGTGAATGGCCTAATTTATGGTCGACAGGCCAATCTGCTGTAGCAATCAGTTCAGCTAAAGGAGAAGTTGCAATGAGTGGAAATGATGATCGCTTGCCGCTGCCGCCGGTAAATGCTCAGAAGACCAATATGACCTGTCATTTCTGTATCGTGGGTTGTGGATACCACGTGTATAAATGGCCCGAAAATAAGGAGGGAGGTCGCGCGCCCAATCAAAACGCTTTGGGCTTGGATTTTCGCCAGCAGGTCCCGCCTTTTGCCTTGACGATGACGCCTGCCATGCATAACGTGATTACCGATAGCAATGGCAGACAGTACAACATCATGGTGTTGCCCGACAAACAGTGTGTCGTCAACCAGGGGCTGTCGTCGACGCGGGGGGGTCGGATGGCATCTGTCATGTATACCCCCGACGGTGTGGGCAAGGCCCGTCTGCACCATCCACGAATTTTCCTGGGGGATGACTGGATGGATACCACGTGGCCTCAGGCCATGGCCCTCTATGCCGGATTGACCAAAAAGATCCTGGATAAGGATGGTCCTGATCAGCTCATGTTCAACCTTTTCGATCATGGCGGCGCTGGCGGTGGGTTCGAAAACACCTGGGCGACGGGCAAGTTGATATTTTCTGGCTTGAAAACCAAGATGGTCCGCGTGCACAATCGGCCGGCCTACAATTCCGAGTGCCACGCCACCCGGGATATGGGGATCGGGGAGCTGAACAACTCCTATGAGGACGCCGAACTTGCCGACACCCTCATTTCCATCGGTAACAGTCCCTACGAAGCCCAGTCCAATTACTTTCTCGTCCATTGGGTGCCCAATCTGCAGGGCTCTACCGTTGATAAGAAGAAGGAGTGGTTTCCGAAAGAAAGCGTAGACCAGGGCCGGATCATTTTTGTGGATCCGCGCCGTACCCCCTCTATCGCCATTGCGGAGCAGGTGGCGGGTCCAGAGCGGGTCCTGCATCTGGATATCCAGCCAGGGACAGATACGGCGCTCTTTAATGGATTATTCACCTATGTGGTCGATCAGGGGTGGCATGATAAGGCATTCATTGAGCAGCATACCAAGGGGTTTAAAGAGACGTTCAAAGAAAACCGCGTGAGCCTTGAAGAAAGCAGCCAAATAACTGGCATTCCGGTCGCCAAGCTCAAGCAGGCGGCAGAGTGGGCGTACAAGCCCAAGGCCGATGGCAGCCGCCCCCGCAGCATGCATGCCTATGAAAAGGGCATCATTTGGGGGAATGACAACTATCGTATCCAGTCCGCACTGGTCAATCTGGTACTGGCCACTCACAACGTGGGACGACGCGGCACAGGCGTGGTTCGCATGGGCGGTCATCAGGAGGGCTACGCTCGCCCGCCTTATCCGGGCCCGCGTCCTGCTCCCTATATCGATCAAGAGATCATTCATGGCAAGGGCAAGATGCTCACTGTCTGGGCCTGCAATGCTTTCCAGACGACCATCAATGCGGAGCAATATCGGGAGGCAGTCTACCGACGCAGCAACATCGTCAAGGCGGCGATTGCGAAAGCGCGCGGCGCCTCCACGGCGGAACTGGTGGACATCATCTATGACGCCGTTAGCAACAAAGGCGGCTTGTTCGTGGCGGATATCGATCTTTACCCCACCAAGTTTGCGGAAGCTGCGCACCTGCTGCTCCCCGCTACCCAACCCGGCGAGATGAACCTGACTTCCATGAATGGTGAGCGGCGCATGCGTCTGTCCCAGAAGTTCATGCAGGGCCCGGGCAGCGCCAAACCGGATTGCTTAATTGCCGCCGACATTGCCAACACCCTCAAGCAGCTCTACGAGAAAGAAGGTAAGCACGAGAAGGCGCAACGTTTCGCCGGCTTCGATTGGAAATCGGAGGAAGATGCATTCAATGATGGCTTCCGCCAGGCGGGTAGACCGGATGCGGGTCCAATTGATAGCCAAGGCGGAGATACGGGGTATTTGGTCACTTATGCTCGCTTGGTGGCTGCCGGCAACAATGGCGTGCAGTTACCGATAAAGGAGTACAAGGACGGCAAGCTCATCGGTACCGAGATGATGTACTTGGATGGCAAGTTCGATACCCCGAGCGGCAAGGCCTATTTCCAGCCTTCCCCTTGGGCCGGCATGCTCAAGTCCGTTGCTGCGCAGAAGGCCAAATATCCATTCTGGATCAACAATGGACGCACCAATCTGGTATGGCAGTCGGCTTATCACGATAAATACACGCCTTTTGTGCGCGGGCGCTACCCGATGGCGCCCATCGAGCTGAATCCTGATGACGCAAAAAAGCTCGGGATCAGTTCTGGAGATATTGTGGAGATCTATAACGATTACGGTTCCACCTTTGCCATGGCCTATGTGGAATCTGACATCAAGCCCCACCAAGCCTTCATGATGTTTGGTTATGACAATGGCGTTCAAGGAAATGTCGTTACTGAAGCCGTCGACCGGAACGTGGTGCCCTATTACAAGGGAGCGTGGGCCAGCATTCGCCGAGTTGGCAGCATGGATGAGTACAAAAAGTCGGTCAGTTTCAAGAGCAGGCGTTTCATCTAATCTCTTCCCTGTGTTTCTGTATTGAGGTGCCCGCAATGGGCACCCCTTTCTCAAGTTCGAAGCAATCGGTAATTTATGGGGCAACTATGAGCCTGCATGCAAAAAACACATTTATTTCAGTCAAAATCGCCGTTCTTACCGTATCGGATACGCGCAATGAGGCAACTGATACCTCAGGATGCATTTTGGTGGAGTTGTTGCAGGAAGCCGGACACCGTCTCGCCGAGAAGAAGATTATTCCCGATAACATCTATCAAATTCGCGCGATCATCTCGCGCTGGATCGCCGACCCATCAATTCAGGTGATCATTAGTACGGGTGGGACTGGGTTGACTGGCCGTGACAGTACTCCAGAGGCTGTTTTGCCATTACTAGACAAATCCATCGATGGCTTTGGAGAAGTCTTTCGCAGCCTTTCTTATCAGGAAATAAAGACCTCTACCATCCAGTCCCGTGCAGTAGCCGGGGTAGCCAATGGCACCATCCTGTTTTGCCTACCGGGTTCGACAGGTGCATGCCGTACCGCCTGGGATCACATAATCCGACACCAACTGGATCACCGCCATCAGCCGTGCAATCTGATCGAAATCCTGCCCCGCATGCAGGAACGCTGAATTGGCCATGCGAATTTCATGCCACGAGCGGAATAGATGGATATGACATCCCATTGTGACAGTAGCAATATGTCTTTAGCTTTCTGTGGATACCGCCATTGCCGTGTTGTTGGACGATGCCCAACCCATTGGGGATATCGATTGCGTGGCCTTGAATGAGGCTTGTGACAGAGTGCTTGCTCTGCCGCAAACGGCACCCGTGGCTGTTCCGCCAATGGATAACAGCGCGATGGATTGGAGGCAAGTTTGGATTGCCGTTGACAACGGGCAGTCTGCAATTTTGCGACTTGTCGGGTCGCTGGTCAAACCGGCGTCGAAATGCAAGCCCTGACAGCTGCATCCGCTGCCGCACTTACCGTGTATGACGACATGTGTAAGGCAGTGGACCGGGGTATGGTGATCGCCAACCTGCATCTGCTGGAGAAACGAGGAGGCAAAAGTGGTTACAGTCTCAACTCCCTTGGGTAATGCGCAACTCGTTCGCTATGCCCGGCAGATCCTGCTGGAGGAGGTCGGGGAATCGGGGCAGGCCCGGCTGTTGGCGGCCAAGGTTCTGGTAGTGGGCGCCGGTGGACTGGGCGTGCCCGTGGCCAGTTATCTGGGCGCGGCCGGCATCGGTATGCTCGGCCTTGCCGACAGTGATCTGGTGGACCGTACCAATTTGCCGCGTCAAGTCATCTACAGTGAGTTAGATATCGGCTACTCGAAAGTACAGCGGCTCGAGGCCCGCATCCTGGACAACAATCCTGAGGTGCAAATCATGACGCACCCGCGGCTGACGCCCGAAAATGCCAGTGCAGTCATTGAGGCTTACGACTGGATCGTGGACGGCAGTGACAACTTCCAGACACGTTACCTACTCAACGCCATTTGTGCTCGTCAGAAAAAAACACTCATATCCGGTGCACTGTCGCGCTTTACAGGACAGTTGGCGGTATTCCGGCCGGGCGACGCTTGTTACCAATGCTTGGTCGCACGATTGCCCAACCGTGATGCCACACAGGGATGCGTGGAGGGGGGTATTTTAGGACCGATGGCAGGGCTTTTGGGGTGCTGGCAAGCCCTGGAGACTCTCAAGCAGATCCTGGCGCTATCATCCCGTCTTCAGGAGGAGCTTTTGCTGTTCGATGCTCTAAATAACAGCAGTCATCGGATCCGGATGAGAAAGGATCAAGCGTGTCCTGTATGCGGAGAATGACATGATCAAAATTTTGTATTTTGCACAATTCAGGGAGCAGTTGGGGATAGACAGTGAACAGATTCAATTACCAAGACATGTCCATACCGTCGAAACTCTCCTGGCCTACCTGAGGGGCCGAGGCGGAAACTGGACAGAAGTTTTCGGTGCGGACGCGGTCGTATGCGTTGCCGTAAATCACGCCATGGTGGCAGGACAAGGCACTGTGGCCGTTGGCGACGAAATCGCCTTTTTTCCACCAGTCACCGGAGGCTAAAGGCATGATTCGGATTCAGCAAACCAATTTCGATCTGGATGCAGAAATCTCAACGTTGCGTCAGCACAACGCTGCTGCAGGAGCCATCGTGGCCTTTCTAGGCACGGTGCGGGATTTTAGTGCTAATGCTCAGGTCCACGCGATGCGCTTAGAACACTATCCAGGGATGACGGAAAAAGTATTGCACGGCATCGAGGCAGCGGCACATCAGCGCTGGAGCCTACAGGAGGTATTGGTTATCCACCGAACAGGCGAGTTGCTGGCTGGAGAGCAAATTGTTCTGGTGGCCACCATCAGCGAACATCGCCGGGATGCCTTTGCCGCTTGTGACTTCATTATCGACCACCTCAAAACCGAAGCACCTTTCTGGAAGCGGGAACAGACCCCCCAAGGCCCCCGCTGGGTCAGCGCCCAGAAAAATGACCAGACCGCGCGGGAGCGCTGGAACCGATGACCCGTTCTGTCTTGTTACCATAAGGTAACCGAGCGGTAGCCATGTTTCCGTTTTGCAACATGCACTAGCCGGCAAAAGGCAGATTACCCTTTAAAAGCAATACTTTACTTTGCTTGCTAAAACGGCATGCGACTTGCTTTGCACTTGCTACAGGCAGCTTTGCTGCACCTGCGATCATCTATTGGCAACTACTTAAAAGGGGATTTACATGATCTGTCTTTCAAAACACCTTGCAGTGCAAGGTCGGGGTATCCTGGCTCAGTCTATTTCAGCTGCCTTGGTGTTAACGACAGCTCTCGTGGCGCAGAACGCGGCCGCAGTTGAAGCAGCCTTTGGCGGGCAATACCGCATTAATAGTTACTACGTCCAGAATAGTAATGTGGCGCCGGATGGGACCTTTGAGGATGCGGCGGCCAGTCGCTTACGAATCCGTCAGAACATCGACCTGAAGTTCGATGAAAACTTCAGCACCCATTTACAATTCGAGTTGGGGCATACCCGGGACAATATAATAACTACCTCCAATCCCCTTCGGGTACGCCATGCCGAAATGACCTACAAGTTCAAGAATGGGATAACTGGTGAGGCCGGACTGGTTCCGCTCAGCGACAAGTTCGGGGATACCCAGTACTCGGCAGATTGGGACTTCAACCCTTTGGCGGGTTTGCTGTATCTGCCCGCCGGCAGCGGTAACTTGCGTCTGGGAGCCGCGAACCTCGCGCAAGGTGCTGAAACCAGCCGCGTGCCGGGAGACTTTTCCCTTTACACGGCAGATTACGTACTGCCACTGGGCGGCAACAATCAAGTGAACGTAGGTGGGAGCCTGGCCCAGATAGCAGCTTCGGATGACCAGAGCAACCCCCGGCGAACGCAATTAAATTATGGGGTCGGTGCCCGCTTTTCTCTTACTGAGGGGCTCCTTTTGAACGGATTTTTACAAGGATCGAAGACCGACAAAGACCTCTTGGGCACTAATAATGATGCCAGCGGTCTTGCAGCCAAGCTGGAGTTGACTGGTCACGCCGGAGCGGGCGATTTTGGACTAATGGGCACCTATGCAACGGGTAAATCCAACGGGACAGGCTTCCAGCCCGTGATGGCACTGGCCAAAACCAATGGGTATTGGGGCTATACCGGTATTCTCACCGTTCAAGGGCCCACTGACACCGGCTTCGATGGGGATACCGTCAACATCTCGAATAATGGTTACGGCCTGGCCACAGTGCAAGCCAAGTACAGTTTCCCAATCACCAGTAATTTGAGCGGGTATCTGGGCGCGGGTTGGCTCGGCGGCTCCAAGGCTGCTGGTCGTAGCGGGACAGTGGGCACCGACGTGCTCGCCATGGGGACGTATCGATTCACAAAGGTGCTAGCTTTGAATTTCGGTGCGGACTACGCCAAGGTCAAGGACAGTGACAGCGGTTATTTCCAGGGAGCAGCTGGTGAATTTAATCAGGGCGTGGGCGTAAACAGGAACAAACTTGCCCTATTTAGCCGACTCCAGGCTGAATTTTGAGTTCACGCCTGCTTGAGCTAGGCCCGTATAAAGCCTTGCGGGCCGCCGTTATCGGGAGAGTGAAATTTGGGGAGTTGCTATGGTCGCTTTGAGTATAGGACACGGGGTGATTATCTTGCTGATCGTGATTATGCTCTTCGGTACAAAAAAAACTGCGCCATCAGGGAAGCCACCTGAGCGGTGTCATCAATATATTTCGAAAAGCCGTGCAGGAGGATGGAATGGCTACCTCCTTGATGTATGAGGGCCCCTGTTCTGTTCAGGAAAGGCCAGCGAAGATGGAGAATAAGCTAGTGAATACATTTACTCCCCATGAGGCCTGGGAATTTCAGAAAGCAAATTCCAAAGCGATTCTAGTAGATGTGCGTTCCTGTGTGGAATTTCTCTTCGTAGGACATTCGGTGGGCGCGATAAACATCGCGTGGCGAGATGATCCGGATTGGGAAATCAATCCAAACTTTGTTGCTGATGTGCTTTCCCGGGCACAAGGGCGACAAGATATTGCTGTTTTGCTTATTTGCCGCAGTGGTCATCGCTCCATGGAAGCCGGGCTCGCTTTGTGTGAAGCGGGTTTTACACAAGTTTACAATATCGCTGAGGGATTCGAAGGCGATTTGGACGGGCAGAATCACCGTAGCACGCTAGGAGGCTGGCGATTCTTGGGGCTGCCATGGGAACAGTGCTGAGAAAGCTTTGGTTGTTCAAAGAAGTCATGTGGCAAAATGAAATACCAATCCGAGATTAGTGATAAGAGGAAATCTGCCATGCAGAATAAGACGAGTTTTCAATATTTGGCGACTTGCGTGTTGCTAGGAGTCAGTTTTAGTTTGGCTGCAGGTTGCGGAAAGCAGGAAGAAAATGAAGCGAATACACCTCCACCAGCGATATCGCCAGCGGAGAAAGCAAGTAAAACTAACGCGTCACCAAATGCAGATGTACGCGGTGCTGCGGGCCCAGTAGATAGTGGGCCGAAGCCGGCAGATTCTGAAAGCATCAACGTTGCGGGAAGGCCAGGCAATATCGACATTCCCGACGGGAAAAACAAAGAAAGCAGTATGTCTACGGCTGAAAGCGGACAGGCTATTATGCAAAAGTCGGATTGCATGAGCTGCCATGCGGTAGACCGGAAGATGGTAGGTCCTGCCTATGCCTGGGTTGCATATCGTTACAAGGGTGATAGCACGGCAGTGGATAAATTGGCCGATAAAATCAAAGTTGGCGGCGCAGGCAATTGGAATGACCTAACCGGAGGAATACCCATGCCGGCCCATCCGCAGCTTACACAAGGGCAAACCAAGGCCATGGCCGAATGGATACTGAGTCAAAAGCCAGTGGAACCCCCCAAAGGCTAACTGCAATCTAACAAAATTGCGTTTTCATGGTCACCGCCCATATCCAAAGCTCATCTAGAGGAGCATCTCATTGGCCAAGCCACTGCTGGAGGAGGCACCATGCACCTACTGATAATTGGCGGCAGCGATGCCGGCATTAGTGCGGCGCTGCGCGCCCACGAACTCAATCCGGGCGTCGAAATAACGCTCATGCTGGCGGACGACTATCCTAACTTTAGCATCTGCGGACTGCCTTATTATCTCAGCGGAGAAACGCCTGATTGGCGTCAACTCGCTCATCGCACCGAGTTTCCCGGAATACGAATCTTGCGCCGGCATACGGCACGGTCGATCGACGCGCGGGGGAAAGCGGTTTTGGTCGAGCACGCGGGAACGGAGCAGACGATCCGGTATGATCGCCTGATCGTGGCAACGGGGGCGGCGCCGATGCGCCCCGAGCTGCCGGGAAGCGAGCTGGACGGCGTGTTCCTGCTGCACACGATGAATGACAGCTTCGCGGTTCACAAGCACCTGACGGAGCGGGAGCCGCGGACCGCGGTGCTCGTCGGCGCCGGTTACATCGGGCTCGAGATGGCCGACGCGCTCACCCAGCGCGGTATTGCCGTAACCCTGCTCAGCCGCCCTGAAACGGTGCTTCCGACGGTCGACCCAGCGCTTGGCGATTTGGTCAAGGACGCGTTGCAGCGGCATGGAGTGCGTGTCCTGACCGGCCTCAGCGCCACGCAGATCGAACAACGGTCCGGGGACAGCGCGAGTTCGCGCTTGTGGGTGACGGACTCAGCGGGCACCCAGCACCCCGCGGATATGGTGATCCTGGCGGTCGGTGCGCGGCCAGCCAGCGATCTGGCCGGCCGAGCGGGCGCAGAACTCGGGGTACGCGGTGCCATCGCGGTCACGCGGCGGATGCAAACAAGCCTGCCCGATGTGCTCGCCGCCGGCGACTGTGGGGAGACCTATCATCGCCTGCTCGACAAGCCGGCTTATATCTCGCTGGGTACGATCGCACACAAGCAAGGCCGGATTGCGGGCGAGAACGCGGTCGGCGGCAACCGGGAGTTCGCTGGCGCGCTCGGCAGCCAGAGTCTCAAGGTTTTCGACCTTGCGATCGCCCGAACGGGCCTCCTGGATCACGAAGCCCGTGGCGGCGGTTTTGATCCATCGACCGTGCCAACGCAAGCCAACGACCACAAGGCTTACTACCCGGGCGCGGTGACGCTCCATATCCGCATGACGGGCGATTGCCAGACCGGCCGGCTGCTTGGCGCGCAGATCCTCGGACACCGAAAGGCGGAGATCTCCAAGCGGATCGACATCGTTGCCGCGGCGCTTTTCCAGAATGCGAGCGTCGAGCAGCTCAACGACTTGGACCTCAGCTATACGCCACCGTTCAGCAGCCCGTGGGACCCGGTGCAGGTGGCTGCCCAGGCTTGGTCCGCCAGGCAATATTTTCTCGCCAAAACGTGACCGCATCAAGACTGACGTGAGCAACTAAGCTCCACCACGCAGCGCGGTTACGGACCGCTGTCTGTGGGATTGCACTGGCTGATGGCCATGCTGATCGCTGCCGCGTATGCCGCCATGGAGCTCAAAGGATTTTTCCCAAGGGTAGCGCGCTGCGTGATGGCCTTGCAGCATGGCATTACCAACTAGGCGTGCTCGGCTGGCTGATGCTCAGCACCCCCCTCTGTCACGATAAATGGCCGTCGAACCAGCCCCATTGATCTGGTCTGTCTACCTGCTTGCTACAGCCAGACAGTTCCAATGTGAATGCGAAAATCGAGACCCCGAATACAATGTTTTTCATGATCTCTTCTTGCAGAATGAAACAGCCCGACAATGCGCTCAATCCGGCACTTCGCCACGACAGAGATGTGCCTTGGGAAAATGTACGCGAAATGTACTGCCAAGCCCTGGCTGGCTTTCGATTTGTAAGCGCGCATCGTAACGGGCGGCGGCGTGCTTGACAATGGAAAGCCCAAGACCGGTGCCGCCACTACCCCGGGCTCTGCCCTCGTCCACCCGATAGAACCGCTCAGTCAAGCGGGGCAAGTGCTCCGGCGCAATGCCTGACCCGCTATCTTCGACGATGAACAGCGCCCCCTCGGGATTGCGCGTCCAGGAAATCCTGATGCGCTCACCGGCGGGCGTATAGCTGATCGCGTTTTCGATCAGATTACGAACGATACTCGTGAGATCCACAAGTTCGGCACAGATATAGAGACTATCATCGAGCTCAAGTTCGATTCTCAGGGCCTTTGACTGCGACTGTTCCTGAAGGGCACCCAGGGTCTGGCGGATCAGGCCCGACAGGAGGACAGGCTCATGATGGCGGGGCAATGCCTCGCTTTCCAGCCTTGCCAGTATCAGAAGGTTTGCCACCAGGGACTGCATGCGGGTGGTCTGTTGTGCCATCAGGTCCAGATAGGAGGCCGCCTCACCATCATTGCAGCCGGGAGTCTCCTGAAGGGTTTCGATGAAACCGCTCAGCACGGTGATGGGGCTGCGCAGCTCATGGGAGACATTGGCCACGAAATCCCGCCGCATCTGTTCCAGTTGCAGCAACCGGCTGACATCGCGAAAGGCCATGAGGCTATCGCCTTGGGGCAGCGGAAAGCGACTGACTTCCAGGGTCTTCTGCGGTGCCACGGGAGACGGAATCTGCAGGGTACCAGCCTCTCCCTGCTCAATGAAGGCCCGAAAACGCGGATGGCGGACCAGATGATCCAAGGACTGCCCGCGATCCATGGGCCATTGCAGCCCGAGCAGTGTGGCCGTGCTGCGGTTGCCCCAGAGCATTTCGCCGCGCGCATCCAGCAGCAGCAGGGCATCCGGCAGGGCATCCATGGCTTGCTGGAGCTGCTCCAAAGTCTGGCGCAGCCTGTGACGCTGCTGCTCCTCCCCCTTGCGCCAGCGATAACCGATGGAGAACAGCTCCTCCCATTGCCCGCTCGCTTCAGGTGGCAGCACGTTATCCGGGGCGGCGAACCAGTGCTGCAGCTTGATGACCTGGCTTCGGTGCCAGCCGATCCAGAATACCAGCAGGAGAAAGACCAGGATCTCCAGGCCGCGGCAGACAGGATTCGTACAGCCCAGTGCAGCAGGCAAAATGCCCAGCAGGGCAAATCCCAGCGGCCCGGCAAGGCTAGCTGGAAGCACCATCAGCCTCATCCTGCAACTGGGGGGCCTGGGAGCGCAGACGGTAGCCCGCGCCGCGCACGGTTTCGATATAATCCTCGCAGCCAAAGGGCTCCAGGGCCTTGCGCAGGCGCCGGATGTGCACGTCCACGGTACGCTCCTCGACATAGACCTGCTGTCCCCAGACCCGGTCCAGCAGCGTTTCGCGGGAAAAGACACGCTCGGGATGCAGCATCAGAAAGCGCAACAGCCTGAACTCGGTGGGGCCGAGCCGGACCTCGCTGCCATTGGCGTGCACGCGGTGGGATTTCTGATCCAGCCGCAGCGGACCGGCAGCAATCACTGCCTGTTCGCCTTCGGGGTAGGAGCGGCGCAGCAGGGCCTTGATGCGGGCCAGCAGCTCCTTGATGGAAAAGGGCTTGCTGATGTAGTCATCGGCACCGTAGTCCAGCCCGCGGACACGGTCGCCCTCCTCACCACGCGCGGTCAACAGCACGATGGGAAGATGGCGCGTCATCTCCTGGCGGCGCAGGCGGCGGCACCAGTCCAGCCCGCTCTCTCCGGGCAGCATCCAGTCAAGCAGCAGCAGGTGCGGCTGCCATTCCGCCAGCAGGGCCGCTGCAGCTTCGGTACTGGAGGCGCAACGCGCTTCATAACCCTGCCTTGCAAGATTGACGCGCACCAGCTCCTGAATGCCTGCCTCATCCTCGACCACCAGAATGCGAAACTGCTGTTCTGCCTGTGCTTCCATGCTGTCTCCCCGCTGCACTGAATACCCACGGCCCGGATTCCGGAGGATCATAACAACTCTTTGGCAGGCCCAATAGCATTGCTATGCGCTTTTGGAAATATTTCCTATACTGCAGGAAAACTTTCAGGCAAGAAGCCATGACCTCGTATTCCCGCAAATCATTTTCCTTGCAATATGGGGGCTGGATAAGCAGCCGGGTGCACATGCAGAATTTCCTGCACAAGCATCCGGGCGGCTCGCCCCCCTTCTCCGGGGATCTGGCGCGCTTTCTCGATCTGGTAACGAGGCTCAATCAGACGCGTCTGCGTCCAACCCACCGCCTGGAGGTCGCCAGGCATTTTCAGCAATGGTTTGAATCACGACTGGCCCACTGGCAAGAGCACGCCAGCCGCCTGGAAAGCCAGGGTCAGCACGAAGGCCGCTGGGACCTGCTGCGCTCTCTGGAAGAGCTCACCCGCGCCTTTCGGGGGGTAGTCGAGCAGGTTGCTGAAGATGACTCGGTGTCTGGCAGGGCCCAGCTCGCTGACGCCATCCTGCAGGCCCTGCGCTTGCACGTCCTGATCATGCGTCTGTTACTGGAAAGATATCAGGAAATTCCGGGCCAGCTCTGGCAGGAAAGCTACAGACTGTTTCGCATTGCCCAGCGCTTCAGCCTGACCCTGCGGGCACAGCAGGACAGTAGTGGAGAAACGGTCTGCATCCAGCAGGTATTTACCCAGCTGTTGCTGATGGGCGCCATCGATGCCTACCGACAGGCGCCCGGCCTGCTGCCCTGGATCGCCGCCTATCTACACCGCTATGCCGCAGCCCTGCCCCTGCTGCCCTATCGCCAATGTACCATTCCGGTAGGCGCCGACAGCCTGCCAGCCCAGTTCCTCGTGGACCTTTCCAGTGATCGCCCGCCCCAGGCACCCTGGCATCTGCACCTCTCGGCCACGGAAGCTGAAGCCATGCTGCCCGATTGCCTGGTACTGGATGCCCGCGCCCTGGAAGATCTCCTGCCGGAACACCTGCGCTTGCTCAACGAGGGCGCCGATCCCGCACTCATCCATGAAACCCTGGCCCAGCTGTCCGCCACGGATCGTCAGGAACTGCTCCGGCAGATCGGCTCGGCACTCCTGCCGGAGATCCGTGCCTCGGTGCGCAGAAATGTCTGGAGCACACCGGTACACATTGTCCAGGGCTTTGAGGCCATCCGGCGGAATATCGGACGCTCAGGCGATCAGGGTTCGATCCCGCTCGCACTGGCAGAAGACAGGACAGCGGAAGCGCCGCACAGCGACTGGCACATGGTGGATCTGAGTCAGACAGGCATGCGTCTGGTCTGCGATCACGCCAGCACATCCGGCATCGAGGTCGGACAGCTGCTGACCATACAGATGGACGCCCGCAGCAGGGAGTTGTTCGCCGGTCAGGCGCCTGAGCTTGCCGATGCGATGAGGCTCACGGACCTGAGCATCGTCGAGGTCCGCTGGATCAGGCAGAATATGCGTGGTGGCATGCAAATGGGATTGCAGCGTCTGGGTGAGGAAAGTCAGGCTGCCAGACTGTATTTGAATGAGGAGAGCCAGTCCCCGATGACGCTGGAGGTCATTCTGGTGCGTACGGCGGGCCGGGTCTGCATCATCGCGCCAGCAAGCCCGAACATCGACGCCGGGGGTGTTGGTCGCATCGAGGAGGAGGTTTCAGGGCTGGATCGAGGACAGCGGGTATATTTTGGCCTCAACCGGCGCCGAACCCGTCATTTTCAGCTCTTGCAATACGTACCCATCAAGACAGCAGCAGGATGATCCGGCGCTAGGGTCTGGCCTCGCCAGGCTCTGCCCGGCCCACCTGGGCCTTGATGCGCGCCTGGACAGCGGCATCCTTGGCCTGTCTGGCATATTCCCGCGCCATCAAATAATTTTGCACCTCGATCTCGATCTGGGCGCGATTCAGCAAGGACTCCGCAGTGCTCAAGCCGAGTGGCGCGTGCTCCGCGGCACCGCTGCGCTGGGCCTCGGCAATCGCCGCGCGGGCATCACTCATTTCCTGCACGGGGGCGCTTGCGCAACCCGCCATGCTCGCCATGGAGGAGGCCAGGCATAGGCCCAGCACGGCTTCACGCCAGTTCTGCATCCAGTACACTCCCAAGGTCATGTGACTACTTTTGCGGCAAGCGCATTTCGTGATTATTATAGGCGCGCTGCCGGAAGCTTGTAAAAGCCGGCCTGTCGCCAGCCAGAGGTCATCCATGCAGGTCAGAATCTATCATAATCCACGCTGTTCCAAATCCCGCGAGGCCCTGCGCCTGATCCGCGAGCGCGGCATAGAACCGACCGTGATCGATTACCAGAAGACACCACCCGGCGAGACCGAGATCGAGCTGCTGCTTGATCTGCTTGGCAAGGAGCCACGCCAGATCATGCGGACTCAGGATGATCTCTATCAGATTGCCAATCTGGATGATCAGGGATTGGTCCGGGAAACCCTGATTCGTGCCCTGATCCAGCGCCCTGCCTTGCTGGAGCGGCCCATCGTGGTGGTGGATGATGCCCGGGCAGTCATCGCCCGCCCGCCGGAAAAGGTACTTGAAATACTGCCTGCCGCCCAGACAACTCCTTAAGCCTTACACCCCAGCAAGGACTATCCGTGACATCAGCCTCCCCCATGGAAAGGCTCGCCCATGGCGCCGCCCTGACCGGCTATTTCGGTCTCATCATTCTCACCCTGATCTGGGAAACCCGCTGGGCCCCATCCAGCTACGCCCCGCCGGTGGTGTGGCTGGCCATCAAGGCCGTGCCGCTGCTGTTTCCCTTGCGGGGCATGCTGCACGGCCGCATCTACACCTATGCCTGGGCAAGCATGCTGTCGCTGGCCTACCTGGCCGAAGGCGTGGTACTCGTCTATGCCGATGCCGCCCAGCGCCTGCCGGCATTGCTGGAGGTCCTGCTCGCCAGCGCCATGTTTGCCGGCTGCAATGTCTATGTGCGCCATAAGGCCAGACGGCTCAGAAGCGCAGTACCGACCTGACAAAAGGGATGGTCAGGCGGCGCGCTGCCGCCAGGGCGGCCCGGTCCAGTTCATCGAGAATGCGGTTGAGCTGGCGGATATCGCGGGGATAACGCTGCAACAGGAACTCTCCCACTTCGCCGGGCAGCTCCAGACCACGCGCTGCTGCCCGCAGCTGCAGGATGCCCAGCCGGTCCTGGTCCTGCAAGGGTGGCAGGCCTAGTACCAGCCCCCAACTGGCACGGCTGGCCCAGTCCGCCAGGGCCCAGGAAGTGGCTGCCGGCGCCTGGCGGCCTGCCATCAGCAGCCGTCCACCCTGCGCCTGCAGGCGATTGAAGCAGTGAAACACCGCCTCTTCCCAGCGAATATCGCCGGCGATGCTCTCCATCCTGTCAAAGCAGACCAGAGAGGCGCGCTCCAGGCCCGCCAGCCACTGTGAAGGCTCCCCGGCGGGCATCTGGGCGGCAAAATCGACCATGTCGATATACGGGGACCAGCCGGCATCCGCCATCTGCCGCGCCGCGGCAACCAACAAGTGCGTTTTCCCCGTACCGGATGGCCCCCAGAGATAAACGCTGTGCACCGGTGCTTCCGCCCGGGCCAGTGTGCTGACCGCTTCCAGTGCCTCGGCATTGCCCGCTGACCGGTAATAGCCCTCGAAATGCAGTTCATCAGGAAAGCCAAGATCCAGCGGCAATTGCAGGGAAGGGCTGAAGCTCACGGCGCACCGTCCCCTGGGGATGGTTCAGCGAGCGTGGGCGCAGGACCTGTTCCCCGATAAAAGCGGCTCAGGCGATAGCGACCCAGCACCGGTCGCCACCAGACGGTCAGGATCGCCGCCAAAGGCAATGCCAGCAACATGCCCGTAACGCCATAAAGCTGCTCCCCGGCGAGTACCGCGAAGATCACCCCAACCGGATGAATACCGATACGGTCTCCCACCAGCCAGGGCGTCAGCAGGGTCGATTCGATCAGCTGTGCGCCGGCGAAGATACCCAATACCCACAAGGGGTGTATGGCATCATGGAACTGCAGCGCCGCCATCACCAGGGCAATACCGCCACCCAGTATCAAGCCAAGGTAGGGAATGAAGCTGACCAGACCGGCAAAGATGCCGATGGGCAGTGCCAGATTCAGGCCCAGGATCATCAGCCCCAGCGAATACATGCTGCCCAGCCCCAGCATGACGAGCAGCTGTCCCCGCAGGAACTCCCCCAGTACCTGGTCGGTCTCCGCAAAGAGGGCGCGCAGACGCGGCGCCTGTGGCCTCGGCAGCAGCTCATCGATCCTGGCGAGGATCCCGTGCCAGTCCTTCAGCAGATAGAAAGCGATCACTGGCACCAGAACGAGGTTCAGGGTCCAGGCGAGAAAGGCCATGCTGGAATTCCAGACATGACCCAACCCGGTCGCGAACCAGCCACCCACCTTGCCTACCTGCCCCTGAAGACTGGCCAGTATGGCCTCTGGCGACCCGGGGCTTCCCAGGGCCAGGTATATCGCGTTCAGGCGCTCCAGCAGGATGGCCTGATAGCGTGGCCAGTTGGCCAGAAATACCTGGATCTGTTCCCCGATCAGGGGCACCAGCAACATGCCTGCCAGGATCAGGATCGCAATGAACAGGCCGAAAACGGCGGCCACCGCCAGCCAGCGGGGCAAGGTGCGGGACAGATAATCCACGGGCGGCAGCAACAGATAGGCCAGCAGTGCCGAGCCAACGAAAAGTGACAGCAGAGGTCCCAGATAGTAGAGGACCAGGATGCCGGCTGCCAGCAGAACCAGCACAATTACGCGGGGTGTCGTCATTTACAGGCTTTCCTCTTGCGGCTTTCCGCCGCCCGGCGGCTCCAGTGCAGTACATAATCCACTCCGGACAGCAGCGTTGTCGCGAAAACGATGGCGAAGGCATATGGCAGCAACTCTGTCAGGCCCAGCCAGTCAGCGCCGACCGCCAGTACCAGCACGATCAGGATGAACTGGGCCGTGGTATTGACCTTGCTGACATAGCTGGGCGCGATCTGGACCGGACCGATCCAGTAATGATAGATCAGGGCACCCGAGACGATGATGACGTCGCGCAGGATGATCAGGGCTGTGAGCCAGAGCGGCAGCAATCCGGTCCAGGTGAGCAGAATGACGACACTCACCACCAGCAGCTTGTCCGCCAGGGGGTCAAGGATGGCACCGAGCCGGGTACGCTGATTCAGGCGTCGCGCCAGATAGCCATCCAGCCCGTCACTGATGCTCGCCACCAGGAAGAGGATCAGCGCCTTGGCGACATCCCCGATCAACAGCGCGTAAGCCACTACCGGCACGAGCAGGAGACGCAGAATGGTAATCGTATTAGGTAGGTTCATGTTTGAGGAGGCCTCGCAGGGTACCGCATCCTCTGGCTGCCAGGCACCGGCGTGTCGCGGCTTTTGACAGACGCTAGCCGGACTCCTACCATTGCGCAACCGTTCTTTGTAAGGAGCAGCCCGTGGCCGAAGACAAATCCTCCCTTTCTTATCGTGATGCCGGTGTCAACATCGACGCGGGCAACGCGCTGGTGGAGCGCATCAAGCCGATTGCCCGACGCACGCAGCGGCCCGGCGTGATGGGTGGTCTGGGCGGCTTCGGCGGCTTTTTCGAGATCCCGGTCGATCGCTACCGCCAGCCGGTGCTGGTATCCGGCACCGATGGCGTGGGTACCAAGCTCCTGCTCGCCCAGCAAATGCAGCTTCATGATAGCATCGGAATCGATCTGGTCGCCATGTGTGTCAACGACCTGCTGGTCACCGGCGCCGAACCGCTGTATTTCCTGGACTATTTTGCCTGCGGCCGGCTCGACGTGGATACCGCCGAAAAGGTCATTTCCGGCATCGGCAAGGGCTGCGAGCAGGCCGGGTGCGCGCTGATCGGTGGCGAGACCGCCGAGATGCCGGGCATGTACGGCACCGAGGACTACGATCTGGCGGGTTTCGCGGTGGGCGTGGTGGAAAAGGACGCCATCATCGACGGCAGCGCCGTGAGCGAAGGCGACGTGCTAATCGGCATTGCATCGAGCGGCCTGCATTCCAACGGCTTCTCGCTGGCGCGCAAGGTGCTGGAACGCAGCGGCCAGGCACTCGACAGCGCCTTTGGCGGCAGCACGCTCGGCGCCACGCTGCTCACGCCCACCCGCATCTACGCAAGATCCCTGCAGGCCCTTGGCCAGGCGGTGAAGATACATGCCATGGCGCACATCACCGGTGGCGGCCTGCCGGAAAACCTGCCCCGGGTTCTCCCCAAGAATCTCGCCGCCCGCATTGATGCACGAAGTTGGCAGCGCCCGCCGATCTTCGACTGGCTGCAGACCGAGGGCAACATCGACAGTCGCGAGATGTACCGCACCTTCAACTGCGGCATCGGCATGGTGGCGATCCTGGCGGCCAGCGAAGCCCAGCGGGCCCTGCAGGTACTTGCCGATGCCGGCGAGCAGGCCTGGCGCATCGGCGAGGTCGTAGCGCGCGCGGGTGCCGGAGTGGAAATCCTTGGCTGAAGTTCGGCGGCCCCTGCGGATCGCGGCACTGGTATCCGGGCGCGGCAGCAATCTGCAGGCCATTATCGACGCCATTGCAGGTGGCCGCTTGAGCGCCGAAATCGGTGTTGTCATCAGCAATGTTGCCAGCGCTGCGGCGCTGCAACGGGCTGAGAGCCAGGGCATTCCCACCCAGGTTGTCAGGAACCGAGACTTCCCGGATCGGGAAGCCTTCGACGCGGAACTGACCCGCTGTATCGACGCCCACGAAGCGGACCTGGTGGTGCTGGCGGGCTTCATGCGTCTGCTCACGCCCGGTTTCGTCCAGCGCTTTTCCGGCAGACTGGTCAACATCCATCCATCCCTGCTGCCCGCCTTTCCCGGCCTGCGCCCACACGAGCGGGCCCTGGAAGCCGGGGTCAGGATTCACGGCGCGACGGTGCATTTCGTCAATGAAGAGACCGATGGTGGCCCCATCATCGCCCAGGCCGCCATCCCGGTGCTGGCGGATGATACTCCGGAAACACTGGCCGTTCGGGTACTGGCACAGGAGCACCGGCTCTATCCCATGGCGCTACAATGGATCAGCGAGGGCCGCCTGCGCCTTGAAAACGGCCGGGTGCTGGTCAATGGCGCTGAAAGTCCTCCGCTACCGATGATCTGGCCCGGGTAAACTGCTGGGCGGCCCATGCGTTAAGCACCAAGACACCCAAAAAGGAGCCACTCATGGCGAATCTGTTCAAGTACTTCCTGACAACCGGCCTGGCATTCACGATGCTGATGGGCGGCGCAGCAGCCGGACAGACAGCAAGCACCCAGCTGCCGGTCTACGAACAGCTTGAATATCAGGTGAGCTGGAACGGTCTGCCGGCCGGCACCCTGCAGCAGACCCTCAAGCGCCAGCCCAATGGCACTTATCTGTTGACGGTGACCGCCAACACCAATCGGGCGGTGAACATCTTCTATCGGCTCGACAGTGATCAGACCTCGCTGTTCCGACTGACCGGGGATCGCCTGCAGGTACTGCGCTACACGCACCAGAACAAGGGCAGCGAGCCCTTTCCGCGGGAAGTGCGCTTCGACTGGGAACAGATGCAGGCCCACATGAAAAACGAGAAGGATGGCAGCAAGGACGTGGCCATCACCCGCGACACCTATGACCCGAACACGCTGATCCAGCAGATACGCTTTTTTCCTGCCAGCGTGAAGGATCCCTTCATGGTGGTGGACGGCAAGAGCAACAAGCGCCTGCAGATCAAGGATCTCGGCGTCAACCGGATCCACACCAGTGCCGGTGAGTTTGCGGTGCGCTGCGTCGAACAGGTCGATGTCCAGCAGGACAACCCGGATAAAAAGCGCGTGGCGAGCATCTGCTACAGCCAGGACGAACGCCATCTGCCGGTGGAATTACGCTTTCATTCCAAGTATGGGGATTTCGTGGCCCGCCTGAAGTCCATCCAGACCCAGACCAGCACCTGAGCCTGAACCATCCCCTGGCCCCTGAGCCCTTTCAGCTCAGGGCCGGACAGCTTCCGGGCGCGGGCAGCATGCCGGTTTCCCGGAACCGCAGATAATCCTCCAGGATCCGGCGGTGATCGAAGACCAGATCCGCCGGCCAGTCACCGCGGGCATACCAGGCCAGGGCCTTGGCATCATCCGCGGCCTGAGCCTCACCGATGGCGCTGGCGAGAAAGACCGCGCTGATGGTATGGCCCCGGGGGTCGCGAGCGGGATCGGAGTAGCAGTACAGCAGGCGTTCGAGTTCCACCCGCAGCCCGGTTTCTTCCAGCGCCTCGCGGCAGGCCGCGGCCTCCAGGGTTTCGCCATAATCGACAAAGCCGCCCGGAATGGCGTATCCCAATGGTTCGAAATGCCGTTCGATCAGCAGCACCGGACGCGCCGGGTCATCCGCTTTCTCTATGATGATGTCCACGCTGATTCTCGGCGATTTCCTGTCCATGCGTCCCCTCCCTGAGTTGTCGCATCATTCTAGCCGATGTGCATCATGAGCCTATCCACCCTTGGTAGCGGCTGGACCGCGCACGGGGCTTGGCGAAACCAGCACAAGTCACTACCATTGCCCTCTACCTCAATAAAGCAGGAGATACCATGAGCGGCACGCAGATCGAATCCATACTGACCGAGGCACGGACCTTTCCTGTCCCCGAGGAATTTGCCCGGCAAGCCAACATGGATCAAGCCCAGTATGAGGCCCTGTGCCGCCAGGCTGCCGAGAACCCGGCCGAATTCTGGGGAAAGCTGGCGCGGGATCACCTTCACTGGGACAAGCCCTTTAATCAGGTACTGGATGACAGCCAGGCCCCCTTCTACAAATGGTTCAGTGACGGCGAACTGAACGTATCAGTCAACTGCCTCGACCGCCATCTCGACAGCCCGACCCGCAACAAGGCGGCCATCATCTGGGAGAGCGAGCAGGGTGAGGTCGTGACCCTGACCTATGCCCAGTTGCATCGGGAAGTCAGCCGTTTCGCGGCAACCCTGCAGGACCTTGGCATTCACCTGGGCGACCGGGTGGCCATCTACATGCCGATGGTCCCCGAGGCCGTGATCGCGATGCTGGCCTGCGCCCGTATTGGTGCCATTCATACCGTGGTGTTCGGTGGCTTTTCCGCCGAGGCACTCAAGGACCGCATCGAGGATACCCAGGCCAGGCTCCTGATCACCGCTGACGGCGGCTATCGCGCTGGCAAGGTGGTGCCGCTCAAGCACAATGCCGATCAGGCACTCTCGCGTAGCAGCCATGCCGTCGAGCACATGATCGTGTTCCAGCGCACGGGTGAGGAGGTGAACATGCAGTCGGGGCGCGACCTCTGGTGGCATGATCTCGCGGCGAAGGCCCAAGTGGACTGCGCGCCCCTTGCAGTCAATGCCGAGCATCCCCTGCTCATCCTCTATACCTCCGGCTCCACCGGCAAGCCCAAGGGCATCGTGCATAGCAGTGGTGGCTATTTGTTATGGTCGCTGCTGACCACGCACTGGGTCTTTGACCTCAAGCCCACCGATGTCTACTGGTGCACCGCCGACATCGGCTGGATCACCGGGCACAGCTATGTGGTCTATGGACCGCTGGCGCTCGGCGCGACGGTATTCATGTACGAGGGGGCACCGACCTATCCGGACGCCGGGCGCTTCTGGGACATGATCGAACATCATCGGGTCAATGTTTTCTATACCGCCCCCACAGCCATCCGCGCCCTGATGAAGCTCGGTGACGAGTGGCCGAATCGCTATGATCTCTCATCACTGCGCCTGCTCGGCACCGTGGGTGAGCCGATCAACCCGGAAGCCTGGATGTGGTACTACAAAGTGATCGGCAAGGAACGCTGCCCGATTGCCGATACCTGGTGGCAGACCGAAACCGGCGGCCACATGATTTCCCCGCTGCCGGGCGTTACGCCGCTGAAGCCGGGCTCCTGCACCAGGCCCCTGCCCGGCATTTTTCCCGATATCGTCGACGAGGAAGGCGAGATCATCCAGAGCACCGAGGCGGGTGGCTATCTGGTGATGACGCGCCCCTGGCCGGGCATGCTGCGCACGGTCTGGGGCGATGAGGCGCGCTATATCGAAAATTACTGGGCCAAGTTCAACAACCGTTTTTATGTGGCGGGCGACAGTGCTCACCGCGACATGGACGGCTATTACTGGATCATGGGTCGCATCGATGACGTGCTGAATGTGTCCGGCCATCGTCTCGGCACCATGGAGATCGAGTCGGCCCTGGTCGCGCATCCGGCCGTCGCCGAGGCCGCCGTGGTCGGACGCCCGCATGAGATCAAGGGCGAGGCGATCTGCGCCTTTGTCGTCCTGCGCCAGTCGCACGCCGGTGAGGACATGGATGCGCTGGCGCAGACGTTGCGGGCGCATGTGGCCGATGCCATTGGCCCGATCGCCAGGCCCGATGAGATCCGCTTCACCGACAATCTCCCCAAGACCCGCTCCGGCAAGATCATGCGTCGTCTCCTGCGCGCCATCGCCCGCGGCGAGGAGATCACCCAGGACACCTCGACCCTGGAGAACGAGGAAACGGTGCGGCAACTGGAACGCTAAAAGGTTTCCGCCAAAAAGGCGGATACCATCCCGGTATCCGCCGTGAATAATGCGGGGATGGATGCAGCCCCGCAATCACAGCCTCATGTTGTCATCGTCGGTGGCGGCTTTGGCGGCCTCAGCGCCGCCCAGGCCCTGCGCAAGGCGCCAGTGCGGATCACGGTGATCGACCGCAATGCCCACCATCTTTTTCAGCCCCTTCTTTATCAGGTTGCCACTGCCGCGCTGTCGTCCTCGGATATTGCCGAACCGATACGCGCCATCCTGCGCCGGCAGAAAAATGCCGAGGTGCTGATGGGTGAAGTGACCGGCGTGGACAAGGCTCGGCGCGAGGTCATGCTGAGGGACCATGCGCCCATCCCTTACGATCATCTGATCATTGCCACGGGTGCCCGCCACAGCTACTTTGGCCGCGATGACTGGGAGCGCTTCGCGCCGGGCCTGAAGACCCTGGAAGACGCCCGTGCCATCCGCAACAAGTTGCTGCTGGCCTTCGAAGGCGCGGAACTGGAGGACGATCCGGCCCGCCGTCAGGCGCTGCTGACCTTCGTGGTGGTTGGCGGCGGGCCGACCGGTGTGGAAATGGCGGGCTCCATCGCGGAGCTTGCCTATAGTGCCCTGCCGAGCGAGTACCGGCATTTTGATTCGCGCTCGGCGCGCATCATCCTGATCCAGTCGAGCAACAAGATCCTGCAGAGCTTTCCGGACGATCTCATCGAGAAAGCCCTGCGCGATCTCAAGCGGCTCGGGGTGGAAGTGCGCACGGGCGAGAAGGTGGATTGCATCGATGAAACCGGCGTGCGGATGAAAAGTGGCGAGAAAATCGCTTCCCGCAGCGTATTCTGGGCGGCTGGCGTGACCGCCTCGGCGGCCGGGCGCTGGCTCGAGGCGGATACCGATCGTGCCGGGCGAGTGTGGGTGGAACCGGACCTGAGCCTGCGGGACCACCCGGAGATCTTCGTGATCGGCGACACCGCCCACATCCGTGACCAGGACCTGCCCGGCATCGCGCCGGTGGCCAAACAACAGGGGCACTACGTCGCGCAGCAGATCGAGCAGCTGATCCAGGGACAGCCCGCGCTCCCGCATTTCCAGTACCGCGACCAGGGCCAACTCGCCACTATCGGCCGGGCCGCCGCCATTGCCGACTTCGGCCGCCTGCACTTCGATGGTCGCCTCGGCTGGATACTGTGGCTAATCGCGCACATCTATTTTCTGATCGGCTTTGAAAACCGGCTCTCGGTGATGATTCAGTGGGGCTGGTCCTATTTCACCTACCGCCGCGGCGCGCGTCTGATCACGCTACAGGAGAATCCGGAACCACCCAGCTAGCGCCGCTCGCGTAGCGCGCCCCCTCCCCCCAGCCAGCCCTTGCGCCAGAAGTAACCGAGCAGCAAGACCCCGAGCGCGCCCATGATGATGAGTGTCGCCGGAAAGGCCCAGGGATAGTCCAGAATCGCCATGTACTTGAAATTCATACCGAAAATGCCGGTGACGAAGGTCAGTGGGATAAACAGCGTGGCGATGATGGTGAGCACCTTCATGACTTCGTTGGTGCGGTTGTTGACACTCGACAGATAGATGTCGAGGGTGCCGGAGAGAATATCCCGATAATTCTCGATATTGTCGATGATTTCCGCGAGATGATCATAGACGTCGCGTAGATAGACCAGGGTTTCCGGCCGAAACTGCTCGAAGTCCCCGCGTGCAAGCTCAGCCAGCAACTCACGCATGGGCCAGGCGGTCTTGCGCAGCGCCATGGCATCGCGCTTGAGTCGCTGGATGGTTTGCAGGGTCTGTGGTGTGGCATGGTGCAGCACGCGCGTTTCCAGGGTCTCAAGCCGCCCGGCAAAGCGCTCCAATACCGCAAAGTACTGGTCCACCGCCACATCGATCAGGGCATAGACCAGATAATCGGCACCGAGCGAGCGGAAGCGACCCCGACTATTGCGCAGCCGCTGGCGCACCGCCTCGAATACCGGCCGGTCGCCATCATGGAAGCTCAGCACCAGACCGGGCGCGAGCACCAGACTGATCTGATGACTGGCGACCCGGTCCTTCTTCTCGATATAGACCAGCGCCCGCAACACGATGAAGACCTGCTGCTCATAGTTCTCGGCCTTCGGTCGCTGAACCGGGTTCTGGATGTCCTCCAGCACCAGAGGATGCAAGCCGCAGTGCTGGCCAATGGATTCCAGCAGTGCCGTGTCGGGTGAGCCCTGGATATCGAGCCAGATCACGCCCTCCTGGCCGACCTTCATGCAGTCATCTGGCAGCTCACTCAGTTTCTGCTCTTCAAAATGCCCCTGGGAGTAACGGATCAGGCTGATTTCCGGATGTTTTGCCGGCGCTGGCTCCGGACCCCGCAGGGTGCCTGGCGGCAACCCTGCCCGGGCCGCGCGATTTTCGAGCGCACTGACCACCTATTGCAGGACCTCGTAGCCCTCTTCCTCGATGGCGGCCCGAAAGGCGGCAGGATCGGCCTGACCGGGTTCATAGTGCACCTTGACCTCGCCATTGGGCAGGTCGACAAAGACTGCTTTCACGCCAGCCATGGGCTCGATAGCGTTCTTGACTGCGCGCACGCAATGCTGGCAGGTCATGCCCTTGACCTTGAGATTGGCTTCTTCCATTTTCAGGCTCCTTTGCTCTGGGGTTCATGTATTGTCTGGATGTCCGGTTCGCCTGCCTGGCTGATCGCGCGCCAGCGCTTCAGAAGCAGGGAATTGCTCACCACGGAAACCGAACTCATGGCCATGGCCGCGCCCGCGATCACCGGATTGAGGAACCCGAGTGCCGCCAGCGGAATGCCCAGCACATTATAGATGAAGGCAAAGAAAAGATTCTGCCGGATTTTCCCGAGTGTCGCCTGGGACAGACGCAGGGCATCGACCACGCTCAGGAGATCCGGGCGCATCAGCGTCAGATCGGCAGCGGCCATGGCCACATCCGTGCCGGAGCCGATGGCAATGCCGACATCCGCGCCCGCCAGTGCCGGGGCGTCGTTGATGCCATCCCCAACCATGCCGACGATCTGGCCTTCGGCGCGCAGGGCGGCAATCTTTTCACTCTTGTCCGCCGGCAGCATCTCGGCAAAGTAACCATCGAGCTGCAGTTCGCGGGCAATGGCCTCGGCCGTGCGCGTGTTGTCACCAGTAAGCATCAGCACGCGCAGGCCCATCTCGCGCAGGCGTGCCACGGCGGGCGCGGCGCTGGGGCGCAAGGGATCGGCAATGGCAATGAAGCCAAGCAGCCGGTCATCCAGGGTCACGCCGACCACGGTGCGAGCCCGGCCTTCCCAATCCTGAAGCCTGCTCTGCTGCGCCGCGGGAAAGGGTACCAGCCGGGCGGAACCGACCTGTACCCGATGTCCGTCGATCTCCGCCGCCAGGCCCCTGCCCGCTAGCGCCTCGAAATGCGTCAGCGGGTGCAAGGCCAAGCCGCGCGTCTGCGCCGCCGCCAGGATGGCGCGCCCGAGCGGATGCTCGGAACCCTGTTCGGCGCTGGCCGCCCAGACGAGCAGCTCGTCTTCCGTGGCGCCCTCCAACGCCAGCATGTCCACCACTGCCGGCTTGCCGGCGGTCAGGGTGCCGGTCTTGTCGAACACCAGGGTCTGAATGTGGCTGGCCTGCTCCAGGGCCACGGCATTCTTGATCAGGATGCCGCTTTGCGCGCCCTGGCCGCTCCCCACCATGATGGCGGTGGGCGTGGCAAGCCCCAGCGCGCAGGGGCAGGCGATCACCAGCACGGCCACGGCATTGACCAGGGCCGGCGTGAATCCGGCCACGAAGAACCAGCCGACAAAGGTCAGCAGGGCTATACTGATCACCACCGGCACGAAGACCGCGCTGATGCGGTCGGCCAGGCGCTGCACCGGCGCCTTGGAGCCCTGGGCGGCCTGCACCAGCCTGACGATGGCAGCCAGCGCGGTATGCTCGCCAACACCAGTGGCCTGCACCACCAGACGGCCATTCTGGTTGGTAGTCGCGGCATAGACCTTGTCGCCAGTCTGCTTGCTCACCGGCAGGCTCTCGCCGGTCAGCATGGACTCGTCCACCCGAGCCTGTCCCTCCAGCACGGCGCCATCCACCGCGATGCGCTCACCGGGCCGCACCACGAAGCGATCCCCCTCGCGCAGCTGCGCCACCGGCACGGCCACCTCGCGGCCATCCGCCTCCAGCCGGGTGGCGGTATCCGGCTGCAGCGCCAGCAGGGCGCGGATCGCAGCGGTGGTCTGCTGCTTGGCGCGGGCTTCGAGCAGCTTGCCCATCAACACCAGGGTGATGATGGCGGTGCTGGCCTCGAAATAGAGATGCCCGCCCGTGCCAGCCAGCAGCACCGCGGCGCTATAGGCATAGGCGGCACTGGTACCGAGTGCTACCAGCACATCCATGTTGGCGCTGCCGCCGCGCAGGGCATGATAGCCGCCGCGGTAAAAGCGCCAGCCCACCCAGAACTGCACCGGCGTGGCGAGCAGCAACTGCAGCCAGCCCGGCAGCATGAAGGCATTGCCAAAGGGCATGGCGAGCATCTGGATCACAAAGGGCAGGGTCAGCAGGGCGCTGATCACGAAGCGCCGCATCTCGCGCTGCAGGGTTTCGGCCTGACGCGCCTCGGCCTGGGCCTGGGCATCGCCTTCCAGTAGCGTAGCGCCGTAGCCGGCGTTGGTTACGGCGCGGATCATCTCATCGACGCTGATCGCGCCGGGAACATAGGTCACGAAGGCCTGTTCGCTGGCGAGATTGACCTCGGCGGACTGCACGCCTGGCAGACGCTTGAGCGCGCGCTCCACCCTGCCTGCGCAGGTGGCGCAGGTCATGCCCTCGATCGCCAGTTGCGCCCGGGCGTTCGGCACGGCATAACCCGCCTTCTCGATGGCCGCAAGCATCTCCGAAAGCTGGGTCTGGGCCGGGTCAAAGCGCACGCTGGCCTGCTCGTTGCCATAGTTGACCGCCGCCTCGACGCCCGGCAAGCGATTCAATTGCCGTTCGACCCGTACCGCACAGGCGCCGCAGGTCATGCCCTCTACGGGCAGATCAATGCGTTTTTCGCTCATGTCCGCTCCTTGTTCCGATCCTGCGAGAGAAATTTCCCAGATCAGAAGTATGCACTATAAATACAATAGACCCCGAGACGAGGGCAAAATTCTGATTTGTTCAGCTACCTGCACATACGGCGCCTTGCCTGCCAGAGCGGCACTCGGGACCGGGTCCAGTCCTGCTGCCCCGCCTACTCCGGGGTGGGCTTTTCAGGATAAATCGTGTAAGGTTGATACTCCACCTTGGACTGACGAAAAAACTCAGAGGCTATTGAACTGGGTGCAACCGGGGAGCTCCAGTGGCATCAGATGGTTTTCCGCAAGAAATCAACGATTTTCTCATAAAGCACATCCACTCCGTCGAGCAGCTCGAGATACTGTTGCTGCTGCATCGCGACACCGGACGATCCTGGACCGCTATAGAAATTGCCCAGGAATTACGTGGTGACAGGCAATCGGTAGAAAACCGCCTGCAGGATCTCTGTGCCCAGCGCATGCTGGCATGCACCAGCTCGAATGATGAGCACCACTATTACTTTAATGAATCCGACACGGAACTGAACCGCAAGGTCGCAGGGTTATCGCACATCTATGCGGAAAGACGCATGAGCGTCATCAACCTGATCTTCTCCAAGCCCATCGACAATATCCGGGTCTTTGCCGATGCCTTCCGGCTACGAAAGGACAAGCCTGAATGAGTGCTGCCGAAATCGTGTACCTGCTGTGTGCCGCTACCAGCGTGGCCTGTGCCATCCTGCTGCTGCGCGGTTACTGGAAAAGCCGTGCCCGTCTTCTCTTGTGGAGCAGCCTCTGCTTTGTCGGCCTCGGCTTGAACAATGTACTGCTTTATGTCGACATGGTGATGTTGCCCAATGTTATCGACTTCAGTCTGGAGAGACTATTGCCTGCCCTGATAGGTCTTTCCTTTCTGCTCTACGGATTGATCTGGGACACCGAATGAACACATTCTCCGGCTATACCTCGGGAAAAGGGACATAGTATGTATGGTTTCCTGACCGGCGCCATCGCCATGGCACATCTGGCTGCGGGGCTGTTTTTTCTCAAGTTCTGGAAGAAAAGCAGTGATCGGCTGTTCCTGTTCTTCGCCATGGCCTTTGTCATCCTGGGCATCAATCGCATCGGACTGGCGTTCGTGGATGAGGGGCAGGAGTTTTACTACACTGGACTCTACATTCTTCGACTGATGGCCTTTCTGCTGATCCTGTTTGCCATCATCGACAAGAACCGTGCCGGACGGGCTTGAATTCAGGCCCGTCTGCATGGCCATACTGCTATTCCAAACACCTCAACTGTTCTCCGACCGCCTGCCCAGCAAGAGCAATGGCAGGAGCAGCAGCAGGAACAAACTAAGAAGCCATTCTCTTCCTGCCATCCAGGCCCCTTGCCGCGGCAGCAGGAAGCCATAGGCTTCAAATGCCGCCATCGCGAGGCTGATCAGGCCGACGACAAAGCCCGCGGCACGGGCGGGCGAGCCATTGCGGCGCAGGAGCCCGGCCAGCAGTCGACCGTTCAGGCCATCCGGCAACACCATGCCCAGAGTAAAGCTCAGCCCCAGAAGCGCCGCCGCCCACTGCCCATGGGAACCGGCCGCCAGTGTCCAGACTGCAGTCTGGCTCAGGGTATCAAAGGCCAGGGCGAACAGGGCCCCCACCAGTATCACCGCACCCGGCCCCTGCACCCGCAGCAGAGGAGCAAACAACCTGCTTTTCAAGCCGATGATTTGCTGCCCGCCTCGCCGGGCATTCCAGATATTGGCCGAGCCAAGCACGGTCAGCAGAATCACCGAACTCCAGATGCCCAGTCCTTCGAACCATCCAGGTATGCGGGCCTGCTGCATCAGGGTGCTGACCAGGACCGCCACCAGCGTGACCACCAGACCGTGTCCCAGTGCAAAGTACAAGCCTGCGCGCCGGGCCAGACGCGGCCGTGTATCAGCATGAAGCCGGGTCAGGGCATCGATGCTCGCCAGATGATCGGGGTCGATGCCGTGGCGCAAGCCCAGCGCAAATACCAGCCCCAGCCAGGCCCACAGGCCGTGCGCTCCGAAGTCCATGCCTTTCCCTTTCTGACCGTTCTTAGAGTGACACTCCCCGGCGAATCGCTGTCACGATCTGTGCTTGTGGTTGCGAGGCGTCCACCCTCAAACCTGTATCGGGTACTTCCAGCGTGGCAAGCTGGCTGTCCAGCATCACTGCTGCCATGAAGTGCCCCTGGCGCTTCTCGAGACGTTGCCGGATCAGGGTGGGGTCGGCATGCAGAAAGACCAGCCGTACCTGATCCTGATCGACCCCGACCGCCTCCCGATATGCTGCCTTCAGCAGGGAAGCCGCAAGCACGACATGATGCTGTTGGGCAAGACAGCGGGCGATCAGCTCACGCAGTGCGGCCAGCCAGGGCGCCCGATCGGCATCCGTCAGCGGCAGGCCGGCGCGCATCCTTTCGATGTTTGCAGGCGGATGCAGGTCATCCGCGTCGATGAAACCCCAGCCCAGATCCCGAGCCAGGGCCTGTCCGATGGTGCTCTTGCCGGAACCCGCCACACCCATGATCACGATCACCATCAATCATCACCTGCCTCAGGACCTGATTTTCATCGCTCCGCCAGCCAGACGCATTGTCCCTTGCTCTCCTTGTCAAGTCCCTGCAGGTAACTGGCATGGGCAGCCAGCTCATCGGGACTCGGTTGCAGGATGCGCAGCGGCCCGACCTGCCGATCGTTCAACCGTGCCGCCATTTGCGCCTTCGAGGGCGCTCCCCTGGCATCCTGAGCCGTATCCGCATCGAGCAGCATGCTGACCTGCCCACCCGTCATTGTCAGATAGACCTGGGCGAGGATCTCGGCGTCCAGCAAGGCGCCGTGCTTGTCGCGGCGGCTGTTGTCGACGCTGTAGCGGCGACACAGGCTGTCCAGATCATTTTTCTGGCCGGGGTGGCGGGCGCGCGCGAACTTGAGGGTATCGATCACGTCACAGCGCTCGGACAGCGTTTTCTCGCCCATCAGCGACAGCTCGCGATCCAGAAAACCCATGTCGAAGGCCGCATTGTGGATGATGAGCTGGGCACCCTCCACAAAGGCCAGGAAATCGGCTGCTATCTCCCTGAAACGCGGCTTGTCCTGCAGCATTTCATTGCTGATGCCATGCACCAGCATGGCCCCTTCATCGATCTCCCGCTCCGGGTTCAGATAACAATGAAAGTGACGTTCGCCGATCCGGCGATTGAGTACCTCGACGCAGCCGATCTCAATGATCCTGTGGCCCTTTTGCACCTCCAGGCCCGTCGTTTCCGTATCCAGCACCACCTGTCTTGTCACGCCCGCTCCTTTCTGTCCATAGCGAAAGCCTTGTCGATGGCCATATTCGCCAGACGATCCGCCCGCTCATTTTCAGGATGCCCGTTGTGTCCCCTGACCCAGTGCCATTCCACCTGGTGGCGCTGCGCCGCGGCATCGAGACGCTCCCAGAGGTCCTGATTCTTGACCGGCTTGTTGTCTGCCGTGCGCCAGCCACGGCGCTTCCAGCCATGAATCCAGGTCATGATGCCATTGCGCAGATACTGGCTGTCCGAGGTCAGACTTACCTGACAGGGGCGCTTAAGCGCCTCCAGCGCCTGGATCGGCCCCATCAGCTCCATCCGGTTGTTGGTGGTCATTGCTTCATAGCCGGACAACTCCCTTTCCTGATCGGACCAGCGCAACAGCGCCCCCCACCCTCCAGGCCCCGGATTGCCCCGACAGGCGCCATCGGTAAAGATTTCAACGAGGTTTGCAGCCAAGCTTTTTCTCCACGCTGAGCAAGACTTCATCATCGCTGTCCCGGCACAGGCCGCGCACCGGCGCCGGGCTCCATTTCGCGCCAGCCAGGCCGGGCACCAGCCCATTCTTCAACAGACCCGGCGGTATCCAGCCAGGCTCGCGGCGTTGGGCGAGCAGCATGAAGGCGTTGGCCCCTGTCGGCCACCAGCGATCCCCGGCAAATTCCAGCCATTGGCTGCGTGCCTGCAGATGCAGCGGCAAAAGCGGCAGACGATACTGGAAGTACTTGCCCGAGCGCATTTCAAAGCCAAGCTCCATCAGCAGGCGCCGCACCTGGCCGACGGGCATGAAGGGCTGCTGCCAGGGCCAGCGCAGATTGCCCCGCCATAACTGCCAGTGACGCATCAGGCTGAACAGACTGTGCGGATTGAAGGCCAGCACCACCAGATATCCCTCGGGTGCCAGGACACGATAGCACTCCTTCAAGACCTGATAGGGATCCACATTGCGCTCCAGCAGGTAAGGCAGCACCAACAGATCGAAACTTCCGGCGTCGAAGGGGAGCCGGCAGGGATCGGCGGCGACTTTCAGCACAGGCAGGCCCACCCGGCTCAGCGCTGGATAGTCAGGGTCACAGAGCAGCCAGAAGTCTTCCACCGGCATGCGCGCATCCCACAGGAGCGGGAGGCCGAGCTGCATCACCCGGGACGGGGCCAGGCGCTTGATCCAGGGGGACAGCGCGCGATGGCTGGCGATAGCGAGCCCCCTGCCGGTCGGTGTTTGCCACCAGTCCGTCACTGACATACTGTTTAGCTGCGGCACCAGAAATTTCGGCGTAAGCATCCCCTGGAGGCACTATCATGGTAAATGTCGATCTACTGCCCGCTTTTGCGGACAACTACATCTTTTGCTTTCGGGCCGGCGGTTCGGGTGTATTCATCGTCGATCCCGGCGATGCCGGTCCGGTACATGACTATCTGCAAAAGACCGGACATGCACCCGCGGCCATTCTTGTCACGCATCACCATGCCGATCACGTGGGCGGCGTGCGTGAGCTTGCTGCTCACTATGCTATCCCGGTTTATGGTCCACGCCAACGGACCCCAGGACTGACCCATCCCCTCTCGGCAGGCAGACAGCTCATCGAAGGCATCCCCATGGAGGTCATCGCGGTACCCGGCCATACCCTGGATCATGTGGCTTACCTGGTCGAGGATGCCCTGTTCTGCGGCGACACCCTGTTCTCCGCCGGCTGTGGCCGGCTCTTCGAAGGCACGCCGGCGCAGATGCACGACAGCCTCGAACGCCTCGGCAGCCTGCCAGGCGATACCCGAGTGTACTGTGCCCACGAATATACATTGTCCAATCTACGATTCGCCCGGCATGTCGAGCCAGACAATGCCGCGCTTTTGGACCGCGAGCGAGAAGTCAGCTCGATACGCAAGGCCGGCCTGCCCAGCATCCCTTCCCGCATGGACATCGAGCAAGACGGCAATCCGTTCCTGCGCACCCGGATTGCAGCGGTTCAGAAAGCCGCCCGGACCTTTGATCCGTCATGCGACATCACTGACCCTGTCGCCGTCTTTGCCGCCCTGCGCCGCTGGAAGGATCAGTTCTAGCTCTCGCGGCGACTGACTGGCAGGCAAACGATCTGACAGAGGTTCGCCCATTGTGCCCGCAGGAGAGTGCTGATCTGCTCCGGCCGCACCGCATCGAGTTGCGCCAGTGATTCGGTCACCGGCACGGTCCTGCCAAGATAAATGCGCTGACGCGCCAGGCGCGACATCCGCGCCTCGACATCCTCCAGGCTCATGAGGAGCTGGGCACGCAGATGACGCCGGGAGCGCTCCATCTCATCTGGCGTCGGCCCCTCCTGAATGAGCGTCTGCAATACGGCCCCAACTGCCTGCTCGCATCGCTGCCAGTCACTGGCATTGGCTCCCGCATAAATCCGCCACTCACCCGAATCCCGGTAGAACTCCAACTGGGAGTATACCGAGTAGGCCAGCCCCAGACGCTCGCGGATCTCGCGAAACAGCCGGCTGCCACTGCTTCCGCCCAGAATCAGATTGGCCATGCTCGCCACATAATATTCGGGCGCATCCACGGCAAAGCCCGCAGCGGCCCAGGCCAGATGCGCCTGCAGGGTCTGGCGTTTCAGACGATATCGCCCGGGCATGAAGCGCGGCTGCTCGGTACCGGGCACCGGATCTCCAGCTGCCAAGGCATTGAGACCCTGTTGTGCCAGTGCCAGCAGTGTCGCATGATCCACCTGACCGGCCGCAACCACCTTCAGTCGCTTTCCAACATAGTGACGGCGGTAATAATCCAGCAGCCGGGCCCGGCTGGCGCGCCGAATGATGCTGCTGCGTCCCAGAATGGGCCAGCCCAGGGGATGACCGCCCCACATGCGCCGGCTCAGTTCCTCCTGCACCCATTCCTCGGGATCTTCGGCCACCATGGCGGCCTCCTGGGCCACCACCCGCTTTTCCAGCGCCAGCTCACTGGCCGGCAGCGAGGCATGCACCACCAGCTCCTGCAGGATGCCAAAGGCGGCCGGCAGATCCTCACTCAGCACGGTGGCGTGATATACCGTGAGCTCCCGGTCCGTGTAGGCATTGATGTTGCCCCCCAGCGGTTCCATGGCGTCGCTCAGAGCCGCCGCATCGAGATGATCGCCGCCCTTGAAAAGCATGTGCTCCAACAGATGCGCAAAGCCATCCTCCTCAGGGGATTGATACCGGCTGCCGTTTTCAAGCCAGAAGCCCAGCACCACGCTTCGCGCATGTGGTACCGGCATCGAGAGGACCTCAACGCCATTTTCCAGAATCGTCCGTTCATAGGGCAATTCTTCATACAACTCCGCACTCATTCCCCACTCACCTCGACCCAAAATAAAAAGGCGCCGGGCGAACCCGACGCCTTTTAGGCGGAAATCCCAGATTCAGGCATCCACCCGCTTCAAGCTCAGCTTGATCTTGCCCTGGCGATCCACTTCCAGCACCTTGACGCGGATCATGTCACCTTCCTTGAGGTGATCCTGGACGTTGGCCACGCGCTCATTGCTGATTTCAGAGATATGCACCAGGCCATCTCGACCAGGCAGGATATTCACAAAGGCACCGAAATCCATGATCTTCACGACCTTGCCTTCGTAGATGCGTCCAACCTCGACATCGGCCGTGATCAGCTCGATGCGGCGGCGGGCAGCCATGCCAGCCTCCCCATCCACCGACGCAATCTGCACGGTGCCATCATCCTGGATATCGATGGATGCCCCGGTTTCCTCGATGATCCCGCGGATGATCTTGCCGCCAGGCCCGATCACGTCGCGGATCTTTTCCGGGTTGATGCGCATCGAGATGATGCGTGGGGCATGCATGGACAGGTCCGTGCGGGCATGCGGCAGGGCTTCATTCATCTTGCCCAGGATATGCATGCGGCCTTCCTGGGCCTGGGCCAGGGCCTGGGACAGGATCTCGCGGGTAATGCCCTGGATCTTGATGTCCATCTGCAAGGCGGTCACGCCCCGGGCGGTCCCGGCCACCTTGAAATCCATGTCACCGAGATGATCTTCATCACCCAGGATGTCTGTCAGGACAGCGAACTTGTCACCATCCTTGATCAGGCCCATGGCAATACCCGCCACCGGCGCCTTGATGGGTACCGCGGCATCCATCAGCGCCAGCGAGGCGCCGCAGACGCTTGCCATGCTGGACGATCCATTGGATTCCAGGATCTCCGAGACGACGCGCATCGCATAGGGAAACTCGGATTCAGAGGGCAGGACCTGGGCCACCGCGCGCTTGGCCAGACGACCATGACCGATTTCGCGCCGTTTCGGGCTACCCACCATGCCCGTTTCACCGGTGGAATAGGGCGGGAAATTGTAGTGCAGCATGAACCGCTCACGCATTTCCCCCTGCAGCGCATCGATGATCTGCTGATCGTGCTTGGTTCCGAGAGTCGCCACCACCATGGCCTGAGTCTCGCCGCGGGTAAAGAGTGCGGAACCATGCGTGCGCGGCAGCACGCCAACGTCGATGCTGATCGGCCGCACCGTGCGGGTATCGCGCCCATCGATGCGCGGCTGGCCGGCCAGGATGCGGCCCCGGACCACGGACTTCTCCAGGCTGTGGAATTCCTTGCGGACGGCCTCCGCGCGCGCGGCATCCTCTGGCGCCAGTTCCGCAACGAGCTCCTCACGGATCTGCTCGAGACGCGCATGACGGGCCTGCTTCTCGCGAATGCCATAGGCCTCGGTCACGGCCGCACTGGCTCGGGCAACCAGCTCGGCCTGCAGACTCTCATCCTTCGGGGCAGGCTGCCATTCCCAGCGCGGTTTGCCAGCTTCCGCCGCCAGCTGCTGGATCAGCTCGATCACCGACTGCATTTCCCGGTGCCCGAAGAGAATCGCCTCCAGCATGAGGTCTTCCGGTAACTCGCTGGCCTCGGATTCCACCATGATCACGGCATCACGCGTGCCTGCCACTACCAGGTCCATCCGGGAATCGGCCAGTTGCGCATAGGTGGGATTCAGGACGAATTCGTCATTCACGTATCCCACGCGGGCAGCGCCGATGGGACCATCGAAGGGCAGACCGGAGATCGCCAGCGCAGCGGAAGCGCCTATCATCGCGGGAATGTCCGGATCATTGTTCTGATCCACGGACAACACCGTCGCGATGACCTGCACCTCGTTGAGGAATCCCTTGGGGAAGAGCGGACGCAGCGGACGATCCGTCAGGCGCGAGGTCAGGGTTTCCTTCTCGCTCGGCCGACCTTCGCGCTTGAAGAAACCGCCCGGGATCTTGCCGGCTGCAAAGCTCTTTTCCTGGTAGTTCACGGTCAGAGGAAAGAAATCCTGGCCAGGCTTGACCTCCTTGCGGCCAACTGCCGTGACCAGCACGACCGTGTCATCCAGGCTGACCAATACTGCGCCATCGGCCTGGCGAGCCATGCGACCAGTCTCTAGGGTGAGGGTCCTTCCCCCCAAGGAAATGCTTTGGCGATATACGGTCAAGCTCTTTCCCCTTTTATTTGCGCAGGCCCAGACGCTCGATCAGGCTACGATAGCGATTCACATCCGTACGCCGAAGATAATCGAGCAGCTTGCGACGCTGGCCAACCATTTTCAACAAGCCCTGACGGGAATGATGATCATGGCTATGGGCCTTGAAATGACCCGACAGATCCTCGATCCGCGCGGTCAACAGGGCAACCTGCACTTCCGGAGATCCGGTATCGCCCGGATGCGTCTGATAATTCTGTACCACGCCAGCTTTGGTTTCGGCGCTCATCGCCATGCTACATCTCCTTTAAGCAAACTCGAATGCAAATTGTTATTGTACGTGCGGCCCCTTGTTCCCACAACAGCTTATTTGCTGCAGCAGGCGCCGCGGCGCGATCCGACCCTCCCCGGCAGCCTCTCCAAGGCCCAGAAAGACCTTGTCCGGACCATAAAGCCGGACGGCGCCTGAAAACGTTTCGCCACCGGGCTGGCGTAGCTTCTGACCGAGCACGATGGCCCTGGCCTCCGCCTCGTCAAGAAACACCGCCGGCAGATGCGAAAGCACCTGATCAACTGCCAGCAGCATGCCCGCCGCAGCGGGTCCTGCCAGGGCCAGCTCATCCAGCGTCAGCGCCTGCTCGATCCGGAAAGGACCGGAGGCCAGACGCCGCAAGGCGCTGACATGAGCGCCACAACCGAGGATTTCGCCCAGATCCACAGCAAGGCTGCGGATATAGGTTCCCTTGGAACAGGCCACTTCCACGTCGAGGGTATCCTCGCCCATGGCAAGCAGGTCGAAGCGGTGAATTCGCACCCGGCGCGGCTCACGAATGATCTCGATGCCCTCGCGGGCCAGCTCGTACAAGGGCCGTCCCTGATGCTTCAGGGCGGAATACATCGGCGGTACCTGCAGGATTTCCCCTCGCAGGCTGGCCATGGCCCGGTGCAGAACATCCTCGACCAGTCGCACCGAACGGGTGTTCAGCACCTCACCTTCGGCATCCCCGGTAGTGGTGGACACACCAAGCCTGAATGTGGCCCGGTACACCTTGTCGGCGTCCAGCAGAAACTGCGAGAACTTGGTCGCCTCACCAAAACACAGGGGCAACAGACCACTGGCCAGCGGATCGAGACTGCCGGTGTGCCCGGCCTTCTTCAGCCCCAGAAGGCGCTTGGCCTGCTGCAATGCCCGGTTGGAACTGATGCCCAGCGGCTTGTCCAGCAGCAGGATACCGTCCTTCACAACCTGCTCCGGCGCCAACGCCATGTCCATCGAATCAGGCCGGGAACGCCACGGGACAAAGCCCCTGCCTCACCCGCCAGATAGTACGGACTCACTCATCCACCTCATCCTGGTCTGACATCCGCCGGGCATCATGCAGCAGGCGCGACATATGCGCGCCCTCGTCGAAGCTCGTGTCATAGGCAAAGACAAGGTTTGGAATGCGGCGCAGATCAAGCCGCCTGCCGAGCTGGTGGCGTATGTATCCACTGGCATTCTGCAGGGCCTGGCGCACATCCTCTGCGTGCTCCGGTCCCGTCATCACGCTGAAGAAGATGCGGGCCGACTTCATGTCCGGTGACAGATCCACGCCACTGATGGTGGGGAGAATGCCCTGTCCGGCCCGTACATCACGGACCTCGGGCAGTATCGCGGCAATCTCCTGCTGCAGCAGGTGGCCAACCCGCCGTGAACGGCTAAATTCCTTGGGCATGTCAGATTGTGCGAGCGACCTCTACCGTTTCATAAGCTTCGATCACATCGCCCTCCTTGATATCGTTGAAATTCTTCAGGCCGATACCACACTCGAATCCTTCGCGCACCTCGCGGACGTCATCCTTGAAGCGGCGCAGGGAGTCGAAGTCTCCCGAGAATATCACCACCGAATCCCGGAGCACCCGGGCATGGGCACCGCGCCTGATCACGCCATCGGTGATCATACAACCGGCAATGGCGCCCGCCTTGGGAACCCTGAACACCTGCCGGATCTGGGCATGGCCAAGCACATTTTCCCGGATCTCGGGGGCCAGCATGCCGCTCATGGCGGCCTTGATCTCGTTGACGGCATCGTAGATGACATTGTAATAATGAACATCCACGCCTTCCTGCTCGACCAGACGACGGGCGGATGCATCGGCCCGGACATTGAATCCAATGACGACAGCCTGCGAAGCGCTGGCCAGATTCACGTCCGTTTCCGTGATGCCACCGACACCGCTGTGAATCACATGTACTCGGACCTCGCTCGTGGACAGACGTTCCAGCGAATCACGCAAGGCTTCTGCCGAGCCTTGTACGTCCGCCTTGATGACCAGGTTCAGGGTATTGACCTGCCCTTCCTGCATCTGCTCGAACATCTGGTCCAGCTTGGCCTTCTGGCTGTTGGCAAGCTTGACCTCGCGGAACTTGCCCTGTCTGAACAGGGCAATCTCGCGGGCCTTGCGCTCATCCGCAACCACCACGACCTCTTCACCCACGGCCGGAGCATTGGAAAGACCAAGGACCTCCACAGGAATACTCGGGCCAGCGGACTTGATGGCCGCCCCCCGGTCATCGTGCATGGCGCGAACACGACCGAATTCCGCACCGGCAAGGATGACATCGCCCAGATTCAGGGTGCCGGTCTTGACCAGAATGGTTGCCACCGGACCGCGGCCACGATCAAGCCGGGACTCGATGACCACACCATGCGCCGGTCCCTGCTCCGGCGCCCTTAGCTCCATCACTTCCGCCTGCAGCAGAACGGCGTCAAGCAAGTCGTCGATATGGTCACCGGTCTTGGCGGATACGGGAATGAACTGCGTATCACCACCCCAGTCTTCGGCCAAGACGCCATAGTTGCTCAGTTCCTGCTTGACCCGGTCAGGATCAGCGGCTGGCTTGTCGATCTTGTTGACCGCCACCACGATAGGCACCTCAGCCGCCTTGGCATGGTTGACTGCTTCGATGGTCTGCGGCATGACCCCATCATCGGCTGCGACCACAAGGATCACGATGTCGGTGACCTTGGCGCCACGAGCCCGCATGGCGGTAAAGGCCTCATGGCCGGGCGTATCCAGGAAGGTCACGGTACCCTTCTCGGTCTGCACGTGATAGGCACCGATATGCTGGGTGATGCCACCCGCCTCACCGGCAGCAACACGGGCCTCGCGGATCCGGTCCAGCAAGGAGGTCTTGCCATGATCGACATGGCCCATCACGGTAACGACCGGTGGCCGGGGGCTGCCGGCAATCTCGCCACCATTCCGATCCAGCAACATATCCTCAGGGGTTTCCACCTGAACCAGGCGGGCGGTATGTCCCATCTCCTCGACCACGATGGCTGCCGTTTCCTGATCGATGACCTGATTGATGGTCGCCATGGTACCGAGCTTCATCATCTGCCGGATGACCTCGGTTGCCTTCACGGCCATACGGCTGGCCAGTTCTGCCACGGTGATGGTTTCAGGGATGGCGACCTCGTGAATGATCGGCTTGGTCGGTCTTTCGAAACCATGAAGCTGATCACGGTCACGGTCCCGCTTACGGGCATCCTTGCGCCGGCGCATCTGGCTCGCATCGTCAGCCAGCGTCGCGGCAGACCTGCCGAATTTCTTCCCCCCCTTGCGAAGGCGCTCCTCTTCCTCGAAGCTGCGTCCCGCAGGTTTCTTTGGTTTACCCTTGCTGGCCGGCGCAGGAGCAGCGGCCGGCCGCTGCGCGGCACCGGCAGTCCTGGCGCCCGCATCGCTGCGCGGAGCAGCTGGGGCCGCAGCAGGCGCAACAGCGGTTTCCTGAACAGCTGCCTTAGCTTCCGGATTCTGCGCCGCCGACGCGGCATCCGCTGCGGCAGGAAGATCTCCGGTATCTGAAGCAGTCACAGCATCCGCCTCGTTTTCTGCGGCGGACTCCGGCGTGGTCTGATCAGCCATTACGGCGTCAGACGTCTCCTGCGCCGTGGCTTCACCCTGCGCTGCTTCATGGGTAACAGCCATCATTTCATCGCCAGCCGTCTCCACTGCAGTGTTTTCCTGCGGTAGATCCTCGCCGGGCCTGACTTCCTCATCCGCCACGACCGAATCACGCTTGACGTAAACCTTTTGCTTGCGGACTTCCACCTTGACCGTACGGGCCTTGCCGGAAACCCCGGTCTGCTTGATCTGCGTGGTGCTGGTACGTTTCAGGGTGATTTTCCGGGGCCCTGCAGCCGCGGCGGATTCGCCATGGGTTTTCCGGAGAAAGCTCAGGAGCTGCCGCTTGTCTTCCTCAGAAAGGGGGTCCTCCGCAGCGCGTTTTTCTACGCCAGCAGCCCGCAACTGCTCCAGCAACCTGGGTGCAGACATGCTTAGCTCTTCTGCAAAACTTGCGACTGTTACCAAAGACATATCCCTCTCCTGCATCATCTTCAACCGGACCAGATTGGTCCTATGACCAATCCTCCAGCAGTTACTCGGCGGGTTCCGCAAACCACGGGGCCCGAGCGGCCATAATAAGCCTTTTAGCCTTTTCTGCATCAATTTCTGTCAGTTCCTGCAACTCCTCAACGCCGAGCTCAGCCAGATCCTCGGCCGTCTTCACCCCCTTGCTGGCAAGGAGATGTGCAAGCGGCTCATTCATGCCATCCAGTGATAACAGATCGGCGGCAGGCTCACTCAGTTCAACCTGTTCTTCCTGCGCGATTGCCCGATTCAGGAGCACATCACGCGCCCGGCGTCGCAGCTCATTGACGATATCCTCATCAAAGCCCTCGATCTGCAACATTTCCGAGACAGGCACATAGGCGACCTCTTCCACGCTGGTAAAACCTTCCTGCACGAGAACCGCAGCAAGATCCTCATCCACATCCAGTTCATCGATGAAGAGCTGACAGTATGTGGCCTGTTCCTTCTCGCGCTTCTCGCCAGCTTCGGTTTCGGTGAGAATGTTGATTTCCCACCCGGTCAGCTGACTGGCCAGCCGGACATTCTGCCCGCCGCGGCCAATGGCCTGGGACAGCTGTTCCGGATCCACCACGACATCCATGCTGTGCAGATCCTCATCCACGACAATGCTGGAGACTTCTGCGGGAGAGAGCGCGTTGATGACAAAGGTCGCAGGATCTGCAGCCCAGATCACGATATCCACGCGCTCGCCGGCCAGTTCATTGGTGATGGCCTGCACGCGGCTGCCCCGCATGCCTACACAGGCCCCCACCGGATCTATCTTTGACTCGTTTGAGCGGACCGCGATCTTCGCCCTGACGCCAGGATCACGGGCGGCGCCCTTGAGCTCCACCATGCCATTGGAAATTTCCGGAACTTCCAGGGTGAAGAGCTTGAGCAGGAACTCTGGCGCGGTGCGGGAAAGAAAGAGCTGCGGACCACGCTGGGTACGCCGGACATCCTGCAGATAAGCGCGGATGCGATCGCCGGGTCGGATCGACTCGCGCGGAATCATTTCTTCACGCGGCAGCAAGGCCTCGGTACGACCAAGATCAATGATGGCACTACCGCGCTCCATGCGCTTGACCACGCCACTGATGAGCTCGCCGCGACGCAATGAGAAGTCCGCCACGACCTGGTCGCGTTCCGCCTCTCTCACTTTCTGAACGATCACCTGCTTGGCGGTCTGCGCGGCAATGCGTCCAAAATCCACGGCAGGCAGTGTTTCCTGCAGCACATCACCAACACTGGCACCGGGTTTGCGCTTTTGCGCCTCCTCCAGTGTCAACTGCGACTCCGGCTGTGTAACGGCATCCTCGTCTGCCACGACATCCCAGGTGCGGACCGTGCAATACTCGCCGGTTTTACGGTCGATACTGACCTGGATGGAAAGGTCCTGACCATATTTCTTCTTGGAAGCGGATACCAGCGCGGCTTCCAGCGCTTGAAAGATGACCTCCTTGTCCACCCCTTTCTCACGGGCGACCGCATCTGCCACAAACAGTATTTCTCGACTCATTTCATGCTCCTGTCCTGAACGGACCCGCCGTCACAGCTCCGGCACCAACCGGGCTTTCGCAACATCTGCCAGAGGAAAGCGCTTGATATCCTGATCCACCTTCAGCAGCACGCAGTCCTGTTGCAGGCCAAGTAACTCACCAACAAACCGGCGCTGCCCATCCATGGGCAAGTGCAAGCGTAAACTGACCTGATGACCAGCGAACCGCTCGAAATCTTCCGGTCTTTTCAAGGGTCGATCCAGCCCAGGACTCGATACCTCAAGAAGATAAGCGCTCGAAATCACATCTTCGACATCAAGCAGTGCTCCGATCTGCCGGCTTACGGCCGCGCAGTCATCCACAGTGATGCCTTGAGGAGAACCAATATAGAGCCTCAGTAGCGGCTGGCGGCCAGAGCGAACGAATTCGATGTCGACCAGCTCGTAACCCATTCGCTCCACAGTAGGCCGAAAGAGATTTTCAAGGTCATTGCCGTTCTCGACTGTGCGCATGATCCTCTCCAGGGCTAAAACAAAAAAGCGGGCACAAGGCCCACTTTTCAATCGCGCTATATTATAGGGCTTGAAGGCC